>NZ_JASHLT010000099.1:0-4875 GCF_030056615.1 Streptomyces sp. HNM0645 | reverse complement strand
CGCCAGCGACGACTCCCGCGGCTCCAGCCTGTTGAACCGATACACGAACCGTTCATGCAGCTCAGCCAGCCCAGACGACCAACGCCGGACATCCGCCGGCACCACATCCCACCCCATGCCCAGCACAACGATCCGACTGCCAAACCGTCACGGCAAAGACCGTTGCAGTACTAACCGAGGAATGAGATGAGGAGAGCCATGAGGGTGGTTGTCGGCCTGCCCGGCCTCGTTGGTGACGTCCGCCATGGCGTCCTCAAGGGCCTTGTCGGCGGGCAGCAGCCGCATCGTCACCCCAACCGTCAAGATCACGTCGGAGACGTACAGCAGCAGCGGGGCCATGAAGTTGACGCCCACCGGCAACACGGGGAACTGTTTGATCCATGCCGTGGCGGTGTACCAGGGATCGGCACCCTCCCAGCTGCGGGCCGCCATGCGGGTGGGCTCCCGGGCGTCCATCTCGGCAGGCCAGCAGCTCGCGCGATCCATGCCCCGGGTGTCGTTGATCCAGTGGTCGGGCGCATAGGTGTGGTGAATCAGCGACGCGAGCGCGGGCTCGTCGAGGTTGCGTACCCAGCGCAGCTGGGCGCCGCCCAGACCGCGTATGAACTGCTCGATCTCCTTACCCAGCACCTCGCCGTACCCGTCGTGCAGGGTCTTGTAGGTGAGGGCCTCAGCCGCAAGCTCCTGGGTGTAAGGGATGCCCAGCACCAGGAACAGCCGCCGGTCCTCGGCGTAGACCGAAACCATGTCGACCAACTGGTCGTAGGACTCGCTCAGCCAGGATGGTGCTGACGGATCCCGCCGCACCGCGGCATCGTGGGCGTGCGCGTTGGGGTCGGTGGGCAGCAACCTGGCCAGCCACTGCACATACTCGATGCGACCTCCGCTCTCAGCGGTCTCCTTGAGCAGGTACTCGTAGGCGGAGACCAGCGCTTCCTTGTCCGCACCGTCCAATCCGCCGAAGTTCTTTGCCCCCTCGACCTCGATGCAGGTCACGAACATGGACTCGGTGGGCTGGAGCAGAACGGCGATGTCCCCGTACCCGGTCTTCGCCGCGATCCATTCCAGGGCCTCCGGCACGCCCACCGGCTGGGCCACCGGTATCGGCGCGCCGTCCCGGCGGCGCCCGGCGAGCGGGGCTGTCGACTTGTACAGGAGCTTGCCGTCACGCAGCAGCCGACGGTGGGTGCGACGGATTTCGTACCAGCGAAGGAAGGTGCGGCCCTTGTGGGGGACCATCGTGACGTAGATGCACGTTCCGGCAGCCCCGAGAGCCCCGAGGATCTTCAAAGGGGTCCCGGGCAAGCCGGCCAGCAAGCCGACGGCCAGGACGATGCCCCCAAGCAGGACCAGTTGCTCGTCCATTTCGAAGCGGCGCCCCAGCAGACCGCGTGGACGCGGTCGGGGGAAGCTGAAGACGCGGTCCATCGCGACTCCTTTCTCAAAGCGTGGTAGGTGAGGTGAGAGCTGCCGCTAGCTCGCGGGCGGCGGGGGCGGAGGAGCGGGTGCCGGAGGCGGAGGAGCCTGACCGCCCGGCCTGGGCGGAAGCGAGGAAGCCTGACCGCCCTGCCTGGGCGGGGCCGGGGGAGCACCCCCCGGACTTGATCCGGGAGCGCCACGCCGCGGAGGCGGAGCAGGCGCCGGTCGCCGCGCCCCGCCCGGGGCGCCACCGCCCCCTCCGCCGCGGCCGCCACCGCGCGGACTGCCGCCGGGCCCACCGGGGCTCTTGCCCTTGCCGGAGCCGCCGCCTTGCTGGGCCCCACCGCCACCGCCACCGCCATCGCCACCGCCACCGCCGTCGCCAGAAGCGTTGTTGGCGCCATCCTTCGCGGACTGCACGGCCTGATCGCGCAGCTGGTCGCCGGCTTCCTTGACGGCCATCGCCGCGGCGGCAGGTGGAGCGGCCTTGCTCGCCGCCCCTGCGGCACCCCCTCCACCCCCGGCCGGCGGTTTGGACGCGGCCTGCGCCTGCAGGTCGTTCTGTCTCTGCTTTCCCTGCTGATGCGCGGCCTTGGCCCGCTGCTCTGCTTCGTCCTTGACCTGGGCCATGGCATGCATCTCGTCACCGACGATGGGCAGCCATTTCGCGATCTGGAAGGGCATGAACAGGGCGATGAACAGCAATACAATAAAGGTGATGCAGGAGCCTATGGCCTCCGGCGCGGTCATGTCGTGGCTGGTGTCGGCGACGCCGTCCAAGAGGGCGCCTGCCAGGGCGAGGGCGAGGTAGATGCCCAGTTTGCTCGCGATGACCCCGCCCATGATCCCGACCCATTTACGGGTGTGGCCCCACAAATCCTTGTCGACAAGACCGGAGAACACTATCGGTCCGAAGATGAGCCCGAGGAGGATGAGTGCGTCGCGGACAACCAACATGACCCATAGGCCGAACACCGCAAACAGGATCATCAGGCCGATCGGAATGGCGATGACTACTCCGAAGCCGGGTACCAGAACGGATATAACGGCCAGTGCGGTGAAGATGACCAGTCCGCCGACGAACACTTCGGCTATGTAGTCGCCGAGGATCGCCTCGGCCGCACTGTCGATGAAGTCGACTGTGGTCATCACCATTGCCGGCATGAGTCCCGCCACGGCCACGGACATCAGCAGGTAGCCGACGTTCTCCATGGCGGCCTGGGCAACAGGCACACCCCGGACCACTCGCTTCACCACCGAGATCAGCCACTGGACCATGGTGAAGACGGTGGCGAGGGCGAAGACGAGACCGTACAGGCGAATGAATCCTGGATTCCCCCAGTCGATTTCCGTCACGACTAGTCCCCCTTGCCCTTCTTGGCTGGCCCGGGCTTCTTACCGTTCTTGGGTGCGGTCGGCTTCTTGCCAGTGAGTTCTTCACCGAAGGCACCGAACATGCTCTTGGTTCCGGAACGCAGCTTCTGCTCCAGGTAGCCGAGCGGGTCACTGGCGAAGTCGATGGCCTCACTCACACCCTCGACAACGGAATCAGCGCCTGACTTGTCGTACAGCCACTTGGCGCCCTCATCCGCCTTCTCGCAGACCATCTTTCCGCCCGGCGCATTGCACGGATTGAGCCAGACCGGAAGGTCATTATCCGCGTGAGCCTTGGGTGCTGCTGGTCCAGCCACCACAATGGAAACGGCGAACATGGCGGCGACAACGCCCTGCGCCATGCGCCGCCGAAGGAAATCAGCCAGCATAGCGCGGTGCCTCGAATTCCTTGTTGGCCAGGCGCATTTCATCGGTCGATGACGCCGACTGGTCGGCCGAGACCAGCGGAGTGGGGCCCTCGGCCTGGTCGATCGTGGCGACCTTCCAGTCACCATCCTCCCACTGCAAGATCAGCGCGTAGGTCGAGTAGGTGCCGGAGACAGGCATCTTCGACTTGTCCGTGGGAACCCCCACCACCTCGCTCATCCACACCCGGACCGCGGCCGTGTCGTTGGAGTAGGACCGCACGCTCGTGCCGAGCGAGGCGGCCCGCATGACCATGTCCGGCGCCGACTGCTCGGTTGCGCCGAGCGCCGCCATCAGGCCCTTGACCGTCTGATCGTCCTGCGCCTGCTGAGCGGCCAGCGCGGACGACGTCATGACTGTCTTCAGCACCCGATGACGCAGCGCCCGGTCGGTGAAGTAGCCCGGCGCGGAACGGGCCATCTGATAGTTGACCGCGGCCGCCGCAGCACCGTCCTTGGTGCGCGGGTATCCCACAGGGACGCCGCTCTTGACGGTCTTCGCCTTGACCCCGGGCCCGCTGCCGCCGGCCCGGGAGGTGGGCGTGGAGTCTGTGGGCGTCTCGAGAGGCCCCTTGCCGTCCGTGCCCCCTCCGCCGCCGACCAGGGTCAGCGCCACCCCGAGTGCCAGCACGACACCGAAGATGATCGCGCCGATCTTCGCCCTGCGCCACGGAGACGCCGCCCCGGTCCCAGGAGTCTCCGACGGCTCCGCTGTCAGGCTCCGTGTTCCGGTCTGCTTCTGGTTCCCGGCCATTAGATTCCAAACCCGTAGACGATGCCGAAGAGTGTCGACATGGAGGCGACTGCGAAAAGACCAAGAAGAGAGCTGGCGACCATCGTCTGCCCCTTCTTTGTCTCCATCGTGTTGTGCTGCTGATTTCCGACACGGATATGCACGGCGCCCACGACGGCACTTCCGAGCAGGAAGAGAACGGCGCCAGCCATGACCACCCCGACGATGATCTTCGCTTTGGTTCCAATGGCGCCGAATACGGCCCAGTCCGGCTTGATCCCGTCCGTGATGACGCCTATGTCTCCCTCGGCAGCGAGCTGCACCACCTGCTGTGTTACCTGCACAAATCCCTCCCAGGCCACGAAAGCCTGCCCCAGTCCGCGTGAAGGACCTGGACAACTGGTCATCGACAACGAGGAATTCACTCAACATGCCGAATGGCCGCCAGCTCGAAAATTGAGAAGCGACTAAAACGCCTCCCCAGTCGATATGTTGACGCATCGGCAATTCAATGCCTTAGAATTCAGCGCAAGTTGTCGAATCCCTGCTGCTCTCACTCGGCGCAGACGCTAGCCGCGCAGCGTGCGGCTATGTAGTGGCGCATTCGCAGCCCTGGGACGCCCGGCTAAACGGGCTCACCCCATGGCACGGGAATTGCGGTTCCCGTCCCTCGTGGCGGGATGCGCATCGACGACTGGGGATCGAGATATGAGCACAGCCATACGCATCGCCGGGGGTGGGGCAGGGTCATTGCATGATCGAGATCTGTCTGGGTTCGTCACGTGAGTCCGAGGGCTCGTAGGGGCCGGTGGTAGTCGCGGCCGGTGTGGCGGAGGGCGGCGGCGATGTTGGTGTGGCCGTCCTGGCGGAAGACGCTGATGGCGAGGTTGCGCAGGGAGGCCATGGCGCGGGGCAGGGTGCCGG
>NZ_JASHLT010000098.1:0-5491 GCF_030056615.1 Streptomyces sp. HNM0645 | reverse complement strand
CCCCCTGGACTTCGCTTCCCCCCGCACAGCTGACTGGTCATCAAACTGAGTGCCGACGAAGAATAACCCAACACCACACCCACCGAACTGTGGCAGGGATCACAAGGGTTGTGGCTCTCGCGGTGGCAAATAAAATCCCTTGTGTGTAGTCGACTTGACGGGTACGTTGCCCCGACTGCGCCTCTCCAGTGACCTTTCATGCCCTCGCTTATCATCCTGCGTCATCAATGTCCGGCAGCCTGAGAGAGTTGTCGGCCGTACGAGACGAGCGATTCTTGAAACGAAAACTCCATGGACCGGGACCGGGCATTACGGGAGCGGCTTTACGCGGGATGCGTGCCCTCGCCCTGGGCCTGCTCCCACTGGCCCTCATGGTCGGTCTGCCGGGTTCCGCACCGGCCGCGGTCGCGGCACCGGCTGCGGGTCCCGGGCAGGTCGCCGCTCCGGCCGAGGTAACCGCGACCGACCGTGGTCTGGTGGTCGACTACTGGAAGGCGGGCGGACCCGGGGTCAAGGCGGCCGCTGAGGCGGCACTGACCGGCAGCGATGCCCAGGTCCAGGCGTTCCTGGCGGCCGCGGACGGGCTTGCCCTGCAGGACCAGCGGGTGTCCGCCGCTCAGCTCGCCGGTGTCGGCGGTACGGAGCTGATGGCCGCTGCCCGTACGGCTCTCCTGGGCACCCAGGAGGAGCTGGAGAGCTTCCTGAGCTGGGGCTGGGAGGCCCCGTTGGAGCAGGACGACCGGGTCCGCGTGGCCCAGATCATCAGCACCTCCGGGCCCGTCGTGGCCGATGCGGGGCGGGCTGCGCTGAACGGTTCGCCGGACGACGTCCGCACGTTCCTGCGCGACGGGCAGTACACCCAGCGCGAGCAGGACGAGCGGGTGCAGTTGGTACAGCTCATCAGCGTGGGCGGGACCAACGTCCGTGCGGCCGGGCAGCTCGCCCTGGCCGGTACCCCCGAGGACATCCGGGAGTTCCTGGAGGTCGGCCAGTTCGTCGCGCGTGACAAGGACCAGGAGCACGCCACCGTCGCCCAGCTCGCCGAGCAGGCGAAGGAGGCCGGCCGGCAGGCCGCGAAGGAGACCGCTTCGGCGAAGACCGAGTCGGCGAAGGCGATCGAGGCGGCGAAGCTCGCCAAGGAAGCGGCACTCAAGGCCGCGGCCGAGGCCGAGGCCGCGAAGGACGACACGGCGAAGGCCGCGCGCGCAGCGGGTCGTGCGGCGAAGGCGGCCTCGCAGGCGGCGGCGTCCGCACAGCAGGCGATCGACGCCTCGCGTGCGGCGACCAACTCGGCTCGGGTCGCGGCGAACGCGGCGTCCCAGGCCGCTGCTGCGGCGGCGGGTGCCTCGCAGGCCGCTTCGCGTGCGCGTGGTGCGGCGGCGGATGCCGCAGTGGACGCGCGGAACGCAAACGCGGCGCGGGTGGCTGCCGAGAACGCGCGTACCGCGGCCAAGGGCGCCGGCCTTGCTGCTGACGCGGCCGACCAGGCGTCGAAGGCGGCCACCGCCGCGGGGGACGCCGCGGCGTCCGCCGCGGGTGCGGGTGCCAACGCGAACCTCGCGGCCAACGCGGCGGTCGAGGCGAGCAACTGGGCCGGTGAGTCCAGCGCGGCGGCTGCCGAGGCGCGGGCCGCGGCTGCGGCGACCAAGCGGCACGCCGCCGAGGCGAATCGCGCGGCGGCCGCTGCCGAGGCGTTGGCACGCAAGGCGGCGAAGGCTGCGGGTGAGGCGCGTGACGCGGCCCGGTCGGCCGCCACGCATGCGAACAACGCGGCTGCGGCGGCTGACGAGGCGGCCGAGCACGCGGGTGATGCGGCCACCGCGGCGGCGAAGTCGACGGCGCACGCGAACGCGGCGACCGACGCCGCGAACGCGGCGGCGGCCGCGGTGGTCAAGGCGCAGCAGGTCTACACGCTCGCGCGGGAGGTGGAGGCCGAGGAACTGCTGGGCCGTACCAACGCCGGTATCGAGCGGGCCAGGGACCAGAAGGCGGCGGACGCCGCGAGGACGTCGGCCCGGGCGGGATTCGAGCAGGCGGTCAAGGACCGGGACGCGGAGCGGGCCCGGCTGGTGGCCGAGGCGGGCAGGCCCGGAGCCGACCTGAAGGCCATCGCGGCCGAGGGCCGCAAGCTCGCTGTCCTGGCGATGAAGAACGGCACGGCCTGGGGACGGGGCGCGGCTGAAGCCGCACTGGCAGGCCCGGACGAGGTCGTCATCGACTATCTGCAGGGCGGCTGGACGACGGCGAAGGAGCAGGACGAGCGCTCCTACGTCGAGCGGCTGGCCGAGGAGAGTGAGGTCGCGGAGGTGCGGGCGGCGGCCGAGACCGCGCTCGACGGCGACGCGGCCGCGGTCACGGCGTTCACCACCAGTGGGCAGTACCAGGCCGCGGCCCAGAGCATGCGGGTGGCGATCGCGCAGGCCGTCTCCGGTGCCGGGCCGGTCCTCACCGACGCCGGCCGCACGGCGCTGAACAGCGGGGACCCGAAGAAGTACAGCGAGTTCCTGATCAAGACGCAGTTCACGGCGCGGACGCAGGACGAGCGGGTCAAGGCGGCCCAGCTGAACTCCTCCGGCGGACCGGAGGTCAGGTCCGCGGCCCGGATCGCTCTGGAGGGCTCCCCGCAGACCCTGCACGCCTTCGTCGTCTCCGGACAGTACAAGGCGGCCCGTAAGGACCATCTGTCGGCCACCCATGTGGCCAGGGTCCAGAAGCTGATCGCGGAGGCGGCGAAGATCGCGGCCACCGCGCAGCAGAACGCGGCCACCGCGCAGAAGGTCGCCGCCCTCGCCCGCAAGGCGTCCGCGGAGGCCAACCAGTGGGCGCAGAAGGCCAGTGACTCGGCCGCCGAGGCCCAGGACCACGCCGACGAGGCCGCGGAACACGCCAAGGACGCCGAAGCGTCCGCGGCCAGCGCCGCCGCCTCCGCCGCCACCGCCCGCAACGCGGCCAACCGGGCCGACATCGCGGCCGAGGACGCCGCCCGCTCCGCCACGGACGCCACGCTCTCCTCGGAGTTGGCCCAGGCGTCGGCGTCCAGCGCCTGGTTCGCCGCGGAACAGGCGCGCCAGTCCTCGATCGCCGCGGGCGAGGACGCCAAGGCCGCTCTCGCGGCGGCCACCGAGGCGTTCACCATCGCCGTCAAGAAGCACCGTGAGGAGGAGGAAGCCCGCCGTAAGGCGGCCATCGCCGCCAAACAGGAGGCGATGAACGACCCCGGCTACCGCGCCCGGAAGATATATCGCTGCGGCCAGGCCATCGTCCCCTGCGATCCGCAGGAATTCGCCCGCTGGTGCCAGCACAACGAAATCGGCTGCGACATCCTCTCCATGGGCGACGAGTTCGGCGATGCCATGGAGCAGCTCTGGGGAGTCACGGCCGAACTCACCGGTCTCACCGAACTCGAGGGCTGCCTCGACAACAAGGACTTCGAGCACTGCTCGAGCCTTGCCGCGGACGTCCTCATCGGCGCCAAACTGAAGGCACTGGAAAAGGCCTACGACGGGCTCAAGCTTCTGAAGCGTGGCTGCAACGTCGTCAGCAAGGCCGGGATGCGGACCATGTCCGCGATGTCTGCCGGGTCCGCTGACGTGCCCTGCCTGACGCACAACGTCCCCGGGCTCCCCAGGGACAAGTCGAAGATCCCCGATTCCACCGACTGCGGCGCGTGCGCAAAACGCATCCGTGACAGTCTGGGGGGAGGCGAGATCGTCACCATCAAGCCGGCGGGCCAGCACGGCCTCGGCGGCTACAGAGGGCAGGACACTTTCTGGTTCGAGCACGTCGTGGTCGTCTACAAGGGCCGGGTCTATGACGGCTTTACGGGGCGAGGCGGTGAGACGATCGCCGAGTACAAGGCCAAGTGGGACTGGCCCGACGTCATCAACTTCGGATTCTAGGAGCCGCGTGGCTGACAAGCAGCTCATCGAACAGCTCCGGGCCAGGCCGGGCATGTACGGTCTGAACGGTACCTACCACCCCACCGCCATGCTCCTTCTCGGGTTCGACCTGGCTCGGGACGGCGGTTTGCTGCGGGGCTTCAGGGAGTGGCTGATCGTGCGCAAGGGCGAACCCTCCAGCGCCGTTTGGTATGCGCTCGTGTTCCAGGAGTCGTTGCCCGGTGTCAGTCTCCGGAACTGGCGATGTCTGGAACCGGAGCAGGACCAGCGGGCTGTGGATCACCTCTTCTCGCTCGTCCTGGAGTTCCTGGACGTACGCGACGACAGTGAGTCGCTGGCCCGTATGTACACGGAATACCACTCTTTGCAGGCCGGACGGTAGCGCGGACCGGGAGTGGTCACGCCGACTGGCGGGGCGTCGCCGGGATTCCGGCGGCGCCCTCAGTCGTATCAAGCGTTCCGCAACGAGGGCCGGCCGCGGGCCGTCCGCCGGCCGACCTGAATTCACTGCCGTAGGAATGGAGATCGCAGATTGAGTTACCCCTTCGGACTGGACGGCGAGACGCTCTGGGACGCCGGCTACCACAGCGGTCTGCTGTACGCCTCCCTGGCCCATGGCGCGGCCGAGTTCCTGGAGTTGCCGTCGGGGCTGACTCCGAACGACCAGGGCGGATGTGACGTGGACATCGAGCAATTTCGGGTCTTCGTCGAGGGCCTGTACGAGCGGTATGCCTCGACCCGGAACGAGGTGCTGCACGGGCTGGCCCACGGTTTGCTGGTCACCTCGCTCGTCCTGCTGGAGCGCGCGGGCGGGACCCTCGCACTGACGCCTCCGCACGCGGCAACCCTCCTCGACGAGAAGGCCTCGCTGGCGCATTCCATGGCGGTGTAGGCCTGCACAGGGGGAATTGAGGAAATCTGTGAACGACAGGCAGTACTTCGAAGGGGTTGCTGCTCGGCCGGGGCTCTACGGTCTCGACCGTTCGTACAAGAGCGCGGTGATGTTCCTCGTCGGATTCGACGAGGCTCGCTCGGGTGGGCTGCTGTGTGGATTTACCGAGTGGCTGGTCGTGCGCAAGGGTGAATGCTCCAGCTTCGGATGGCAGGCGCTCGTCCTCGACGAAGCGCTGCCCGGCGTTGATTCGTGGGGCTGGAGCAAACTGGATGGTTCGACCCCGGAGCAGGAGCGTGAGGCTGTAGACCTGCTGCTCGCTCGGCTGCTCGAATTTCTGGCAGTGCGGGATGACGTGCCGGCGCTGGCTCGCATGTACGCGCAATATGACTCCCTCCATGCGCGGGTTGGCGAATCCGGAGCAGAGTAGGGCCGACGCGCCGCTCCGGATGCGAAGCGGCCCCAGGCGAGATCCGTCCGCCTGGCGCCGCTTCGCCTGTCGTCGTTGCGGCCGGCACCGCCACTTGCCCGCGATGAAGGAGTGTGCGTCAACTCACCAGCGGTTATTCCGGATCGACCGCGAGAGCCACAAGCCTTGTGATCCCTGCCACAGTTCGGTGGGTGTGGTGTTGGGTTATTCTTCGTCGGCACTCAGTTTGATGACCAGTCAGCTGTGCGGGGGGAAGCGAAGTCCAGGGGG
>NZ_JASHLT010000097.1:0-5500 GCF_030056615.1 Streptomyces sp. HNM0645 | reverse complement strand
GCAGCCCGCCCAGCGACCGCACCGAAACCAACCCGGCCCGGGCCTGGACGGCCTCCCGGCTCGAAGAACAAGCAACGTGCCAAGCGCCACGACGTCGGCAAAACCATCAAACGCGCCGAATCGATCAAGGAACACCAAACACAACGCGGTTAAACGCCAAGCTGAGCCGGGCGTCAACGGTCGGGTGCGGCCTCGGGACGGGAGTACGTACGCCCCTTCCAGGCCGCGCCCCGTCCCCGGTGGTGCTGCACCGCCGAGTCCACCGTCATCAGCAGATAGAGCAGAGCGGTGAACGGCAGCGTCGGGGCGAGCCACAGCGTCTGCCGGTAGTAGCGGAGCACCGGGACGTACGTCGCCGCCATCACCGCCCACGCCAGGAGTCCCGCCCAGCCGGCCACGGCGGACCCCGGTACCCCCGGGAGCACCGCGGCGTACACCGCGACGGGCGGCGACAGATAGACGACTGCGAGCCCGGCGACCGTCCCCGCGAGCAGCAGCGGACTGTGGCGCAGCTGGGCGTAGGCGCTCCGGGACACCATCCGCCACAGGTCCGCGAGCCGTGGATAGGGGCGGACGCTGTCCACCCGCTCGGCGAGCCCCAGCCAGATCCGGCCGCCGGCCCGGCGCACCGCCCGTGCCACGGCGACGTCGTCGATCACCGCCTGCCGCACCGACTCCGGGATCCCGGCGCGCTCGGCCGTCTCCGTGCGCAGCAGCACACATCCGCCCGCCGCGGCCGTGGCGCGCGCGGGCTCCCGGTTGATCCAGCGGAACGGGTAGAGCTGGGCGAAGAAGTACACGAAGGCCGGCACGACCAGGCGCTCCCAGCCGGTCGCCACCCGCAGGCGGGCCATCTGCGACACCATGTCCAGGCCGTTCGCGTTCGCGGCCGCGACCAGTTCGCTCAGACTGTCCGGCTCGTGCGCGATGTCCGCGTCGGTGAGCAGCAGGTAGTCGGGCCGGAGGGCGCGGGCCAGGGCGATGCCGTGCCGCAGGGACCACAGCTTGCCCGTCCACCCCGGCTCCGGGTCGCCCGGCGAGGTCACCGTCAGCGGCAGCCCGTCGTACTGCTCGCCCAGCTTGCGGGCCAGCTCGCCCGTGCCGTCCGTACTGCCGTCGTCGACGAGCACCACCGCCGCCCTGCCCGGGTAGGTCTGCCGCAGCAGCGACGGCAGGCTCTCCGGCAGCACAGCGGCCTCGTCCCTGGCCGGCACGACGACCACCACCGAGGGCCATTGGGCCGGCGCCGTCCGCCGCGGCAGCCGCTGGTCCGTACGCCAGAAGAAGCCCTGCCCGAGCAGCAGCCACAGCCACGCGGCCAGGGAAGTCAGGGCGATCCACGCAAGGGGGCTCATTCGCCGCAGTGTGCACCACATCGCGGGGACCGCAAGGCCCGTCGGCTAGGGTGACCGGGTGAAGATCGCGCTCATGGACTCGGGAATCGGCCTCCTCGCTGCGGCCGCCGCGGTGCGCCGGCTGCGGCCCGACGCCGATCTCGTCCTCTCCTCCGACCCCGACGGCATGCCGTGGGGTCCGCGTACCCCGGAGGACGTCATCGAGCGTGCCCTCACCGTCGCCAGGGCGGCGGCCGCACACCGCCCGGACGCGCTGATCGTCGCCTGCAACACCGCGTCCGTCCACGCCCTCCCGGCGCTGCGCACCGCGCTGGAGCCCGGCCTGCCGGTCATCGGCACCGTACCCGCGATCAAGCCCGCGGCCGCCGGCGGCGGCCGCGTCGCCATCTGGGCCACCCCGGCCACCACGGGCAGTCCCTACCAGCGCGGACTCATAGCGGACTTCGCCGACGGAGCCCGGGTCACCGAAGTGCCGTGCCCCGGTCTCGCCGACGCCGTCCAGTGGGCGGACCAGGCAGCCGTGGCCCGCGCCGTGGCCGCCGCGGCCGCGCTCACCCCTTCGGACGTACGCGCCGTGGTCCTCGGCTGCACCCACTACGAACTCGTCGCCGAGCGGATCCGCGCCGCCGTGGCGGAGGGCCGCCCGGAGGGGCTCCCGCCGGTCGTCCTGCACGGCTCCGCGGGGGCCGTCGCCGCCCAGGCGCTGCGGCGCGTCGGTGCACGTCCCGCGCCCGCGGCCGCGCCCGGCGGCGGTCTGGCGGTACTGCTCAGCGGCCGTGCGTCGGAGCTTCCCGGAGCGGCCCGGGCGTACGCCGAGGGCAGGCTGCTCGACGCGGTGAAACCGGTCACGCCCGCACACTGAGCGGCAGCGCGCCGGCGGATCCGGTTCGCCCGGGACGACCTGGGCAGAAGCGGGGCAGAGGAGCCGTTCCCACGGCTCCGAGGACCTACCCACGAGGCAGTGCTCCCGAACCGGAAGGTGAGTACTGTGCGAGGCATGACGGACCACCCCCGTGGCAAGGGGCAGGCCGGAGACCCGCCGCCCGCACTCTGGACCGGTCGCGCGACCAACCGACTCCAGTGGGTCCTGGCCGCCGCAGGAGCGGCCTGTATGGCCCTGGGAATCGAACTCGCCGTCGACGCGCCGTGGACGTCGGGTGTCGTCGCCCTGCTGATGTCGGTCATCGGCTGCGTCGCCGCCGGGCTGCTGATGCTCTTCGGGACCCTCGCCTTCGTCCATGTGGCGGTGAAGGTCGACAAGGACGCCATGGAGGTGCGCTGCGGCCACATGGGAGTGCCGCGGCGCAGGATTCCGCTCGCACAGGTCGTCGGCGCCGAGTTCGTCCCCAAGGTCACGCCCTGCCACTGGGGCGGCTGGGGCTGCCGCTGGCGTCCCGAGCAGGGTACCGCCGTCATCGTCCGGCGAGGCGAGGGCATTGTGCTCACCCTCGGTGACGGCCGCACCTTCACGGTCACCGTGGACGACGCGGAGACCGCGGTCCGGGTGATCCGCGACCACCTTCGGCCGGGAGCCTCCACGGGGACGACCACGGCCATCTGACCGGCGGCGGAACCCCGTCTCCCGCCGTTGGGACCCCTCTCCCACCTGCGCGGAGAGGCGCCTCCTCCGCTGCCGGGGCGACCACCGGCCGCTGCCGGGAGAATCATCGGCCCCGTGCCCGCCGACGTCCGCCCGTGCCGAGGGCGCGCGCCGCACGGTCGTCCTCCGTACCGGGGCCGCGCCGACGTCGGCGGGCCGCGCCGCCGTAGACTCCGGCACGTGAGCGCCACCATCACCCCCACCGGTACCCGGCAGTCCGTGCCCGCCTCCTCCAACCGGGCAGGCCGGCTGCTGCGGCGGCTCGCCAGGCCCGCTGCGGCCGCGCTGTCCGGGGTCGTGCTGTTCCTGAGCTTCCCGCCGCGCCCGCTCTGGTGGCTGGCGCTCCCCGCCTTCGCGCTGCTCGGCTGGTGCCTCCGCGGACGGCGGGCGCGGGCCGCGTTCGGGCTCGGCCACCTCGCCGGGCTGGGCTTCCTGCTGCCTCTGCTCGTCTGGACGGGAGAGGAGGTCGGCGCCGTCCCGTGGCTGGCCCTGGCCGCGGTCGAGGCGCTGTTCGTCGCCGTGACCGGCGTCGGTGTCGCCGTCGTGTCCCGGCTGCCGCTGTGGCCGGTGTGGGCAGCCGCCGTGTGGATCCTCGGTGAGGGTCTGCGCGCGCGGGTCCCCTTCGGCGGATTCCCCTGGGGCAAGATCGCCTTCGGTCAGGCGGACGGTGTCTTCCTGCCGCTCGCCGCGGTGGGCGGCACCCCCGTGCTGGGCTTCGCGGTCGCGCTGTGCGGCTTCGGGTTGTACGAGACGGCCCGCCGCCTCCGTGAGCACCGGAGGACGGGCGAGTTCCCGCGCGGGCCGGTCGCCGCCGCCGCGCTCACCGTCCTCGTCCCCGTCACCGCCGCCGTCGCGGCGCTGCCCCTCGTCGACGACTCGGCCGAGGACGGCACGGCGACCGTCGCGGCCATCCAGGGCAACGTGCCGCGGCTCGGCCTCGACTTCAACGCACAGCGCCGGGCCGTCCTCGACAACCACGCGAACCGCACCGAGCAGCTCGCCGAGGACGTCGCCGCGGGCAAGGTGCCCGAGCCGGACTTCGTGCTGTGGCCGGAGAACTCCTCGGACCTCGACCCGTACCGCAACGGCGACGCACGGCTGGTGATCGACCGGGCCGTCAGGGCCATCGGGGCGCCGACCGTGATCGGGGCGGTCCTGACCCCCGACACCGGGCCGCTGCGCAACACCCTGATCACCTGGGACCCCGAGAAGGGGCCGGTGGCCACCTACGACAAACGGCACGTGCAGCCGTTCGGCGAGTACATCCCCATGCGGCCCTTCGTCCGCCTCTTCAGCTCCGACGTGGACCGGGTCCGCCGCGACTTCGGCCCCGGCGACAAGGTGGGCGTCTTCGATCTGGCGGGTACCAAGGTGGGCCTCGCCACGTGCTACGAGGCGGCCTTCGACTGGGCGGTGCGGGACACCGTCACGCACGGCGCCCGGTTGATCTCCGTACCCAGCAACAACGCCACCTTCGGCCGCAGCGAGATGACCTACCAGCAACTGGCGATGTCCCGGGTGCGGGCGGTCGAGCACAGCAGGGCCGTCGTGGTGCCCGTCACCAGCGGTGTCAGCGCCATCATCCGGCCGGACGGGACGATCGTGCAGCAGACCCGGATGTTCACCCCGGACGCCCTGGTCGCCGAGGTGCCGCTGCGTTCCTCCCTGACTCCCGCGACACGCATGGGCACTCTCCCCGAGGGCGTCCTTGCGGCACTCGCGCTGGGCGCCATGGGCTGGGTGGGCCGCACCCGCGCGAAGGAGCGTCGGGCCGCGGCCGGTTAGGGTCGGTTCATGGGCATCCCCGATTTCATCCGTGAGATCCGGACCACCGCCGGTCACCAGCTGCTCTTCCTGCCGGGGGTCAGCGCCGTGGTCTTCGACGACGAGGGACGGGTGCTTCTGGGAAGACGCGCCGACACCGGCAAGTGGTCGATCATCGGCGGCATCCCGGAACCGGGGGAGCAGCCGGCCACGGCAGCGGTCCGCGAGGTGTACGAGGAGACCGCCGTACGCTGCGTCCCCGAGCGCATCGTGCTCGTCCAGACGTTCGCCCGGCCGGTGACCTACCCCAACGGCGACCGGTGCCAGTTCATGGACGTGTGCCTGCGCTGCCGGGCGGTCGGCGGTGAGGCACGCGTCAACGACGAGGAGTCGCTGGAGGTGGGGTGGTTCCCCGTCGACGCGCTGCCCGAGCTCGAGGAGTTCGCCCTCTTCCGGATCAAGCAGGCGCTCACCGAGGGCCCGACGTGGTTCGACTCTACGGTGGCCGATTGAACTATGGGCGTTGACCCTATCGGTCGGCGTCTTCGCTGTCCCTGGGGTGCGGACCATGACCATGAACCAGGGTCCCGCCCCCCACCCCGTTTCCCCGTTATGTTTTTCGCGGTCCTGCAAGAGGGCCGCTGGCCTCCGGGCCCGGCATGACTGTTGCCCCCTGTCGAACGGATGACCTGGGGGGTGGTGTCACCGGGTCCGAGGGGTGCCGTCGGAGACGCTGATGAGAGGTCCGACCACCGCCCGGCCGGGCGCAACGCCCGGCCGC
>NZ_JASHLT010000096.1:0-10081 GCF_030056615.1 Streptomyces sp. HNM0645 | reverse complement strand
CGCGATCAACCAGCTCAACCAGCTCGGCTACACCGTCACCCTCAACCCGAGGGAGCAGCCAGCCTGACCGACGACCCCGGACACCCGGCGACCCCACGGCCACCGGGCGTCCAATGCTGCCCACACCGACCCTGACCTGCTGCTATTTACGCGTCAGGAGACCGCCTGCTTCGCGCGTTCGGGCGCGTCGACGGTGGTGTCGAGATCGGTGAGCTGGTCAGATTACGTATGAAAAAGCCGCCCGCTGACCGGACATGAAGAACTCACGCCGGTATGAGGAACACATCCGGCGGCCGAGCACCGGCCGGCGCCGAACCGCCGGCCCGTCCCCGTCCGCCGTTCCCTGTCCCCGTCCCGTGCCCGTGCCTCTGGCTGAGAGCCCCGGAACGAGTGGGGAACTCCTGGGAACGGGCAACCCGCCGAGGGCGGAGGAGGGGCCACCGGGTTCCGTCAGCTGCCACCGGAGCCCGGTCCGTAGAGCGCGGCGATGTCCTTCGAAGACGCCCATCGGCTGTACGTCGGCGACTGCGGCCAGCCCTCGGGCGAGTCCTGCCACTCCTCCTGCCGCCCGTACGGCAGCAGGTCGATCAGCGCGAAGGTGTGACTGAGCTGCTCGGTGCCGCGGCCGTCGGTGTGCCAGGTGCGGTAGACCGTCTCGCCGTCGCGCAGGAAGACGTTGACCGCGAACCCTCCCTCGGGCGGAGCGCCGACATCGGTGCCGAAGGAGCTGTTGGCAGTCGAGTACCACGTCATCCGGTTGCCGACCCGCCGCCTGTAGGCGAGCGCCTCGTCGATCGGGCCCTGGGTGACGACGACGAATCGCGCGTCGTAGGCGTCCAGGAACTCCAGACGCGTGTACTGCGAGGTGAACCCCGTACAGCCCGGGCACTGCCATGCGTTGCCGCCGGACCACATGTGGCTGTACACGATCAGTTGCCTGCTGCCCTCGAAGACGTCCGCCAGCCGAACGGCGCCGTCCTCGCCCTCCAGGGTGTAGTCGGGCATCTCGACCATCGGCAGGCGACGACGCTCGGCGGCGATGGCGTCGAGCTCGCGCGTCGCGGCCTTCTCCCGGACACGCAGCGCATCAAGCCTGCGCTCCCATGTCACGGCGTCGACGACGGGTGGCAGTGCGTGGGTGGTCATGGTCCCTCACAGAGCTCGTGGGCGGTTCCTGCTCCTACGGAGGTAGACCCCGCCGGACCCGGGAACTCATCGGTCGGCGCAGAAGGAGCGCGGCCGAGGCGTCACCGGTCCGGCCGACCGCGTGCGGTGGTTCCGGGCCCGGGCTCGTTCCGGGCGGTCGCGAGGGAGCGGCGAGGGCCGGGCTACGCCTTCCGTGCGTCGACGAGCTTGTCCAGTTCGCGCATCGCCTCGGCGTGGGCACTCATCCGGCGGCTCACACTGCCGCTCGTGAAGAGCCCGACGCCGGCCACCGACACCGGTACGGACAGTCCGAGCACGGCCAGGGCTTCGGGCCAGTCGCGTTCGTTCTGGCACCAATCACTCCTCTGCAGCCCGTCGTTGGCCGTACCGCGTTCGGTCAGCAACCGCGACTCGCACTCCGCGGGGTGCTGGTCGTCGGGTTCCTCGTCGACCGTGTACGGCGTGAGCAGCAGCAGGGCGCACCATGCCCACTGGAGGGCCGCGACAGCCAGCAGACCGATCCCCCAGGCCCGTATCCGGCCGGCCCTGTCGCGGAAGTCGAGATCGTACTCACGTGCACGCATGGCGGACGAATCTACCAGCGGGTTCCCGCGGCATCAGCGGCGCTCCGGCTCCGCTGAGGTCACGGAGGACGGCACACCGGTGACACCGTCCTGAACGTCGCCCGGCCCCGGTCGCCGGTGCCGATCCCACCGCCTGCACGATGTCCCGATGGGGTCGGTGGCAACACCTCGCCACCGCCGAAACGGGTCCCGCCGGAATCCGTCCGACGGGTACCGGCCGGGGCGGCGAATACGAGGACGCGCCGATCACCAGGGGGCGCCCCGCCGTCCCGGCCGATGCCACGTCCCGCTCACAAGACGGCGGCCTGCCGTACGGCCCGCCCCGCCGACCGCGACGAGCCGAACCCGTCCGGGACTTGAGCGGCTCATCCACGACGTGACGCGGTGCGCGTGGGCGGCACGATGCGTATGCGCCTCTCCACGGGGGCGCTGTCGATGTCGTCGAGTTGCGCGACGATCGTGTTGCGCAGTTCGTCGTAGTCGTCGAAGGAACAGTCGCGGAAGAGGGTGTATCCCGTCCACATCAGATTGGCGCACACCCGTGCCGGCACCCGGCCGGTCCTTGCACCCATGCCGACCAACGCCACCGAGCGGATACTGCCCGGCGCCTTCTTGTTCTGCTGGTGGACTGCCTGGAACGCGGCGGCGCAGGCGAGGGCCACGTTCAAGGTCTCGCTGACGTTCTGCGAGGACGACTCCATCGTCGGCGTAGAGATGAGGAACCTCGGGGTGACCGCCCCGGACGGGACGCACACCGCGCTGCCGACCGGGAGCGCCCCGTCGAAACCGCTGCGGATCGCCCTCTGCACCCGCAGTTGGATGCCGGCGCCGAGATGCCGCTTGACGGCTGCGTCGACTCCACCGTCCATCCGGCCGCGGGAGTTGGTGGGACTGACCCAGGCGTCGACGTCCTCGTCGAGGATCGAGCCCTGGCGGACCTCTATCCCGGGAGTGTCGGCGAAGGCGGCCCGCCATGCCTCCACCACTGCCTTGTTGACATCGGTCAGCACCACTCCGAGCAGTGGCTGCACACGGTCCGCGGTCACGGTTCACTCCGATCGGCAACGGTCACTCAACTGATCTGGACGCTACTGCCCCGCACTGACAGCGGAGCCGTCCCGCCCTGTGCGCGGGAGCCGGAAGGAGACTGTCAGTGGGCCCGCATAGCCTCGTGGCACTTCTCGGATCGGCCCTTCCACCAGCACGCTTCGACCCTCCGGAGTCCTTCCGTCATGAGCGATGTGCACACGCCCGCCCCGTCCGGCCCGAACGACCCGCTGGCCCTCTCGGAACTGTTCGAGGGCGGCGCTGAACCGTGGCTTCCCCTGCTGAGGCCGGTCATCGAAGCGCAGCCGGACGCCGCCGAGTTCATCGGCCCGAGCCGCCGCCCGGAGGTCGTCCCCGTCCGCGAGCTGACCTTCCAGGCGCTCAAGCCCAACGCGCCGCACAAGTGGAAGGTCGTCGTCTTCGGTCAGAACCCGTACCCGCGGCCGGAGAGCGCCACCGGCATCGCCATGTTCGACAACACCTTCCACGACTGGAGGGACAGCCAGTTCGGCAGGGTCGTCAGCATCCGCTGCCTCATCAAGGCAGCGGCGATGTGGAAGTACGGCATACCCAAGAAGACCCCTATAGCCGACGTCCGAGCGCTGCTGAAGAAGCACGACACGGTCCAGCCGCCGGAATGGTTCCAGGCAATGCTCACACAGGGCGTACTGCTGCTGAACGCGGCGCTGACGGCCGACAGCGACGGGGCGATCGGCACCGACCGTCACACCAGGTTCTGGCGGCCGGTCGCCGAGAGGATCGTCGAGGAGATCCTCAAGGCCAAGCAGACGGCGGACGAGGAGGACCGTGGGGTCGTCTTCGCGTGGTGGGGGGCGCACGCGCGCAGTCTGAAGAAGGTCGTTCTCAAGCTCCAGAAGAAGTACCCCGAGGTCGACATCCGGCACATCGACCATGCCAACCCCGCCGCGCAGGGCGACATCTTCTGCGACGGCGACCATCTCGGGACGGTGAACGCCGCGCTCACGTCACTGGGTGCCGACGAGATCGACTGGCTGCCGAGCACCGGCTGGAACGAGATCGCCGCGGAGGGCGGTGGGGCCCGCGGCGCCGTCGCCGACCGCATGGGCGCGTTCATCGCGTCCACGATGGAACTGCACCAGCTGTATCTCGACCGTCTCTCCGGTGTGAAGGACGAAGGACTCGTCCTCCCCGCGATCACGGGTGTGTTCGACACCCCCCTGATGGACCTCCGTGAGGCCGTCGCCCCGGTCACCACGCTGCTGTCCGGACTGGGCCGTCACGTCGACCGATCGCACGAGTTCGGCAAGCTGCGGGCGGACGAGGCGTCCGGCGGCCTCTCCGCCGACGCGATCGCCGCCCTCCACCTCTACACCTGCGAGTCCGCGTTCTACCGGGAGATCAACGCCGTGCTGCGCTCTCAGGACCGTTCCGGACTCGTCCCGTACCTGCCGTATCTGCGATTGCTGTTCTCCGCGGTGTCGCAACTTCCCGTTCGCACCCGGCCGTTGTGGCGTGGTGTGTCCCTCGACCTGCGTGCGCAGTATCCGCTCGGCCGGACCGTGACCTGGTGGGGCGTGTCCTCGTGCACGTCCGAGCTCGGCGTGGCCAAGGCGTTCCTCGGCAGCCGCGGCAAGCGGACCCTGTTCGAAGTGGTCCCTGCCCGGGCCGTGGGCATCCGCGACTTCTCCGCGTTCACCGGGGAGGACGAGTTCATCCTGCTGCCGGGCACCCAGCTGAGGGTGACGGACGTCAGGGCCGAACGCGGCGGCCTGTGCACCGTACGGCTGACGGAGCTGGACGAGCCGCCTCTGGTGTCCTGAAGGCGCACCGGGCGGGTACGTCGCTGCCCGGGAGAGCGGGCGGAGGAGTACCGGAGGCGGCCTTCCGCAACATGTTCAGCCGATGCCCTGGCGGTCGGGCCGCAGCGCGAACGCGCGCTCGGCCGCCTCGGGCAGCGTCCGTTCCAGGGCCTGGGCCAGAAGCACCCGGTGTCGCACCAGCGGGGCACGCCGGTCCTCGGGCACGAGCCGCAGCAGATCGTCGATGCCGGCCAGCATCCGCCGGGAGACCTGCGGGCTTGCCGCGGCGCATCCACGGATCTCGGTGAGCCCGAGGTCGACGAGATCGGTCCAGCCGGGGACGTTCTGCACCAGCCGTACGACCCCCTTGCGGTCCCGGTGGTGCACCGCGCCCAGCGGGCGTACGGCGACCGCCGCGAGGAACTCCACGATCCGGTCGAGGCACTGCACGGCGGTGGTCGGATCGTTCACGGCGGGCGACAGCGCCCGCAGCGCGATGTCGGACAGCTGCCGCAGTCCGAAGCCCAGGTCCTGGTGGAAACTGCGCTCGACGCCGACCGACACGCTGTGCCGCAGCGCCGACCGGGCGGGCACACGCGGCCCGTGGACCGCGAACACGGGCGTACCGGGCACCACGTGGTCCCCGATCCGGGGGATGAGCCGCAGCACCACCCCGTTCCGCCGTGCGACGCGCACCAGGCGCGCGATGTGCACGTCCCGCAGGACGCCGGCGTGCCCCTGGTGGCTCATGCGCGCGACCTCGGGCGCCAGGGGCGCCCCGTCGGGCCCTTGCACGGGCATTCTCGCCACCTCCCCGAGCGACTCCTTGTTGATCCGCTCGACGACGGGCCCGACCTTCATCAGCTGCAGGGTCTGGGTGACGTACGCGATGAACAGCACCAGGCTGAGCACGACCATGACGACGGTCAGGGCGCTCTGCACCACCGGCACGGTCATGACGTCCCGCGGGTCGGCCTCGCTCTCGTACGAGGTGAGGACCAGCAGCGACAGCAGGAACGTCGCCAGGAACACCGCGAAGGTGAGCTTGCTGATCCTGCTCCGGATGAAGATCCGCACGATGCGGGGCGTGAAGTTCCCGGCGGCCATCTGGACGGCGACCAGCGAGATGCTGAAGACGACGCCGATGAAGGTCATCATCGCCGCGCTGACGGTGGTGACGATGATCCGGGCGTCCTCGGCGATGGCCATGAGGCGGCGGATTCCCTCGAGGTCCCCGTCCTCCCTCAGGGCGTCCACGATCGCGGTATCGAGGGCGTCGGCGACGCCCCAGAGCAGGAAGACGAGCGTCAGGGCCGTGGTGGGCGCGAACCAGAAGGTGTCGCGCAGATGCTCCCGAAGCGGCGACAGTGCGCGCGGCCTGCGATGACGAAGTTCACGGCTCACGCCGTGAGGCTAGACGACTGCTTACGCCACGCACATCCCCCGTCACGCTCCGTGCGTCGGGGTCGGATGACCGCCGGGGCACGCCGCTGGGGCGGCTCCCCCATCACCCCACCCCACTGACCACGGAAAATGCGGTTCAGAGGCGCCTCGAACCCCTGGTAGAGTTATCCGTGTCGCCGCGGGGAACACCCCGGGGCCGGCAAAACACCTGGTCCGGGTGGCGGAATGGCAGACGCGCTAGCTTGAGGTGCTAGTGCCCTTTATCGGGCGTGGGGGTTCAAGTCCCCCCTCGGACACTTGTGGGACGTTCACGAGATCGTCCCGAAGCGTTCACGAATTACCGGTCGAGTCATGTGACTCGCCGGTATTTCGTCGTTTCTGGGGCCTTGAGNCCCTTTATCGGGCGTGGGGGTTCAAGTCCCCCCTCGGACACTTGTGGGACGTTCACGAGATCGTCCCGAAGCGTTCACGAATTACCGGTCGAGTCATGTGACTCGCCGGTATTTCGTCGTTTCTGGGGCCTTGAGCCTCGTGATCGGCCCGGTGAGGGGGTGGGGCGGTGGCGGTCCAGGTACTGCGCCTCTCACCTGCGGAAACAGGACATGCCTGCGCCACGGCTGGTAGCCGTGGCGCAGGCATGTGGGGTTTTCAGGGGGCGGAGCGCGGCGGAGGTGTGTCACTCGCGTGGCGGAGGCTCGACCTGCTCAGTCGGAAGCGGTCGCGCCTGAGGCGAGTCGGAGGGCTCACCGGGTTGGGTTGCGGCGCTCTGCGTGCTGGCTTTGCGGGGCTGGATGCCCTGGTCGCGGAGGAACCGTCGGATGGCTCTGAGGTTCGCCACGAAGATGATGACGGCATTGAGCAGGGTCTGTGCGACGCGTCCGTGCGGCAGGCGGAGCTGGGGATTGTCGATGCTGTCGAGGGCGGATTTCTTGAGGTTGCCGTTGCCGCCCTCGTTCTGACTGCGCAGTCCGGACCAGGCTTCCTGCCACAGAGGGGTGAACAAGGGGTATTTCTGCCGCCACTTAGCCAACACGGTGCCCGGGACGGTGATGCTCTTCCCCCTGCAGATGTCGGGGTAGACGGGGCTGTCCCGCTTGGGCCTGGGGATGGTGGGCAGGGCTGCCGGGGTACGGACAGTGGGGGCGTCGAGGTCGACGACGGTAGATGGGCGTGGCTGGGGCCGGCGGTAGCAGGTGACCGTGGCGTGCGGCCCGAGGGCGGGGCACTGTCGACGCTGGTCCCCAGCGGGCCCGTATTCCTTGATCTTGGTCTGGTAGTCCTTCCGGGACTGGATCAGGTCGAGTGCGTGGGCGCGGTCCTCGTCAGTGCGGCTGTCGATGTATGTGGCGCCTGCAGTGACGAGCGGGGTGGGCATGAGCGGGCAGTAGAACTCGCCGCCGACCAGCTGCATGCCGCGGAACTCTCCCTGCCGGTCGACCTTGTCGTCGTTGTAGTGCTTCACCGAGTTGAGGCCGAGTTTGAGCAGCTGCAGATGCAGGTTGTGAGGCTTGGCCTGGGTGATGCCCCGGTCGGCGCAGAACAGGTCTTTGACCAGGCCTCGTTCGAAGGCCGGCTGGATGGCGCGCAGGGCGGCCGGGCCGGGTTCGGTGCCCGGGGTGTGAAGGATCATGCCGAGGCAGACCGCGGGGTAGGCGCCAGCGAGGTCGCCATGGCCATGGCCTGGGAACGCGGCCATCATGGCGTAGCGGAACTCTCTCTTCTCCGGCGCCTTGGCCTTCTTCTCCCGTGCCGACTTGGTCTTGCGAGGCACTGGCTTGTTTGCCGTGCCGCGCCGGGTGCCAGTGTTCGTGGAGGCCGCAGCTTTGCCGCTGGGCGACTTCTTCTGCGTTCCTCCCTTCACGTACATCCCGGCGGTGATCTCAAGCGAGGCCCGGTCCTGGTGGTAGTCCGGCTCTTTGCCCCAGACCGGAACCGGAGTGTCGTCGACCGCGATGTGGCCAGGCCACCGAGCGAAGTCGCCGCGCCGGTAGGAAGCCATCACCGGAGCGAGAATCAGATCCTGGGCGATGGCCTCCAGGTTGCGCACGGTGTCCTGGTTGTCGCGGGCATTCCACTTCCGTCGGATCTTCTTCGCCTCGCTGAGCGACAGCCGCTTGCGGCGGTCGTGCGGTGCAGGGTCGAGGCGCCGGGTCATCGAGGACCAGGACCGGTAGACGCGCTTCGACGTCGCGTACTGGTGGTGCGCGACGCGGTCGATTTCTTCTCGGGTTGCGCCCTCGCGGATGTGCAAGTCGACGTCGGGGACGTCAAGGAGGGCTTTGGACCCTGGAGACAAGGCGAAGAAGAGCGTCTCCCATGCGTCGTTGATGTTCGCGCTCTTGCCCATGTACTGCGACAGGATCAGGCCGATCAGCACTGTGCGGAATGGGAAGCCCTTCGGGCCTGGCCGGTGCTCGTTGGAGGGAAGGCGTTCCAATACTCCGCTGTGGCGCACGAGGTCGAAGACCTGCCTCACAACGCGGTCGCTGAGGGTACGGCCGGGGGCCTGCGGTGCAGGGCGTAAAGCGAGGTCGGTACGCCGGCAGGGTTTGTCCTCCGGGTTCTTCCTGCTCATGCCGCCCCCCGCAACAGATCGGATGCCTCCGCTTCGGGCACGTCGTGGAGGAAGACGAGGTAGCGCGAGAGGCTGTGCAGGGTCCCGAGTCCGGACGCTTTGAGGATCACCTTCAGCGGAATACCTGCATTCAGCAGATCGACGAGCCAGGTCGTGCGCAGCCGCTGGGTCTGCAGCACTGCACCGTCACAACGGCCGATGATCCGCGGGTACCTGGCCAGCCAGTCCGATGCGATGTGCTTGCTGGTGCGGTCCTGCCAGTCCGGCCGGAAGGCGTACGAGTCCGCCGAGATGTGGGCGGCTTCCGCCAGCAGCAGTTCCTCGTAGGCGTACCGGCATACGACAGTGCGCGGACGGCGCCCATGCACCTTGACCAGTGCCCGGCCGGTGGGGCCCGCCAGGATGTCCCGCCCCCGAACGTACACAAGATCCTCAACGGCGAGCCCGCAGCCGACACCGAGACAGAACAGAAGACAGGCGTTGCGCCGCTGGGCGGGGGTGGGCAGGCTCTGCGCCCAGATCAGCCAGTAGGCGATTTCTGCTGGCGGGTAGGGGGCCACTGGGGCGGCGGTGGCCTTCAGCCGGAGCGGCGGATGCTGTCCGAGCTGGTCCAGCAGGAGTGCTTCGGAGGCCCGGCGCAGCTGGCTGCTGCAGGTTCGGCGGCTGTTGGCGGCCATGTCGCGGCAGCCGACGAGGATGAACCGTTCGACGGTGCTCTGGTCAAGGATCACCGAGGGTTCGAGCGGGAGGCCCTGGGCCTCGACCCAGGCGACCAGCCGTGCGAGCGGTGTCATGACCACGTCTGGGCCGTAGGGTCCCGCTGCGACGGCCATGAATCCCAGCGAGCGGACGACCGGAGCGATGCGGCGCCACTGGGCGGGCGGCACCGTCTCCGCCTTCGGTGCGTAGGCCAGCAGGCGATTCGACACAGCGACCTCCAGGCGCAAGGCCCATGACAGGTGGCCGGTTAACCGGCCACTGGTGTCAGTGTCGATCACGATCTGAAGGAACGCATCTTTATGACCGGAGGCCGAGCGCGCACGGCGCCGCCATGGAGCTACGCCGTCGATCCGGAGGAGTGGCCGCATGCCCGGATCACCGGGGAGCCCGCCGCGGCGGTGGTCCAGACGATTGCCCGCCGCCTCGCCGCCGCCCTGCGTGAGAGGCCGGAGCTCTCGCTGCGTGCCCTGGCCGCCCAGAGCAACGTCGGCAGACAGACCATCGGCGATCTGCTGGCTGGCGCCACCTGGCCGGATGTGCTGACGGTCTGCCGACTGGAGCGTGCCCTGGGCCTGGCGCTCTGGCCCGGATCGAATGCGACCCAATGTGCTCATGACTGATCCCCAATTGCCTCTTTGAGGTCAGTCGTGCACGCTCAAGTGCGGAATGGCGTAGACGCCCTATAGCGCCACCCGTGGGGGCAGGGTCATTGCATGATCGAGATCTGTCTGGGTTCGTCACGTGAGTCCGAGGGCTCGTAGGGGCCGGTGGTAGTCGCGGCCGGTGTGGCGGAGGGCGGCGGCGATGTTGGTGTGGCCGTCCTG
>NZ_JASHLT010000095.1:0-7057 GCF_030056615.1 Streptomyces sp. HNM0645 | reverse complement strand
CGCCCGACAGGTACTTGGTGACCGTGCGCCGATTCAGCCCGGTCTCCTTCGCGATCTCCCGCAGGCTCATCGCCCCGGACTCGTACAGACCGCGAAACCGCCTCAGCTCCAGCCACCGATGCGGGTCCAGCACCACAGCCAGCCGCCTTCCGTCGATCCCGAACCGACGGCAGCAGACTTCCGGCTCCACCCTCTCCGTGCATCAACAACGGTGCGTTCTCATTCGTACGAGGTGGTGCACGTTCACTTGTACGCCGACACCGCCGAACCCACTTGTAACGTTCCGCCGTTTGGCGGCACTGACGGGTATGGGCCATGACGACCTGCGTGCGCTGTTCCTCAACTGCACGCTGAAGAAGAGCCCGGAGCGGAGTCATACGCAGGGCCTGATCGACCTGAGCTCGCGGATCATGGGGAAGCAGGGCGTGCAGGTCGAGCACCTGCGGCCGATCGACCATGAGGTCGCCACCGGGGTGTGGCCGGACATGACCGAGCACGGCTGGGAGCGCGATGCGTGGCCAGCGATCTACCAGCGAGTGATGGCCGCCGACATCCTCGTCATAGCCGGGCCCATCTGGCTGGGTGACAACAGCTCCGTCGCCAAGCAGGTCATCGAGCGGCTCTACGCCTGCTCCGGCCTGCTCAACGAGGCCGGGCAGTACGCCTACTACGGGAGGGTGGGCGGTTGTCTGATCACCGGCAACGAGGACGGCGCCAAGCACTGCGCTATGAATGTCCTCTACAGCCTCCAGCGCCTGGGGTATGTCATCCCGCCGCAAGCGGACGCCGGCTGGATCGGAGAGGCCGGTCCCGGCCCCTCGTATCTCGATCCGGGCTCCGGCGGTCCCGCCAACGACTTCACCAACCGGAACACCACGTTCATGACGTGGAACCTGCTCCACATGGCCCGGCTGCTCAAGGACGCCGGTGGCATCCCCGCACACGGGAACCAGCGGTCGGAGTGGGACGCCGGCTGCCGCTTCGACTTCGAGAACCCGGAATACCGCTGACATCAGCAACGAAAGGCTGAGAATCATGACTGTCGAGACGCTCGAGACCGTTCCCACCTGCGCCTACCCGGGCTGCACCCACGCGCCCGAGCCGAAGGCGCCCGGCGCGGAGGGACCGGCCTCCCGCTACTGCGACCACCCGGACCACAACGCGCTCGGCGCGTTCCGGAAGTTCCGCGCCAAGCGGCAGAAGCGCAAGGAGGACAAGCGCGCGGCGGCCGAGGCCAAGAAGACGGCCAAGGAGGAGGCAAAGGGAGCCGCGGCACCGGTCGCTGGGCAGCCGTGGCCCACCTCCTCCGTACCCGGGGCCGAGGTCGTATCCCAGGAACACGGACACGCCCCCGCCGCCGAGGCGTCCGAGCCCACCCCGGCCCCGGCGGAAGCCGTGCACGGCGAGATGGGCTCGATGGAGGAGGCCATGGATGCGATGAAGGCCGTGACTTCCATGGCGATGGCCGATTGCGGCGACAGCGCTCAGTCCCGCGACACCGTCGTCGCGCTCATCAAGCAGCTCTCCGCCGATCTCCCGGCCTACATTGAGGAGTTGGCGATAATCACTGACTCCGCGGCGGCTGAGGCGCGCATCGAGACGGTCACTCGCGCCTCCGCGCAGCGCATCCTCGCCGCCGAGGAGCGCGCCACGCTCGCCGAGGAGGCGGCCGACATGGCCGTCGCCGCGCTCGACGCCGCGACCCACAAGTTCGCCCAGGAGACCACCGCGACCCGCGAGGAGGCCGCGCACAAGGTCGCCGACGCCGAGTTCGTCCGCGCCGAGCTGGAGCGATACCGCGAGCGCGTCGGCATGCTCGAGGTCCGGCTCGACGCCGTCCGCGACGAGGCCGACGAGCTGCGCCGCGCCCGCACGGCAGCTTCCGCAGCCACGAGTTCCCCGGACACCCCTGCTGAGCAGGCGCACCCCGCAGAGAACTGCTGAAAGTCGTAGACGGACCGGAGCGGCGGACGTTCATCTGCAACGTTCGCCGCTCTTTCCGTCTCTGAATCCCCAGTGCCCATGACGCCGAGGGGCAGTTGCGATGCCGCCCCCGTGCCCACGAACACCCGAGAAGAAACGGAACCCCTGATGTGCCGTAGCAAGCGCCGCAACGCCCTCTGGATCATCACCTCCACCGCCGCCGTCGTCGTGGCAGCCATCGGGCTGTACCTCTTCCAGCCCTGGAAGCTGTTCACCACGAACCGCGTGGACGAGGTGCCTCCCGCGGCCGCCGCCGGCCAGCAGGCGGGCACGGTCAGGCAGGTGGCGAACGGGTCGTTCATCTCGCACGAGCACGAGACCAGCGGCTCTGTCGAGATCCAGCAGCTCGTCGACGGGAAGGCAACCCTGCGTCTGACGAACC
The DNA here is from genome assembly GCF_030056615.1 of Streptomyces sp. HNM0645. Taxonomy (NCBI): domain Bacteria; kingdom Bacillati; phylum Actinomycetota; class Actinomycetes; order Kitasatosporales; family Streptomycetaceae; genus Streptomyces; species Streptomyces sp. HNM0645. The sequence continues at coordinate 4,692 of NZ_JASHLT010000095.1, read as the reverse complement.
TGCGCACCTCCGACGGTCCGGCCCTGCACGTGTGGCTCAGCGACCAGCCGGTCAGCAAGGACGGCGGCGGCAACCTCGACGACGGCAAGCACATCGACCTCGGCGACCTCAAGGGCAACGAGGGCAACCAGAACTACGCGATCCCCGCCGGCACCGACCTGAACAAGTTCTCCACGGTGACCATCTGGTGCGAGCGCTTCAGCGTCTCGTTCGGCGCGGCCGAGCTGAAGCAGCGCGCCTGACGGAGTCGGGTCGCAAACAGCAGCTCGCACTGGCGCGCCACGAGGTGCCCGAAGACGCCCCCGACGATCGCGGCGATCAACAGGTGGAGGTCGAAGCCCAGTTCGGCCGGTTGCCCGCCGTCCAGGCCAGGGTCCGGGCGGGGATGGTCTCGCCGACGTTCAGCATGATGTCCTCGGCAGTGGCCCTGCTCACCCGCGAGACGAGACGGAACTCGATGCCCCGCCCGCCGAGTTTGCGCTGTGCGTAGAGGCCGAGCTCGGGCGACAGCTCCGGCAGCATCCGCTATCCCGTGTGCACGATCACGAACCTGGGCCGCAACCCGTGCAGGCGCGGGAAGAGGTGGAGCACGTCATGGACGAGGTCGAAGAGTTCGGCCACCAGTTCCGTGCAGGCAAATCCACCGCCCGCCACCACGAACGTCAACAGCCGGGCCTGCTCGGCCGGGTCCGGCTCCAGATCGGCCCGTTCCAGCGTGCCCAGGAAGTGGCTCCGCAGCAGCGTCGCGTCCTCCACAGACTTCATCGGGAAGGCGTGTTCGCCCGCTCCCGGCAGGTCGAAGAAGTGCGGCACCCCGCCGACCACGAGGACCAGATGGTTGGACGGGACGCGGAGCATTCCCTCCTTGCCCACGGAGACGTTCGCGTTGTGGCTCTGCGTGTCGATGGAGCCGCCGGGCAGGAACGAGGCGCGGTCGAGCCCGACACGCACCGGGGCGCTGACATGCCTGGCCTCCACCGTGCTGGAGGTGACGCCGACGAGGAGCGGGGTGAAGAGCAGGAAGTTCGAGTCGCTTATCGGCGTCACGCGGGCCTCGAGCCCACGGCCGATCCGCCGGTCCAATTCGCGCGCGGCCCCGACCCCGCCGAAGCCACCACCGACGATCACCACATGGGGCCGACTCGCTTGGGTGCGGGGCGCTGCGGGAACCAGTTCGACAGGGCGTGGAACACGAGCCCGGTGATCGCGCCGAACAGGGCAGCGCCGACGAGCTCGGGGAAACGCGCCTCGGCCACCGCGATCGTCCACGACGGTGTATCCCCCTCAAGGACGGGGGCGAGGGTGAGGGTCCGGGTCACCCAGTCGCGCAGGCCAATGACCAGTCCGACGGAGAAGACCGAGCGTTGCTCTGCCGGTGCTCGCCGAAGAGGAAGCCGAGCACGGCTCCCAGCGCCACCGTGTACCCGGCCCACTGGATTTACGGCGGGTCCGTCGCGAGCGCACGACCGCGCCACCGGGCAGTCCGGCGACGACGCCGATCAAGAGTCTTCTGAGCAGGGACATGCACGTTCAGAGTGGGCGCGCCGTACGAGCGTTACACGTCCCGCTGCCAGTCCCGGAAGGCGGAGAGGAGGTGCTGCCGGGCGTCCGGCGAGATGTGGTCAAGGGTCAGTTCGCCCGTGGTGGCGATCGTCTGACGGAACTGGTCGAGGTAGTTCTCGCACCCGTAGCACTCAGCCAGGTGCTCGATGAAGCGCCGCTCGTCCCCTTCGGACAACGCGCCGTCGAGGAACTCGGTCACCAGCTCCACAAAGTCGTTGCAGTTCACGCGCGTCCCCTCCCACCCGCGACATCCTGGGCACCGGACAAGTACGACTCCAGTTTACGGCGCAGCAAGGCCCTGCCCCGATGGAGGAGGACACGCTGGTTACCCGGCGAGATCTCAAGGAGCGAGCACACCTCGTCGGATCCGTACCCGGCGACATCGCGCAGGGTGATCACGGTACGGAGGCGGGGCGGGAGCTCGTCGATCGCTTCCGCGATCATCTCGCGGACCTCGCTCCGCAGAACGTGGTCCTCGGGGATGTGCCAGGGACGCGGTTCCTGCCCGGCGACCCAGTGCCCGGCATACGGCTCGCCGGGGGCGCGGAAGCGCTCGGCGTCGACCGTCGGCCCCTCCTCCTCCGGTAAAAGACTGGCGAAGGGGACGGTCCTGCTCTCCTTCATGCCACGCGCCTTGGCGGTGTTGACGAGGATCCGATACACCCACGTCTTCAGTGATGCGCGCCCCTCGAAGCCGTTGATGCCCCTGATGACCGCCAGCCAGGTGTCCTGGACGGCCTCCTCGGCGGAATCCTTGGTCGAAACGAACGACATGGCCAGCCGGAGCATGCCGCCCGACCAGGAGTCCAGGACCAGGGCGAACGTCTCCTCGTCACCGGCGCGGAGGCGCTGCACCAGGACCTCGTCCGGGGGCAGTTCGCGTGGGCCCGCCATTCTTCTCTCCTTGCCGGACGTCAACTGGAAGCGCCAGCCTAGAGCAGCAGGACAAGTGCGGACATACGCGGGGTGCGTTCGTTCATCTCTCGATAACAACCTTCACGACCGGCGGCCGCTGAGGTCAGCCGCGCGGCAAGCTGCGGTGGGCCCCGAGGAGTTGATCGCGTGCCACAGAGGGCAGGTCCGGTCCAGGCGGCGCGCCCACAGCCGCGAGGGTCTGCCGGAACTGCTCGAGGTACGTCTCGCAGCCCTCGCACCGCGCCAGGTGCACGAGACAACGCAGCTCGGTCGGCTCGCCCATGGAGCCGTCGAGGAAGTCGGTCACCAGCTCCACGAACTGGGCACAGTTCATGACATCTGCCTGTTCTCGTGCGGCGGACGAACGGTCGACTCCTCACCGGCACATCCCTGTGGGAAGTCGACACCTGTCATGCTCCTGTCGCGGCGCCGAATTATGGGGCAGGACACCGAGCAACTCCATAGCAGCAGGTCCTGACTTCCGCGAAACCCGCCCGAACCCATGCCCGGAACGGGCGCAGTCACCATCGCCTCCACTGGCGGCGGTACCTGCAGCGTTCGCCGCGGACCGTGCCTCCGTGGCCGCCGTGCGCGCGGTCTCGGCATGCTCGGTGCCTTCGCCCTGGCGCGGGCTTCCTCCGTCCTGTGGAGGCATTCGGCCTCGACCGCCTTGTTGCGGGCGCTGCGAGCCTTGGTCTCCTCGCCCCGGGCCTGTTCGTTGGCCTTGGCGGCGATTCCCTCCCGGGTCTGCGCGGTGGCCCGCTCGCGACGGTAGGTCACGTCGTGGCAGGTGATGTCCAGTTGGCGAGACGGCCGCGCCAAGACCTTCGCGCTGCCCGGACGGCGCGAGATCAAGAAGATCACCAGGTCCACGCCTGTCGAGCACGGCCAGCCGTTCTCGGCATGGAGCCGACGGCAGGTGAGGTGGCCGGTGCGTCTCGAAAGAGGGAGCGGCGGTCAGCTCGCGTTAGCCTGAAGATCCGCACTCAACTGCCGAAAGGCCAGCTCACGCGGGATCCGGCCGACCGGTCGCGAGCGACAGAGCACGCTCCCGGGTGCTCATTCGTACGAGCATCGCGCCGTAGGCAGTGAGGGCCAGCAGACGCGCGACTTCCCACCACACCGGGAGCTCGCCAGGGCTGTTGGAGTTGATCCAGTTGCTCAGCGCGTGGAGCAGCGCCAGCGGCCAGATGGAGATGGTGTGCAGCCGCAGCGCGGCCAGCAGGAAGCCAAGGACGGTGGCGTGCACCACCTGGAAGGCGATGTAGTCGGGAGACCGCCCGAAGACAACACCCGACAGGACGTGTCCGAGGCCGAAGAGCAGCCCGATCCAGAGGGTCAGCGACCAGGGGGACAGCGCGCGCAAGAGTTCCTGCATCACTCCGCGCGCGTACAGCTCCTCGCTGATACCGACCGACAGCATCAGCAGCGCGCCGGCCGCCAACGTCCCCGCTGATCCTTCGACTCCCCGGGTCAACTCCAGACAGATCACCAGGTAGGCGGGCGCCAGCAGCCAGGGGCGGAGCGGCCGCAGCGTTGCCAGCCAGGGCGCCCGCCACCAGCGCAGTCGCGCCACCACGGCCAGGGGCACGACGCAGGCGGCCAAATTGATCAGGACGGGTCCGGCGAAGCCGATCGACGGCAGGGTGAAGGCGACGGCGAACAGCACCAGATGCCATCCCGCGTCGACCGCGACAGCGGCGGAGAAGGGGTAGCGGACCGGTGGGCCGGTGCTTGACGAGTTCACGACGGGCCAGTCTGCCAGTGGGGCACCCGCACGCGGCAGGGGCCTACGCCGGGGAAATCGCAGGGGGCCTCCATACTCCATCCCGCCCAGTCACCCCGGTGACCGTGAAGAGGCCGGACAGACCTTAGCCTCCCCGTTTCGTCTCGGGTGGCTGAGCTGGAGTGACGGCTGTGAAGTGGGGTTCTCGATCGTTGGCTGCCGGGCGGGCATGGTCGGAGCCCGACGCGCGGGTCGGTTTCTCCAGGGTTCCTCGGGACCTCGTCGGGCAGCTGGCGTATCGCTCGGCGGACCGGTTAGTACTGCAACGGTCTTTGCCGTGACGGTTTGGCAGTCGGATCGTTGTGCTGGGCATGGGGTGGGATGTGGTGCCGGCGGATGTCCGGCGTTGGTCGTCTGGGCTGGCTGAGCTGCATGAACGGTTCGTGTATCGGTTCAACAGGCTGGAGCCGCGGGAGTCGTCGCTGGCG
>NZ_JASHLT010000094.1:0-13813 GCF_030056615.1 Streptomyces sp. HNM0645 | reverse complement strand
CCCGCCTCGCTCCAGGGCCCCGACCAGCCGTCCTCCACGTCCTGCACTGGTCCACCTGGCGCCGCCGACGCCAGCACCAAGCCCGCATCTGTCACTACAAACGACGAGGCCACACCCCACCAGAACCCAAACCACCGTCACACCAAAGACCGTTGCAGTATTAGGGCACCAGTCCATTTCGCTCAGGATCCGGGGAGGGCGGGTGCAAGCAGGCTCGGGACCTACTTGGACCGTGGACATCATCGACAACCTCCGGTGAGTTCCTCCGGGCCGGCCGATGTACGGACCGTGCCCCACCACTTCTCCAGCTTCTCCCTCTCAGGCTCGCCGCGGCGTCCCCCGATCAGACCTTCGCGTAGGGGACAACCCTGATGCTGTACAGGCCACAGGCCACAACACCGGAGCGGGACCAACGGTGCGACGGTCGGCACGGCCGGCTCAGGGGGCTACGCGGCTCGGTCCTCGGCCGTTCCGGCCGGCGCTCGCTCGGCGGCTGAGCGCGAGCAGCGCCATGTCGTCGGCCGTCGCGCCTCCCGCGTACTCCCGTACGTCGGCGACGACCGTGTCCAGCAGTTCCTCCGGTCCGCGAAAGATCCGACCGCCGAGCCGTTCGCTCGGATCGTAGAAGACGCCGCGCGCGTCGCGCGCTTCGGACAGTCCGTCGGTGTAGAGGAGAAGCGTGGCACCGGGCCCGTACGGGACCTCGTAGGACCGGTCGGGCCGTGGGTCCAGGTCGCCCATGCCGAGCGGCAGCGCGCGATCCGGCGGTTCCAGCACCTCCAGAGTGCCGTCCGCATCCAGCAGCAGTGGAGAGGGGTGCCCCCGGTCGACGATCCGGACCGTCCCGCACCCAGGCGGTATCTCCGCGAATACGGCGGTGGTGAAGTCCTCGAGCGCCTCGGGCCCGGAATGCCGGGTGCCGCACCGTGCCAGCGCGCGCTCCAGCCGCCGGGCGACCCGTTCCAGAGTGGGCTCCTGCGCGGCGGCCTCCCGGAACGCCCCGAGCACCACGGCCGCGGTCTCGACCGCGCCCAGCCCCTTGCCCCGCACATCCCCGACGACCACGCGTACTCCGTCGGAGTCTCCTGTACTGCGTAGAGGTCGCCTCCGATGGACGCATCCCGCTGCGCCGCTTCGTACCGGGCGGCGACCTGCAGTCCGCCGATGTGCCCGTCCGGCGTCGGCAGCACGGCCCGCTGTGCGGCTTCCGCGATGACACGCGCGGAGGCGAGCCGTTCTCCGCTGCGCCGCATGACCCGGTTGATGAAGAGGGCCAGCACGGAGACCGTGGACACGGTCACCAGTTCCGTGAGGGCCGGGATCTCACCGGTCCGCGCGTTGTACCCGTGCAGCGCGGCCACGGCCCCGACCGCGGCGACCCCCGCCATCAGCGTGCCCGTCAAGGAGAAGAAGGGGGCTGCGATCAGTGGTGCCGCCGTGAAGAGGGGCGAGGCGGTGAACGTCTCCGGCGTTCCCAGGTCGAAGAAGACTCCGACGACGATCAGCAGCACCGGCAGCACCTTGACCACCAGGCGGCCACCGTTGCACCGTTGTCCGTTGTCGCGTGCTCGTTGCCCCACCGGTCGTCTCCCGCCCAGTACGCGCGTGGCTGCGGGGTACCGCCGCGCTCTGTCCCAGTCCGACCGTCGTCACTCGGTCGGCGCATGGCTGTCGGCCAACCGGCTCATTGAAGCGCGCACCCGTCGCCCGGCGCCTCCCCCGATCGGTCGACTCGTGGAGGGGACTGGGCCGTCCACTCCTCCTTACCCCTCCCCTCTTTCCGAGGATCTTCCGTCAGCCTGACTCGGACAGCCACCACGGTTGGCGACCAGGGCGAACAGCACCCGCTCGGTCGCGGTCACGTCCCGACGGCAACCCCCGCTTGGGCCGCCCGGCCCGGCCCGGCCCACGATCTGGTCGATCCGCAGCCGGCGCCACAGCTGGTCGAGCACGGAGGCGCCACCGAACGGCACCGAGGAGGTGAACTGCAGATCCGACGCGGCGGTCGCGGCCAGCGCGTCACCCGGCTCCAGCAGCTTCGATAAAGACGCGACCAGACGCCTGACCGCGTCGCGGTCCAGGTCGTCCTCCCGGCCGAAGGTGAACAGCACCTTCGGCACCGCCCGCCCCTTCACCGGACCCCACTCGTCGTGGGCCAGGTGCAGGTACCGGACCGTGCCGGACTTGTTCTCCCGCTTCATCGTCTTCACGTACACGACCCCAGACCCTGCGAGCCACGCCCCAGGCCATCGCAGGGCGAATCCAGAAAATCGCGTCTCTAACGACCTCACCCGCGATTGATCGGGTGAGGTCGTCAGGCACCTCCGGGCTTCCCAACCACCCCCCGCTGGGACGAACACCCGAACCACCGACCATGACCACACGTCTATCCGTGCGGCTTCTTATCCCAGCGGAGCTGCCCAGAAGCGATCAGGACGAGCGGTGCGCCCGCCCCGCCAGGGCGGAACGCACCGGCAACAGCCGCGTGGGACGGGCCCCGACCAGAAGCGGCGGAATCCGAAACCCCGCTCCCGGACAGTGCCGCTGCCAGTCCTGGGAAACAGCGGCCACCAGCCTGCAGCATGCCCCGCTCGGGCTTCTTCGCTCCGGTGGCGGCCAGAGCCCGCTGGGTGTGAAGGGTCAGCACGACCCAGCGGCGCAGACAGCCATCGGCGAAGCGGGCGTCCAGCCCCTGAAGGTCGCCGGGCGCGACACTCTGCCACAGCGGATGCAACGCAACAACCGCCTGCAGGACCTGGTCTCGGGTGAGCGGCCAGATGTAGGGCCAGCCGGCGCTGCGACTGGCGAGTATCCGCTGGGCGCGCAACGAGCGTTCGCCGCGCGCCTGGGCGATGAGAGCCACGCACAACCCTTGGGGAAGGTCGTCGTGCAGGAAACGCACGTGCTCAAAGCAGGACGTCGACAGCCGGTCGGCGCCCTCGACCACGACGATCCGCGGCCTGACAGCCAGGGCGCGGCGGACCAGCGTGTCGGCGATGCCGGGGTCGGCAGGCGCCTCACCGCCAAGACCAAGTGCACGGTGGAGGGCTGCGCGCAGGTCCGCCGGCGCCGGGTGGGCAGGGTAGTCAAGCGAACAGCTCACCGAGACGGCGGGCGGCGGTGTGGACGGCGAAGGTCTTGCCGACCCCGGCATCGGCCAGCACGCACACGAACCGGCCCTGTGCGTAGGCATCGGCGAGTGCCCTTCGATCCGACCCGCGCCCAGGACGCCCTGGAGGACCTGCCTCGTGTCGGGCCCCGCACCGTGGTGTGGCTGAACGAGGCCCAGCACTACCTCGGCGACCGGGTGGCGGGTGAGCGGATCGGGGCAGCCTTGCACCGGTTGCTGGTGACTGCGGAGTGCGGGCCGGTACTGGTGCTGGGCACGCTCTGGCCCGTGTACGCCGCCCGGTACACGGCCCTGCCCACACCGGGTGGGGAGGATCCGCACAGCCGGGTGCGGGAGTTACTGGCAGGCCGCGTGCTGACCGTTCCCGAGACGTTCGACGCTTCGGCGCTGGCCGCCGCGGCCGCTCTTGCCGAGGGCGGGGACCGGCTTCTGGCTGGCGCCCTCAGCCGTGCGTGCGCCGACGGGCGCCTCGCCCAGGACCTCGCCGGTGCCCCCGAACTCCTCAACCGCTACCGGCACGCGGCCCCGGCCGCCGCAGCGGTGCTGGAGTTGGCGATGGACGCCCACCGCCTCGGTGTCGGCCTCCACCTCCCGCAGGCCTTCCTGCCTTGCCTCGTCCCCGCACCCCGGCGGTGTCCGCCGGGGTGCGGGGACGGGGACACCATGAAGGGCTTCGCCGCTGATCTCACCGACGCCCGGATGAACGAGGCCGTGTGGCGGACGCCCGATCCGGCGACCCTCGATTCCAAGGTGCTGTCCTGGCCGAATGACGGCCGGTGCGGTCAGGCGTCTCTGGTGTTGGTCGGTGTCGCCTCGCCGAGCATGGCGAGGGTCAGCACGTTGCCGGCGATGCCCCAGCCGCCGTCGGCGACCTCTTCGACCAGAACCATGGTGTTGTTGCGGGCGCGCTCGCCATAGATCTCGACACACAGCTCGGTGGTGCGGGTGACGATCTCCTCCTTCTGCTGCGGGGTGAGGGTCTTCTCGGGGACCTTGAAGTTCGCGAAAGGCATGGTTGGTCGTTCCTTCTCTCAGTGGGCGTTACAGGGAGCTGTCTGCGGTGAGCAGGCTGTCCAGTCCGACGCGGCGGAAGAGTCTGCGCGGAGGCGGTCGGCAACCGCGGAGACGACTGTGCTGCCGTCTCGGCTGGGGTCTATGTGGGTGCGCAGAGGCCGAGTGCCATGCTTCATCGCGACCAGTCGCGCGACGGCTTCAGCTACCTCGGCCACATCGGCGTCCGAAGGGATGAGCGCGGCCGGGCGCTCGCCCAGATCACCCATAAGGGGTCGGTCACGCTGGTCGTAGGCTCCCGCACAGTCGACGTCGGCGGGATCGCCTGCGTTGGCGAAGTGGTTGGTGCCACTGGTGAGCGCACCGGGCACCACGATCGCGGTGTCGACGCCGAACGGGGCACCTCGGCGCGTAGCTGACGGCCAGGGCGTCCATCGCGGCCTTTGCGGCCAAGTACGGGGCAAGGAATGGCGGGCAGCCGCCGCGGGTGCTGGAACTGCCCATCCACACCAGTTACCCCGAACCCTGCGCACGCAACTTCGGCAGGGCGGCGCGGTTTACGCGCTGGGTGCCCAGAACATTCACGTCGTACAGGTCTGCGAAACCGCTCGGCGGTGAACGCCTCGGCGACGCCCAGGACCATGCGCCCCGCATTGTGCACGACCACGTCCAACCGGCCGCGCTCGGCGACGATCCGGTCGACTGCGGCGTCGGCGGAGTCCGGGGAGGTGACGTCCAGCTCGACAGCATGCACGTCGACCCGGCGGTCGGTGCCGTAGCGCTTCAGGTCGGCCGCCGCGGTCGCGTTGCAGGTCGCGATCCGGCGGATGCCCGCGTACACGGTGTGACCGGCGAGGGCCAGAGATCAGCGTCAGCGCCTCGACCGCGCCCTTGCCGGCGGAGTACGCGCCGTAGCTCGGGAAGGCCAGCCCCACCACTGACGTGGAGAACGACACGATCGCACCGCCGGGGCGCACCCGACGGACGGCCTGCTGGACGACGAACGTGCCGCGGGTGTTGGTGCGGTGCAGGTCGTCCAGGGCGGCCAGGTCCAGCTCGGCGATCGGCGCCAGATGCACCCGCCCGGCCGCGTGCACGACAACGTCGACGCGGCCGAACTCTGCTTCGGCCGCGTCGGACAAGGCCGCCACGGCGCGTTCGTCGGCGACATCCGCGCGCACCGCGATCGCCCGGCCACCACCGGTGACGGCCTCCTTCACGGCGGCTTCGGCCTCGTCCTGGTTGCCGGCGTAGCCGACCACGACGGCGTACCCGTCGTCGGCCGGCCGGCCGACGGTCCGGCGGCCGATGCCACGCGAGCCGCCGGTGACGGTCGCAACACGGGGTGAGGCGGAGGGCTCGGCCGAGACAGCGGTCCCGTCGAGGGAAGTGGGGATAGCCATAGCTGACTCCTGTGGTGGATGGGGGTCGGGCCGCGGCCTTGCCGTCGGCCTGCTGCGTCCTTCACGATCGGCCGGTCCCTCATCCCTAGCCAGGGCTGCGTTTACCCAGGGGATGCCACCCCCTGGCTGAGCTCTGGCCTACGAGCGACCATGGAGGGGTGAACCTTCCAGAACTCGGTGCCTTCCTCAGGACACGCCGCGACCGCATCCGGCCCGCCGACGTCGGTCTCCCCAAAGGCCCTCGTCGGCGCGTCCCCGGGCTGCGCCGCGAGGAAGTCGCGCAGCTGGCAGGGCTGTCAGCCGACTACTACGCCGAGCTGGAACGCGGCAGCGCGAAGAACGGCGTGCAGCCCTCGCCCCAGACCCTGGCCGCCCTCGCCCGAGCCCTGCGCCTGAACGGCGACGAACGCGACCACTTGTTTCACCTGGCCGAACGTCCGGTCCTCCCTCGGTCAGCACACGGATCGTCGGCACACGTGCAGCCCGCGCTCCTCGGGCTCCTGGACCGGCTGTCCAACACTCCCGCGCGCGTCATCACCGACCTGCACGAAACCCTGGTGGAAAACGACCTGGCCCGGAACCTGCTCGGCAAGTCCCCGGTACACCGCGGCCCGGCGGCGAGCTTCGTGTACCGCTGGTTCACCGAACCGCAGGCGCGCGAGATCTTCCCGCCCGAGGATCACCCACACCACTCCCGGGTGTTCGTGGCCGACCTCCAAGCAGCGGCCGCCCGGCGCGGCCGGGACACGGAGGTCACGAACATGATCGCCGTGCTACGCCGCCGCAGCCGGGAGTTCACAGCCCTTTGGGACACCCACGACGTCGCGGTGCGCCGCATGGACCACAAGAAGATCGTCCACCCCACGCTCGGCGTCATCGAACTCGACTGCTACAACCTGCTCAGCGAGGACGGACGGCAACGCCTGCTGTGGTTCGCCGCACCGCCCGGAAGCCCGGGAGCCGAGCAGCTGGAACTGCTTTCTGTCACAGGAACCCAGGAGCTGAGCGTCGCGGAGGGCATGGCACCGGAGAGATTGTCCGCGGCGGAATCCGGATCGCACCGCTGACCGGGCCGCAGAGGGAGGACCGCCTTCCCGGCAAGACGTGGCGACCCTCCCCCCGCGGAGACTTGCTCTCCGGCCCGGGGCCCAACGATGACCCCCTGGTTTCCCGTTGGCCGCCCGGTGCCGGCGGTGCAGAGCTCGCCCGCCGGGTCCAGCGTGGCACGCTCGTCATCGTCCAGTAGAGGCGGTTCCAGCTTCGGACCACGACGCGGCACCGGCACCGGCAGGAGAACGCGTACAAGGTCCAACGACCGGCTACCGGCGCAGGACACAGCGCGCCTCATCGGCTGACTCGCGTGCCGGACACGGCCCATGTGGAACGACTTGCATGCGTGATCAGCCCGGTTCGGGTGCGCTGCCGCAGGGGACGTGACCCGGGCTTCCGCTCCGGAAGTGATTGCGGTACGCCCGGGGAGAGGTGGAGGTGAGCCGTCCGAAGTGGTGCCGAAAGTTGGCCGGGGTACCGAATCCGGTACGTCGGGCGATCGACTCGACGGGCTCGTCCGTGGTCTCCAGCAGCGCCTGGGCGAGCCGTATCCGCTCCTGGAGAATCCACCGCAGCGGGGTGACGCCCAGTGTNGCCCGGGGAGAGGTGGAGGTGAGCCGTCCGAAGTGGTGCCGAAAGTTGGCCGGGGTACCGAATCCGGTACGTCGGGCGATCGACTCGACGGGCTCGTCCGTGGTCTCCAGCAGCGCCTGGGCGAGCCGTATCCGCTCCTGGAGAATCCACCGCAGCGGGGTGACGCCCAGTGTCTCGCGGAAGCGGCGGGCGAGGGTGCGCTCGCTCACATGTGCCTCGCGGGCGAGCAGTGCGACGGTCAGCGGCTCGTGCAGGCGTTCCCGAGCCCACTCCAGTACGGTTCCAAGACCGCTGTCCTCGGGCAGCGGGGTGAGCGGCCTGGAGTGCTGGGCCTGTCCCCCTTCCCGGTGAGGCGGGACGACCATGCGCCGGGCCACCTCGTTGGCGACCGCCGAGCCGTGGTCGTGGCGCACCAGGTGCAGACACAGATCGATCGAGGCCCCGGTACCGGCCGAGGTGAACACGGTGTCGTCTCCGACGTAGAGCACGGCCGGGTCGTACCCGATGCTGGGGAAGCGGTCCGCGAGGTCAAGTCCGTTCATCCAGTGTGTGGTGGCCCGCCGCCCGTCCAGCAGCCCGGCCGCTGCAAGGACATAGCTTCCATTGCACAGAGCAACGATTCGCCGGCCTCGTTCGTGGGCGGTGCGCACCGCGTCGACCAGCGGCTGCGGCGGGGTGGTCTGCACCCGGCGCGAGGAGGCGGCGACCACGACGGTGTCCGCGTCCACGAGGTCGTCCAGGCCGTAGCACGTGTCCAGGCGAAGCCCGGCGCTGGTGCGGATCGGTCCCGGCTCGGCTGCGCAGAGGCGCAGCTCGTACCAAGGGGCAACGATGTCGCTGCGGTCGGTGCCGAAGACCTCGCAGGGCACGGCGAGTTCGAAGGTGGGGGCGCCGTCTGTCACTGCCACCGCCACGACGTGCCGCCTCCCCCTCACAAGACGGGATCTTAGCGCACTGTGTCGCTTCCTCCACTGGTCAGAGGCGTAGGCCCCTCGGAAGCTAGTACCACGGAAGGCAAACGATCAATCTTCCCGAGCTCTGCCGTGGCAGAGCTCGCCAGAGGGATTCCGACGTTCCGTCATCCTGCCGAGCCAAAGTCAACCGCCCACGGGGCTCCGTCCCAACGCGGCGCCGAATGGAGAACCATCTCAATGAAGAAGACAGGACCCGCCCTCCTTGCCGTCCTCACGGTGCTGGCTCTGCCCGCCTGTGGACCCACCGTGGGCCAGAACTCCCCGGACAGCGGCTCCGGGAAGGGCGCATCATCGGCCCCGGCACAGAACGGCCCGAGAAGCGAGCAGCCGAAGGAGGGAGATACACCGGTCGATCTCGTCGCGAGGAAGACGGCCTTCACTCCAGGCGTCCTGCACGACGACGGCGACTACACCAGCGTTCTGGTGACTGTCAGCAACAACGGCGACAAGGAGATCAGCGTCAACCCGCTGTACTTCTCCCTCACCGACACCGCCGGAACCAAGCACACGGCTGCCCTTGCCGTCGACAAGAACCAAATCGGCACGGTCAAACTCGCGCCCGGGGAGAAGGCTTCGGGCACCATCACCGGCAAGGGGGACTTCACCGCTCGGTACGTGACGTACACCGACGGCATCCTCGGCGACCCGGTCCGCGCCACGGTTGGCTGACCGCAGTCCGCCAGACCTCGGCCGCGGCATCGGTGACATGCTCGTTTCGCCTCGCGGTCGGCCGAGTTTCGGCCGGCGCGAGGCGGGGTCGAGGAGCCCGGCAGAGCCGCCCGGGCATCAAGCAGCGCCGAAGTGCCTGCCCGGCCCCTGGTGTCGTGGCGCGGGTTGCCGAGGAACTGACCGGCCGGCCGCCGCGCGGGTACCGGCGAGGATCGACTCCAAGGAAGCGCTCGGGCTGCAGGTAAGATCCGGGTTTCGGCCTCTCGGTGCTGTCGGAGTTCCGGGACCGTCTGGCTCAGGAGCGCTGAGGGCAGCGGGTGCTGGACGGCGTCCCACCCAGCGCGTGAGAAAGGGCTGCGCAAGCCGGCCCGTCCCGCTGCGCGGTCTCGTCCAGGCCGACAACAGCGCCCAGACCAGCGCGTACCGCGACCTCAGCCAGGCCCCCTCGCCTTCGACCGGGCAGCGAGCAGGCCACCTGCCCTGCCGGCCGGGCCGGCGCGACTGGAGCGAGCGGCTCTCCAGGCGGGCACAGCCTGTCCTGGGGGGGCGCGGTTCCCGACACGGGGGCGCCGCTCTCCGGCACCGGGACGGGCCGGCTGCCGTCGATCGCAATCGAGGTCAGTGGCAGGTCACCCGGCCATGCCGCCGTCAGCGGTCGGCTGCGGGGCGGACCCGGCTGCTCCGGCTGCTGAAGGCGCGGTGGCGTCGATCGCGCACCGCGGTGCCGGGGGATGGACGCCTGCATCCTCACCCGGCCACGAGGTCACGGAACCGAGGCCAGAGCCAGATTCGAAGGGAGCCGTCATCTCCCGGTCGGCCACACACCTCGACGGCAGGGACTCGCCCGACGTCCAGGTCCGGTGCCGTGTCACCCCGCATCAGTCATCCGCGACCGCCCTTCGCCGCGAGGGACACGGAACGGTTTGCCGCGGTCCCCGCCTCTCGGGGCGAACACGGAGCGGGGCGGTCGGGCCTGCCGACCGCCCCGCAACCATGCTCCGCCGTGCCGCGACGTTCGCCACCCGTCTCCCGGAGCCCCAGGGACTCGGACACCGGCTGGCCCCGGCTGCGGCCGGTGCGACAAGGATCAGACGACGTAGAGGATGTCCCAGTGGCTGGACTCCTTGGCATAGACGTTGCCGGCGACCGACTTGTACATGGGTGCTCCGTCGCTCCGCTTGCCGTCGTACTCCATGTTCTTCTTGATCCAGTCGTCCACGCACGTGGTCGGTCTGATGTCGACCTTGTAGCCGTTCCAGTGGCTGTACGTGCCGGACGCGTGGCCCTTCTCAGTGCCGCCCGTGATGGTGATCCCACACTTGCTGAGGTTCTTGAAGCCGATGATGCCGTTGACGGTGGTCTTGTTGATCTGTTCGAAGGAAGTGCACGTGGTCGTGTCGCGGTCGCTGCAATTCCCGCTCGACGTCCAAGCGATCCCCGCTGCCTTCAGCAACGCAGCAGCGGTGGCGTGATCGTACTTCGCCGGGGCCGCCGTAGCTGCCGAAGCGGTTCCCCCAGCCGACAGGACGGCCCCCAGGACGGCCAGCGAGCCAAGCACCGCCGCGACACTGCGCTTCTTCATCATCCGATTCCTTCCGTACTGATGTCCCGGGCCTGTGCGCCGGAACGGGCCCAGTCTCCGTCGGTGAGAGGGGGGAGCAGCAGTGGCGAGACCGCCACTTGTCGACAAAATCCTGCCATGTCCGCTGACACGGGCATACGAATGGGTTCGCGAGTCCGGCTCCCCCCGTACCGCGCCCTCCAGGGAGATCCCGGAGTCAGGATGGTCGTGTAGGCGTGCAGATCACGGTGCGATCGGCGAGTGGGCGTCGGGCGCTCCACAGGACGTTCGGGCCTCGCTCGGTGTCCATGGTGTGACCACCGCGCCTACCTGCCGGCCGCGGTCTCGATCTCTGCCGGACGATCTCTTGGTGCAGGTCGGCGAAGCCCCCTCAATTCCGCCAGGAGCGAGTGTGCGCGCGAACCTCCGCACCGGAGCGCGGAACGGCGTCGGCCCGGGTCCGGTACGGAGCGATCAGCCTTTCGCAAGTGCGTTCCAGGGCGTTGGCGATGCAGGGAAGTGCAGGAACGTCAGCCGGCTGAGGCCGTGCCAAGGCGGTGGCAGTCCCGAGGCGGAAGAACTCGGGTGGAGCGGCCCGCAAGTGGTCCGGTTCCTGGGCGAACCATCCGGCCGAGAGCGGGGTCCGCGGGCATCCCGGTCAGCGGGCCGCCGCGGGCGTCCGTGCCGTGCGGCGGCGCGGACGCCCTCACGGGCCGACACGCGGAGAGCCCCTGCGGAGCCGGCACAGCATCACGGCCCGTCCCGAGGAAGCCTCGGTGAACGCGCTTGTCACCGCGCCCGGCAGGGCGGGCGACAAGCGCCGTGGTGGCCAAGGTCCGTCCTGCGCCACCACACGAGCTGGAGCCGGACGAACGCGACACATTCTGCATAGGCCTCGATGTGCCCGATCACTCCGGCCCGGGTTCCGACGGCGGCCGGACGCCGACCCTCTGACGGGGCATCAAGAGCGACCCACCTGGTGCTCTACGTCTGGCTCTGGCCTTGGTGGTCGAGGTCAGGAGCGAAGGTGATCCTCGGGCACGACCTGGCCTCCTCCGGTGATCGACGCCGTTCTGAAGGCGGACCGGACCGCGCCACGCAAGCAGCGGCACACGGTCGAGCGGATCTCGATCGGCTGTCGGACGCGCTGCCCGCGGCCTCCAGCCAGCTGCCCTCGGCCCGTCCGTACCGCGGGACGTCGCGGTTGCGTCCAGGGAAGCGGTGTACGGGTTCGACCTGATCCGGTGGTTTGCTCCGGCATCGGGACGGTGCCCGCACAGGCGAGCGGCCACCGGCTGATCCTCGAAGTGCATACCGCCTGCCTGCGGTGTTCCTCGTCCCGGCTCTCCGCTCTCCGCTCGCCGCGACCGTGATCGCGGCCCGTGTGCTCGCCGGCCTGGCGCACCCGGCTCCGCAAGGTCTCGCCGGTCCCCGTCACCCGCCGCGACCGGATGTATCGCCCTATGAAACAGCACAGTTGGTCGGCAACGTGATCCGGCATGCCGTCGGCCCGATACGCCTGAGCCTGCTGCACAGCCGGTCGCTGATCTGTGAGGTCTATGACGGCAGCCTCACCAGCCGCGCCTTCGGCGCGTCGTGTACACCGACGAAGGCGGCCGGGGACTGCACCTGGTGGCCGCTCTCTCCCAGCGGTGGGGCACTCGACAGCCTGAATGATCTTGCGGGATGCCCGGTTGGCGGTCGTCCAACTCGCTCAGCGACGGTGGACCGGATCCCCTACCGTGGGGTGTCAGGCCTTCGTACGCGTGCGTCGCGACGACCTGGAGGGCGCCGGTAATGCGGTAGCCACGCGCATCGCCGCATGCCTACTCTGCCGTCATGATCGACTGGTCCAGCATCGAAGCCGCCGACTGCGCGGTACCCGCGCACCCCCCTATGGGTCATCTGGTGCGAGAACTCTCCCGTGCCCTCGCCGATGCCGATCCCAAGATCCGGGACGGGGCCCCGCACACGGTGCTGGCGACCTGGATAGCCCGGGGGGTCATCGACGAGTCCCGGCGGCTGGCGCTCGGTGACGAGATGGCTGCCCGCTTCCTCGATCCGGAGATCCAGGCTCGGACCTTCGCCCCGCTGGTCCTCGACATGCTCGTGGAAGGGGGAGACCTCAAGGCCGACTGGGTGGACGCGTTCTCACGTTGGTACCCGGCGGAGACGGAACTGCGCGGCTTTGACGAGAAACTGGGCTGGCTGCACGCTGTCGCGCATGGAGCGGACCTGCTCGGCCGGTTGGGATGCCACCCGGAGGTGGACCCGGTGCGGATGCTGGAGCTAGCGGCGGCGCGACTGACGGCTCATACCGACTACGTCTTCGAACAGCTGGAGGACGATCGGTTGGCAAGGGCGATCGCCTGTGTTCTCACCCGCTCCGACATGAACGAGAACGACGCGACCGGATGGTTGGAACCGATCGGCCTCCGCTTCGGGGCCGACCGGATCACGACTCCCGTTCCCGCGCACCTCACCAACTGCCTACGCACATTGCGCATGCTCTATGTCTTCGCGGACCGGGGCGTTCGGCCGAGCCCCGAGTCCGCGCCGATCGCCCTTCACCACCGTGATGCGGTCAAGACACAGCTGGCCGCGACTCTCGACCTGATCGTCAGAAGATGAGTGTGGCTCACCGTCGCGGACGACCATGCAGAGTCGGACACTCCCCGTGCCGCGGCGCCTGGGGGAATCGCACCTCACTCGGTCACTCGGCCACGACGGCGAAGGCCTCGATCTCCATCAGCAACTCCGGTCGCACCAGCGAGACGACCTGAACCGCCGAGACGGCCGGCAGTCGGTCCTCGGGGATATGTGCGGCGCGGGCTTCGCGGATGGCCGGCATGTAAGCCATGTCCGTGACGAAGCAGGTCAGCTTGACCAGGTCGTCGGAGGTGGCACCTGCGGCGCCGAGGCAGCGCCGCAGGTTCTCGAAGACCTGGCGGGCCTGGGCTACCGGGTCACCCTCGCCGACGACGTCACCGGCCTCGTCCAAGGCGAGCTGGCCGGAGATCGCCACGCAGTGCCCAGTGCCTCGGACGACATGGGAGTACTGGGCGGCGGGGGCAACCCCGTCCGGTGCGGGGATCCTGATCAACTCACTCATGCGGGCAGCTCTACCACGGTTGCGGCAGGTGCGGTCAAGCAGAGATCGCCGCGCGGCGGGCGGTGCCGCAGCTCCTCACCCGCCGGGCGGCACCGGGCGAGTGCGAAGTGGCCGAACGCTCACGACCTGGTAAAGCAGCGGAGGCCTAATACTGCAACGGTCTTTGGTGTGACGGTGGTTTGGGTTCTGGTGGGGTGTGGCCTCGTCGTTTGTAGTGACAGATGCGGGCTTGGTGCTGGCGTCGGCGGCGCCAGGTGGACCAGTGCAGGACGTGGAGGACGGCTGGTCGGGGCCCTGGAGCGAGGCGGG
>NZ_JASHLT010000093.1:0-10873 GCF_030056615.1 Streptomyces sp. HNM0645 | reverse complement strand
GGGGTCGCCCGATCCGGCGACAAGGCGCCACATGGTCGTCGATGAACACGTACAGTGCCGCCAGAAGGGCGTCCAGGTTTGTCTTCACACACTGACCAACGGGCGCCCTTCGCCATGGTTGCGACCAGCACACACATCGGACTCACTCATCTAGGGAGTGCAAAGGTGGAATAATCACACTGCTCGGGAAGGGAGCCGTCCATGCCTCAGGACCGGAAACGATCCTTCGCTGACAGCCCCGGCGGGATGGCCTTGTACCTCGTCATCTCTGGGTGGGCGGCCGCCAGTACCTCCAGCCCACAGTGGGTTCGCGTTGGATGGCTGGTGCTCTTTGTTACGTGGGCTGCGCTCTTGCTACGCCACTTGATCGAACAGCGCAGGAGGCGTGAGCCCGCGCTTCCTGACATCCACAACTGACATCAACGTCGACAGACAGCGGCGAATCAGGAAGGCCTTCAAGGCCCCAAAGACCTGACGCTGTTCCTCGTTTCAGCAAGCTCCAGGGGCCCAGGATCGAACTCCTGAAGCGGGTGTCGCAGGTTCGAATCCTGCCAGTGATCTGCACCGCCCTCTGTTCCCAGGCGGTGCAATGTCCACAGCGTCGGCCAGGACCGCAATGACATCGAGAGTCCACGGATTTTGATCTTCCGCTGATCGCAGCGTCAGCTGTCTGGTAGGAAGCGGCCATGGATGGTGCACTGATCGGACTAGCAGGCACAACGGTGGGCGCCGCGACAGGATTTGCAGGCGCCTGGCTTGCACAGCGTGGACAGCTACGTATCCAGCAGGAACAGCGAGTCCATGCAGAACAGGTCCGCTGGCTGGATGACAAGAAGGGCCTTTACCGAGACCTCTTGATCACTCTGTACGGCTGGCACGACTCCCTCGTCTCCATCCTGAAGGACGAGGATGACGGCAAGCTGCTCGACTATCGGTCGGCAGCCTACAAGTGGATCGTCGAAGCTACCCTCATAGCCGGCGACGAGGTCCGTTCCACCGTGAGAGACGTGCATCGTGCCCTGCTCACTGCACAAGCCGCGATCTTCGAGGGCACCTCAACTGCGGACGAATGGCCCCTTCAGTCCGTGGAGGATGGTCTCTCAGCGCTGGAAGACGCGCTGCGGGCCGAACTGGCTATGCCGGGGCGTGTGGGTTCGCGGTCCTTGCCAGCCCGCTGTCGCGGAACCGTCGGACCGATCACTGGGCGTCCCTGACCCCGCTCGTGCTGATCAACGACGCTGGCAGCGCGGCTGAGACCGTGGAGGTGCAGCAAGGCGTGCACGCGCCATGCCAGTTGGCTGACTGCCGCTGTGGCTGACTGTCATGGCCGAGGTCCACGGAAGTGCGGTTCTCGACCAAGGCACGAGGGTAGTGATGTCGACGTGAGCCATGACCACAAGGAAGAGTTACGCAGTCTCGTCAGCCACTTGGGCTCCGGCATCCGTGACACGCACTTCCGACCCGCGTACGACGCAGCCGCAAACGTCTGCTCCAGCATCTTCGACACGATCCCCGTAGACCTCCACGACGTCGTACACGAGGCGGTCATGGCCGGATACGCAGCCGCGCTGAGCGACCTGGAGGAAGGCAAGCTAGACGAGCAAGTTCGAGAGCGGTCCGAGATCACCGAGTGAGGCTTCGCGCTGTGGGCGTCTCAGTTCCCGTCTCATTCAGCCCCATTCACGGCCGTTCAGGCGAGACCCGGAGCCGTTCCCACACCGGCGGCCAACCGCACATAGACCCAGGTGAACGCCCTCGAACACAGCTCAAGACTCGACCACCACAGTTGGAAAGCGTGCGGGCATGTTCCGTCTCCGCCGTAGACGCCAGGCCGTAGAGTCACCTGCCCGTCAGGGGTGACGCCGACGGGGGGTAGCCATCCAAGACCTCGGGATGTCGTCGTTCCAGCCGTTCTCTCGGTCGAAGGTGGCTGCTCGGCAGCCCCGGCTTCGATCAGAGCTGTGCAACCAACGCTCCCGGTCCCGGGAGTCCGTCTGAATGGGCTGCCCACACTTAGCGCATGTGTCCCGATCGGGCTCACTGTCCGCCATCGCCTCAGTGGCGCGCTCCTGAGCCTCGTGGGCCAGTTCTTCCAGTAGGGCCAAGACCTTCCGCCCGGAAATGCCGGGCTCGTCGTCGAGAGCTTTCCTCACGGCGCGCACCATCGTGTCCGCTTGCGCAGACCTCATGGTTTCCATGATCGCGTACGTACGATCGTCCATCGCGCCCCCCGGCCCGTGCTCGAAGTTCCGCTTCAACGTACAGCAATCCCAGCAACTGGCAGGATCTTTCACTGACTCTCACGAGCTGTACCGCAGCCTGTAGGACCTCCAATGATCGGCTTCTGTGGAGCTACGGCGGTGGCGCGCGACTGTCATGCGCCGACTCTGGCGCGATCACCCGATCAGGAACCCTGTTCGACCAGGCCAGCCCCGCGATCGATAAGCGGATGGCGTCTAAGCCGACCAAACTGAGAGCTCAGACCCTCGCCGTTGATCAAGTCGTGTACGCGTGGGGTGGTCGCCTCCGCAGTCCCGTCCAGGCTGCGGCGCTGGGGCGCCGGTCCCGGCCGGGCGGTCGGAGTCGACCACCACGCACGAGTTGTTCAGCGACATGCTGAAGCCCTGTGCGCCGGTTGCCGCGCTGAAGGCAACCGGCGCACAGGGTCGGGTCCGGTCCACTACGGGAGGGGAGCGGCTGTCGACTGCAGCGGACCGGAGTTGTGAGGTGCAGACGTCAGGCCGCCGGAGCGTCCCGTTGGTCGTGTTCGTACGGCACCGGGGACGTGCCGGCCGCCGCCTCCGCAGCCAGTCCCGCAGCGATCAACCCGGCCAGCAGTGCCGCCGCCTCCGGCCGAATCGAGCCAAGGCGCACCAGGCCGTCACCGAAGACGTTTACGTCAGCGCTGAGGCCGGGGAAGTCCGACTGCAGGCCGAGCGCGCTCAGTTGTCGAGCCAGGGATTCAGCGCCGCGCCGAGCACGGACCCATCCGCGGACGTAAGGCACACCGGGCGTCAAGGTCTCCGCTCGCTTGGCCACGACTCCTCGCCGATCCGTCAAAGTCGCCTCCGCCCCTCAGCTTTCTCGTATGTCCGTCGGTCCGCTGCACACGCCGGCTGCTCCCTGGGTGCAGGACAGCGCGTGTTTCAGCAGCTCCGCCAACCGTTCCGCTGTCTCCGGCGACACGCGCCCGAGTTCGATGAGGCCATGGCCGAACGCGTTCGGGTCCGCCCGGAGATAGGGGAAATCCTTCTCCAAGCCCGCTGCCGTCAGTGCGTCGCGCAGCGCGCTGGTTGCTCCGCGCGCGGCGTACCACCCTTCGCTTTCGAGCGGCGACCATCGGGCCGCGTCGTGGCGGTCCTCGCCCTCACCGTTCATCGGCCGCCGCACCTTCCAGGACGTCCGCCGCCGCTACCTCCGGATTCGGGTACTGCTCGCCGTAGTGATCGACCCGCTCCAGCAGCTCGGCAGCGGCCACGAACATGAACGCCAGGGCCACCGGGCGCAGTGGGTCAGCCTCCGGGCGGCTCACCGGGGCACGGAACCACTGGTAACGGTCGCCGGACATCGGCATGGGGCCGGGCACGACCACGAACGCGTCCTTGCTCAGGTACCTGTACGGGGGCGGGTTCTCGCTCACCCTGGTCAGGAAGCGGACGAAGCGCTCACGCAGCTGGGAGTTGAGGAAGAAGCCGACTCGTCGAGCCGCGTGGTCGACCATGACAGGGCCGAGCGGCATGTCCCGGCGTACGAGTTGGTCGAAGGTCTCCAAGCCGGTGCGGTAGTCGAGTGCCACCACGTCGAAGAAGCGTCCCGTCGGCAGCATGCAGGGAGCACGCGGATCGTCCGCCCATCGTGCCCTGCACATCTCCGGGTCGTCAGCGGCAGCAGACAGCCACTCGACGCCTCTTCTGGTCATCCTCTGCGCGTCATCTCACCTCAGTCGGGATGCGCCGACGACCCCTTTGCCGTCGCAGATCCAGACTCGGTCTACAGCCCCTGAGCTGGGCAGATGGCGAGCGGTGACGGGGGATGACGTGGTCTGCGTCTCTACGTCATCCCCCGTCACCCTCCAATCAGCACGGACAACTTCGGCTACGACGCGTACGCGACGCTCGGCAGCGCGTAGATTCGACTGGTGGGACTGGCTTGTTGTACGACACCCCAGAGGGAAGGAAGAGGCTCGATCCCGATGCAGTCGATCGGTATCCGCTTACGTGAAGCCCGTACCTCTCGGGGATGGAGTCAGCCGCGCCTCGTAAGGGAGTTGCGTCAGGCCGCCGCGCGACGTGGGCACCAGCTCCCGGCAGACGCCAGCGTGAAACGGCGTATAGTCAGTTGGGAGAACGGCCACAGCGTTCCGGACGAGTTCTACGGCCCGCTTCTCTCGATGCCCTCGGAATGTGCACCGCGGAGCTCGGGCTGAACCATGCCGGCGGAGAGGACTTGGCCCTCTTGGAGGCCGGATACCCGGCCAGTCCGGATGCCGCGATCGAGACCGTCGGCGGTTTTGGCGTGCCGACCTCAACGGCTACGAGCCGTTGTTCGAGGTCGAGCCCTCAGAGCCAGCCTGGAACGAAGCCTCGTTACGGTGGCTCGTCGCTCCCGAACCGGAAATAGCGTCCCCGGCCACGGACAGGCCGCGCACGCCCTCGGGTGCACTCGCTGCACGAACGACGTGCGGTCCGACGGCTGCCCGCGGGACCGCCGCGTTCCCGGCGTTCGGACGCACTCGGTTACCCATGCGCCTCGAGCGCCCGGCAGCCTTACTCGAGCAAGCTGCCGACCTGTGAAAACGCCGGAACCGACGGCAGCCCCGGCGGTCAGTACGGTGTCGAGTCCCACGAGGGACAACATGCCCGGGGCCCTGATGAACCCCGCAGGGCCTCTCTCAGTTCGGTGAGGACGAAGGCGCCGGGAGGTCGCTGATCCCGGGTTCGTAGTGGGCCCGGACGTAGAGGCGGGTGCGGTCCGGGGAGTACTCGTGGGCGTACAGGCGGACGCAGCGCTCGTCGGACGTGTCGTATGCGTCGGACGAGCCGAAGGGGTCCTCGGACGCTCCGGAAGGGGCCGTGGTGACCTGGGGCCCGTCGGCGCTCGGACAGACGTAGCCGTAGCGCACGCCGTCCTTGAACGTCTCCGGCTCCGGGAGGCCGAAGTGGGCGAAGTCGTGCGGTGCGATGTCGGTCGCGGCCGCCGTGGGCTCCAGCCACTTGCCCTTCGGGGGGTTCTCCTTCAGGTACACCTCGGCCTCGGACCTGGTCAGCGTGAAGGTGAGCAGGCCCGTGTCGAAGCGGGAGGTGATCTCGTACGCGGCCTCGGCCGACTTCGCCGTGGTCGGCACCGTGAGGCCCATCCGCTTGCTCATCCACTCCGGTGTGATGCCTGGAGCCCAGGTGGAGTCCGCCGCCTGTTCCGCCACGCGGTCGGCGCCGGGGGTGGCCCGTCCGCCCTCTCCGTCGTCGTCCTGATCGCCGCACCCCGCCACGCCGAGCGCGACGGCAATCGCACTCGCTGCGATCCGGGCGACGAGCCGCCCACGGCCCGCGTGGCGGCCGGCGCGGGCGGTTCCCGTGCTGTCCGTGGGAAACTCGCTCATCGGTCGCTGCCCCTTCCCGCCTCCGGGGTCGTACGGTCCTGCTGCTGCTCGCGGCCGGGATTGGTTCGTCCGTCCCTGCCCTCTTCGGGCCCCGGGAGCGGGCCTGTGTTGGGTGCTGCGGAGCCCAGGTCATAGTGCTGGACGCCGCTGCTGCCGGACATGTCGAATTCCTGGGCGAGTCCCACCCGGTGCAGCTTGGCCATCTGCCCGTCGGGGATCTCCATCGGACCGATCTTGACGCCCTTGCCCTCGTCCCAGTTGTAGCGGTCCCAGACGTTGGCCTGGTAGTCCATGGCGATCTCGGGGTTTCCGTGAGCATCCGGAACCGCCGTCACCACACCGGTGACGTTGGCATTGGCTCCGCCCACCGCGTAGAACCAGTTCTCGTCGGTCTCCTTGGAGAAGTAGAAGCCCTCGGGCGCTTTCGCCTCGACGGGGAAGGCGACCGGCTTTCCACCGTTCTTCCGGAATTCCTCCAAGGCCTGTTCACGCCAGTCGTCCTGGTTCGTCCGAACGATGTCGTCGATGTACGACTTGAAGCTGGGGACGTCCGTCATCATCTTGTCCACCGACAACGTCACGGAACTGCCACTGTTGCCCAGATAGTGGGCCATGTGACGGGACGCGTCCGTCATGCCCTGCCAGTCGGCACCCTCCACCATCAGCCTCATCTTCTGCTCGGTGGCACGCTCCTCAAAGCCCGGTGGCTGGGAGCCGTGCCGCCCTGCGCCGGCGTCCGCCGCGACCTGCGGCATGGTCGGACTGAGAATGCCCGCCGCCATCAGGTCGTCCTTCCGTGCCAGCCAGAGCTGGGCCCTCGCCGCAGGACTCAGGGACTCCCACAAACGCCGCAGCTCTGCGCGTTGCTGCGGATCCGCGTCCTTGCCGAGCCCAGCGAGTTCGTTCGCTCGCGGCAACTGCTCCTCGTCGAGGACGTGTACCGGGCGTGGCCGGCGTTCTGCGGGTCGTTTCCGTGACTCTTGCGAAGCGCACGTACGGCTGCCGCGTCGACCTCGGCGGCATGTTGGACGATGCCGGTGAGGGTGTCCGTACCACCTGATCCGATCCTGGGTGCGCTGGTCGGCCCCTTCCGGGGTGCAGATCCTCTCAGAGACGCGGACCGTACCATTCGGGCCGTCGAAGACCAGGAGTCCGGGGTCTGGCGGCTGATGGGACGGGTTCCCCTTGCCCGCCGATTCGGTGAGGGTCTGTGCCTGCCTCTGGTACCGCGTCAGCTCGGCGTGGGCGTCTCCGAGGACGCTAGCGATGCTCTCGGCCTCCCTCCGCAGGTAGGAGAACTCCTTGGCCGTCTTGCCGACGAACTCTCTGGTCACGGTGGCGTTGGCACCCTGCCAGCGAGCCGCATTCGACTTTTTGACCAGTCCGTCCCGGACGTCGGTCGCGAGCTTGGCCAGTTCACCGGCCATCGTCTTCCAGTCGGTCGCCGCGGCACCCAGCTTGGTGAGGTCCAGGGCCATGAGATCCGAGTAGGAGAAGCCCCCCACTGTTCCTCCTACTGAAGTACTCGTTGAGCGCCGAGACGGACACGGGGCCTGTCCGGCCCCGGAGCTCAGCCGCGATCGCCGCGTCGTCGTGCGCATGCGCCTTCTTGCTGTAGTCGAGGTGGTTCGAGATGTGCGCGCACGCCTGCAGGACGTGCTTCACCTGTGAGAGGGCGGTATGTGAGTGTTTAGGTAACTTGTCGTCACCTGAATGTGTGGCAGGACGGTATCCCGGCCGGTCGGGGGCCGTGGGCGTGCTGGGCTGGTCGCCGTGAGCGAGCGCAAGCCCTACAAGACCGACCTGACCGACGAGCAGTGGTCGCTGGTCGAGCCGGTGATCACCGCGTGGAAGGCCGGTCACCCCTCGGTCAGCGGCCATCAGGGCCGGTACGNCCCGGCCGGTCGGGGGCCGTGGGCGTGCTGGGCTGGTCGCCGTGAGCGAGCGCAAGCCCTACAAGACCGACCTGACCGACGAGCAGTGGTCGCTGGTCGAGCCGGTGATCACCGCGTGGAAGGCCGGTCACCCCTCGGTCAGCGGCCATCAGGGCCGGTACGCGATGCGGGAGATCGTCAACGCGCTGCTCTACCAGGGCCGCACCGGCTGCCAGTGGGAGCTGCTCCCGCACGACTTCCCGCCGCCCGGCGCGGTGAAGTACTACTTCTACACCTGGCGTGACGACGGCACCGACCAGACCATCCACGACCTGCTGCGCTGGCAGGTGCGGGAGAAGGCGGGCCGGAAGGCGGTCCCGAGCCTGGTGGTGCTCGACACCCAGAGTGTGCACGCCGCGGCCGGGGTGCCCGTGCAGTCGACGGGGCGTGATGCGGCGAAAAAGTACCGGGCCGCAAGCGCGGCCTGGCTGTTGACGTCCTGGGGCTGGTGATCGCGGTGGTCGTGGTGGCCGCGTCGGCGCACGAGAACGCCGTCGGTATCACTCTGCTGGACAAGGTCGCCGCCGACGCCGACACCGTCGAGAAGGCCCTGGTCGACCGGGGCTTCAAGAATGCCGTCGTCACGCACGGGGAGAAGGTGGGCATCGAGGTGGAGGTCGTGGAGCGCAACCCCGCGCAGACCGGGTTCGTTCCGATCCCCAAGCGGTGGATCGTGGAGCGCGCCTACGGGATCTTGATGCTGCACCGCAGGTTGGTGCGCGACTATGAGCACCAGCCCCGCACCTCCGAGTCGCGGGTGTACTGGGCAATGACCGCGGTGATATTGCGCCGGCTGACCGGGGCCACTGCCGCGGCCTGGCGTACCGCATGACCGGCGATCAGCTCACCCTCGGCGCGGTGCTGGCACGGCTGGAGGAGCGGGAGCGGGAGATCGCCGCGCAGGCCGAGGCGGTCAAGGAGCGGATCGCGGAGCTTTCCGCGCAGCTGGAGGAGTTTCACCGTACTGCCGAAGAGATCCGGATCACTCGCAAGACGCTGCTGGAGCTGCCCGAGCCGGTCCCGCCCGTGCCGCCGCCCCCGAAGCTGCCGGACCATCCGGCCTACCAGCAGATCATGGCGGTGTTCGCTGCCGCCGACGCCCCGCTGCGGGCGCGGCAGGTGTGCGAGGCGATGGACCTGGAGATCGCGCCCAACACCATCAACAACACCCGCTTGAAGCTCAAGGGGCTCGTCGAACGCGGGATCCTGGCCGAGACCGAGCAGGGCTTGTTCACCCATCCGCGGCCGTAAGCCGCCCTGCGTCGCCGCGACTGTAGGGTCCACGGCTTCATGCGCACTGGTCCCTGCGGGAACGCCGGAATCCGGGCTTCGGGAGCACTGACCGCGTCGGTTCGTTGTGAGCAATCTGGACCCCGATGGTCGGCGAGGGCCATTACTTTCCGTGGTGCCACCGGGGCTTCGTCTGGGGCCTGTCTTTCGGATCGCGCCCCGTGCGGTGCTGACGCAGGGCAAGAAGGATCAGCAGGACGAAGGCGGCGAACGCGGCACCTGTGCGGGCGTAGTTAAAGGCTTCCCAGCGAGCGAGAATCTCTGCATGGTCGGGGGGAGCCGAGGTGGCGGCCCACTTCTTGATCTGACCGTTGATGGGGACGTTGCCGAGCCGGGTGATCAGGAAGGACGTCAGCGCCAGGAGTGCCGCTCCGCCGGCGAGCCGCCGTGTGGTGCCGCGGGTCATGATGGCGAGCGTCATGGAGCTAAGCGCCGACATCCCCATGGCCGCCTGCATGGTGATGCCGTTCATCTGCATCAACTCCGTGTGGAAGGNGCCGGGTGATCAGGAAGGACGTCAGCGCCAGGAGTGCCGCTCCGCCGGCGAGCCGCCGTGTGGTGCCGCGGGTCATGATGGCGAGCGTCATGGAGCTAAGCGCCGACATCCCCATGGCCGCCTGCATGGTGATGCCGTTCATCTGCATCAACTCCGTGTGGAAGGACAGCCTCATCTCGAGCGGTACGGCGTTGAACGTGGGAACCAGGTTGGCCGCTCCGTAGCCGAATGCGCCCGCGAGAGCGCCGGTGGACAACAGGGCAACTGCCTGGGCGAGTCGGATACGCATCTTTGCTACCCCCCGTGCTGTGGTTCGGTTCGATCGAGGCTCCGCGTGAGCTGCTCGGCCCGTCGCAGCAGGCCCTCGGTGGTGAAATCCGCGAACATGTGCACCTGCGTGGTGACCGGCCCGGTCTTACGCATCCGGGCGTGGATCGTGAACCGGGCCGCGATCCGGTTACCGTCCGCCAGCGCCTCGTGCACCTCGAACCGGAACTCGGTCAGGTTCCTGCGCACGGGGCGCAGGTGGGCGGCGAGCCGGTCCCAGTCGAGTCGTACGCCGTCGGCGATCTGTACGACGTCCCGGGTGTAGAACCTCGCCATGAGGTCGGCGGGGTCCTCCGAGCCGTGGACGACAGCCTCGGTAAAGGAGGTGAAGAAGTCGGCGACGAACTGCTCGGGGGTCTTGGTTTCCAGAGGTTGCATGTCGCTCCGGCCAGGCAGGCAGGGTCGCACCCCGCTACTATCTCTTACATCTCTGTAAGATATGCTCGCCAATTAACTTTGACAAGGCTGTAAGAATTGTCTGCTTCAGAAGTCCCCGATGACACCTCGGCCGTTCGGCGTCGCCGTCGGGCCGACGCCGAACGGAGCAGGGAGGCCGTACTCGACGCCGCGGTCCGACTGCTCGCCGAGCGGCCCGATGCGGGCATGGCCGCCATCGCCGCAGCAGCCGGCGTCACCCGCCAAACCATCTACGCCCACTTCGGCACCCGCGACGCACTGCTGGAAGCTGTGGCCGACCGCGTCACGGAAGAGGCCATGGCAGTGATGGACGCGGCGGAAGTCGAGGACGGGCCCGCCCTCGACGCACTCCTGCGACTGCAGGACATCGGGTGGCTGCTGTTCAAGCGGCATCCCGTGCTGCTCCAGCTCGGCACCGCCCCCGCACATGCCGAAGCCGACCGAGCGCGGCACGAGCCCGTCGCAGCCCGACTGACGCGGTTGATCGAGAAGGGGCAAGCTGCAGGAGAGTTCGACCCCGACCCGCCCGCCGCCTGGCTGGTCGGGGCGGTGACCGCCCTGGGACACGCCGCCGGCAACGAGGTCGGGGCCGGCCGCATGACAGTGGCCGAGGCGGCGGCCTGTCTTCGCACCGCCACGCTTCGCGTGCTGAAGGTGCAGCCCCACAGGGCTCACAACCCCTAGGCAGTCCCGTCTTGGATCAGTGGGCGGGCCAAACGAAGATCGAAAGAGCCCTCGATGGGGATCGCTACTGAAGTCGCGGATCCTGCAGCGACCTGCCGCTCACCCTCAACGAAGCGGCAAAATCAG
>NZ_JASHLT010000092.1:0-8072 GCF_030056615.1 Streptomyces sp. HNM0645 | reverse complement strand
CCCCACGCGGGGTGTACCGGTAGCCGAACAGGCGATGGATCAGCTCCGCGACCCTGGCCAGGGTCCACCGCTGATCCTCGCACCAGCCGTGCGCGGCCGGTCCGGCCTCCAACTCGGCCTGCAGGCAATCGGTCTGGTCGTCGCTGAGCTGACAGGGAAAGCCACCAGGCCCCTTCGAGGCCAGGGCTGATCTGCCGCCGTCCCGCCAGGCCGCGTGCCAGGCGTAGGCCGACTTCCGCGACACCCGTAACCGGCGGGCCACCTCCGGCGGCCGCACCCCTTGCTCGAACATCTCCACGGCATCGAAACGCACCGCCTCACGCTTCGCCCGCCCCGCGGCGGTCAGACCGCCGCCATCCGCGTACCTCATGACGAGGATGTAGCACCGCCAACGCCCCCTGTCACCCCACCCTTTCNCCCCTTGCTCGAACATCTCCACGGCATCGAAACGCACCGCCTCACGCTTCGCCCGCCCCGCGGCGGTCAGACCGCCGCCATCCGCGTACCTCATGACGAGGATGTAGCACCGCCAACGCCCCCTGTCACCCCACCCTTTCAACCTCAGGGGCAACATCAACCGACTGAAAATGCTCAAACGCCAGATGTTCGGCCGCGCCGGCCTCGATCAAGCCGAGTCTGGGCATTTCTGACCCTTGAACACCTTCAATTGCGAGAGGCCCCCCTGGGGGTCAGACTGGGTGCGAATCACACGGATCTGCCCGCGGGCCTCGCAATACCTTCCGGTCCCCCCGGTGATTGCGGTCAGGAATGGCGTCGATTCATTGCGGGTCGCATTTTGCCAGGTGATCTGACCTCTGCCTTCCAGCACGTAGGCGCCGTAGCACGAGACCGTTCGAGGATCTGTGATCACAGTGCAGTTGGTCGTGGAGAAGCCCACCTGGTTGCCTTTCTCGTCGAACAGGTCTGCCGTGCTGTTGGGGAAAGAACCGCCGGCTGTACGCGAGATGACAGTAATGACTTCCACTTTCTGTCGGCCCTGGTCCCGTTCAGCATTCCCGTATGCGGATGGCGCGCTGACCACCAGTCCGAGGGCAGCCAATGCGCAGAGACGTGAGGTTGATGACACCTTCATTGCAATCCCTCTTCCGTGACCGAGTGTCGGCTGGGCGACCTCCACGCTAATCTCGCGGCGAGTGAATCCGCACTACTAGAAGTCCGAAAGGGTGGATGTTGGAGAACGCCGCCCCACGGGGCACGGCCCCGGCGTAGTCGGTTGATCCTGCAACGAGACCTGCGGCTACGCGGCCGATGCCGGAACTACGCCGTACCCCTTGAGACCGTCCTTCTCTTCCTGGTTCTCCTTCTTCCCTCGGAGTGCAAGGATCACGTTGCTGCGGCGGTCCCTGCCACGAGGCACGTGGTAACCGGGGCCATCCACTCCATCCGATCGCGCAGGAGCGGCTGACCGTGGGGTGAGGCGAGCGCTGTGTGATGCTCGGAGGGGCGGCTCACTCTCGCCCAGCTTGGTCTGGGCCGTCACCGGGTGGTGCCGGGGCAGGTTCGCCTGAGGCCTGGCGGTCCGAGCGAAACTGGCTCACACGCCACTCACGCGCAACCAGTGAAGACAACGACATGAGACGTCCGGTCACGTCCGCTGGAGTGGTGTATCGACGGCCACTCGGTGATCTCGTCTTTGAGGCTATGCGGTGAGTTCGGTGGGCAGGGCGGGGTCGTCGGTTTCTGACTCGATCGGGTGGAGTCGGGCCTTGGCGAGGAGTTCGCGGCCCATGTAGCGGCGGGCCTCGGTCCACTCGTCGTTCTGCTCGGCCAGGACCGCGCCGACGAGCCGGATGACGGCGGTGCGGTCGGGGAAGATGCCGACCACGTCGGTGCGGCGCCGGATCTCCTTGTTCAGCCGTTCCTGCGGATTGTTCGACCAGATCTGCCGCCAGATCTCCCGGGGGAAGGGGGTGAAGGCGAGCAGGTCGTGCTGTGCGGTGTCCAAGTGGGTTGCCGCCTTGGGGAACTTGGCGTCCAGCGCGTCCAGGACGTGGGTCATCTGGGCCTTCACCGCGTCGGTGTCGGGCTGTTCGAACACGGTCCGCAGCAGCGTGGCGACCCAGGGCTGGGCCGACTTCGGCACCTGGCTCAGCAAGTTCCTCGCGTAGTGGGTGCGGCAGCGCTGCCACGACGCGCCGGGCAGCACCGCGCCGATGGCGTCCACCAGGCCGGCGTGGGCGTCGGAGATGACGAGCTGGACGCCGGACAGGCCGCGGGCGATCAGGGAACGCAGGAAGGCGAGCCAGCCGGCGCCGTCCTCAGCGGTGGCCACGTCCAGGCCGAGGATCTCGCGGTGGCCGTCGGCGTTGACGCCGACCGCGATCAGCGCGTGCACGTTGACGATGCGGCCGCCCTCGCGGACCTTCTGCGTGAGCGCGTCGACCCAGACGAAGGCATACGGCCCCGCGTCCAGGGGCCGGTTGCGGAAGGCCGCGACCTGCTCGTCCAGGTGCTTGGCCATCGCGCTGACCTGGGACTTCGACAGCGTGCCGGAGAGGCGGTCGACGCCGCAACGCGTATCGATCTTGGCACCATGCAATCGTCCACGCGTCGTTCGTTCCACATCATTGAGACCGCCCGCGCCTACAGCCTGCAAGGTGAGTCCGTCTCGGTCGTGCACCTGTTGCAGAAGGCGTACGAGGCCAGCCCGGAGACCGTGCGGTTCGACCTGTTCGCGCGCGGCGCGGCCGTGGAGCTGTCGGAGAACGGCAGCGCGCTCGTCCGTGAAGACGCCCGGGGCCTGGCGCGTCAACTCGGCGTCGCAGCATAGAGGTACAACCTGTACCCCTCTGGGAGGGGGTAGCGGCTGTACCCGCCGTCGACGCAGGGCTGGCTGTCCTGCTGCTCGGGCCCTTCAGCATCGAAGGCGCGAGCGGCCGGATCGACTCCAGCCGCCGCAGCGCTGGCCCGAGTTTGATGCACAGCCGGGTCGCAAGGTTGTACAGCTCGGCCGCCGCGGTCGCGGCCTGTTCGCGATGGCCGTCGGTGCCGAGGGCCTGGGCGAGGGCGATCCGGGAGGGCAGCGCGCGGGCGAGGGTGTCGTAGCGGCAGGCGCTGAACTCGCTGCGTGCGGCGCTGATCGCGGTGCTCACGGTGGCCGGCGTCGGCTCGAGCCCGAGGGGCGCGGCGGGGCGGTGCAGAAGGAGGTCCTCGAGGCCTGCGAGTGCCGGCCGGGCGGAGGCTGTCGGGACAGGGCCCAGGACGGCTGCCATGGCGGCACCGACCAGGCCGGCCAGGAGATTGCGGCGTCGCACCGGATCCTCACTCTCTTCGCCCAGCGGCATCACTCCAGAAGCGGCAGCGGCGGGTGTGGTGATGGCCCCGGCCGGGTGCGGTCGGGGCCATCGGTGTGGGGTGGCCCGCTCCGGGGGAGCGCTTCCGGAGCGGGCCGTCTCCTCGGGCGGGTGTCAGACGCAGATGCTTCCGGCGCAGACGTTGATGTTGGTGGGCAGTACGGTCTTGCCGTAGCCGGCGAGGGTGGTGATGGCGGTGGTTTCCAGCGCGCCGATCTGGACGGTGACGGGCGCGTTGACGTTGTTGTCGGCGACGTTGACCAGGGCGGCCTGGAGGCCGTTGATCTGGGTGCCGTTCAGGGCGCTGATGCCGCCGATGTTGATGGTGGTGCCGTTGAGTACGTCGTTGACGGTGATGACGCCGGAGCAGTTCACTCCGATGCTCTGGTTGGCGCAGGTGTACGGGTGCGAGGAGGATGCAGACGCTGCCGGGGCGAACATTCCGCCGGCCAGGACGGCGGCTGCGGCGGCTGCGGCGACGCGAGCAAACTTCGGCACGGGCACTCCTTTCGTCTTCGCCGGGTTACCGGCGAAGGAACCAGTGGTCACGTGGGTTGCCTGCGGAAATCCGGCGACCCGCGGAAAACTCTGGCAGAGCCCCGACGGGAATTCAGCACACGCCCGCTACTTCCTTACCGGTAATAAGCTGTGATCTTCATGTGACGCACGATTCGAAAGAATCGCCGTGAAGAGCAGACCGCTCCAAACACGAATACGGGCGACCGCAGACGATCCGGACACGCGGGTGCGCGGCGTCCTCCCTTCCATAGCCGGCTGCGTGCCCGTGTTCGGCCCGGGTGGGGTTGAGGGGGTTCTGGCCGGTAAGGGTGTGTCGGTCGGGTGGTGGATGGCTGGTCTGGGGCTTGGGGGTTCGGGATGGTTCGGGTGTGGTGGTGCACGAGTTGAGGCTGGTGCGGTCCGCGCTTGTCGCCCTGCTCGGGCGGGAGTCGTTGTGGAGGTGCGTGCCGTTTCCTGGTCCGGGATGTCCGCCGTGGTGGCCTCGTTACGTCCGGACGTGTGTGTGGATGCCGATTGCCCGGGCCTGCATCGGGCTGGCGGTGCGGCGGAGGTCCTCGCGGGGAGCGGTGCGGGGTTGGTGGTCCTGGCCGACCGTGGCCTGTCCCAGGCGGCTGCGGGAGGCGTTCGCGGCACGGGCCATAGGTTATGCGGACAAGGACGCCGATTCGCGCCGGTTGGTGGAGGCCATCGAGCGGGTGGCCGGCGGTGAAGGGTATGTGGCTCCCACCCTTGCCGCCGCGTTCCGCCGTAGGGGGGAGATGCCGTTCACCCGCGGTGAACTGCGGGTCCTGGAGCTTGCGGCGGACGGAGCGACGGTGTCGGAGATCACCCGGAAGCTGGATCTTGCCGTGGGGTCGGTGCGGAACTATCTGGCCGCGGCCGTCCGCAGGACCAGCGCGCGCAGCCGGGGCGACGCCATACGCTTAGCCCAGAAAGAGGGATGGATATGACCATCCGGCCTCTGCATCGCCCTGCGGAGAATGCGTCGGGGGAGTGGGAGGAGGGCCCGTGGCCGGGCGCGGTCCGGGGCCCTCGGCGCGCTTGTCCGTGGGGACGGTTGATTGCACGCGTCGCCGCGGTCAACGAAGCAGCCACCGCCTGGTCACGGGTTCGGGGTGCGGGTGTGGTGAGGGCCCCGTTTGTTCCGGCCAAGGAGTGTCGGGGGCCCTCGACGGGCGATTCGACAGGGAACGAACGGCGAGCGTCGGGTGGCAACGACGGCGCCGGGTGGAGGGATACGGCCGCTGGTCCTGTCAGGGGGTCTCGTGGCCGGTCAGCGGCATCGTTTGGTTGTCGAGGCAGTTCCCGCGGCCTTGACCCAGGTGTACTCCCAGCGGTCGTCGACCCGTTTCTTCTCCCAGTGGCCTTTGCGTCACTCGCAGCGGTCCCCGTCCGGGCCCCCGGAGTCGCCCATCGGCTGGGAGGCCTGCGCGAGGGCGGGTGGGGGCGTGGCGGCGGCAGTGCTCAAGTAGGCCGCGGAGACTCCGCCGGCGAGCACACCTGCGGCGGCCGTGCTGGCCACAAGGCGACGTATCCGGAAGGAAACGGCCATCCGAAGCACCTTCCTCCCGGGGCGCGGGGGCCTTTCGGATGTCCTCGACACAGGCCGGGTCGGGCGCACGGGACCCGGGCCTCGCACACGGTGCCGCCGCTTGCGCGCGCCTGACACGAGTAGTTCGGAGCCGGCCTGTCTCCGGATAGGCCGTGGGGGATGCCTGCGGCGATGGTCTGCCTGTGATGCCGAGTGTGAGCTGATTCGGGGCGCCTCGGGGAGCGGTCCGGCCGTCCGTCACCGACCTGAAAACGCGTGTTTGACTCGTCCGACCGGTCAGGAGGGCGTGCCGGCCAGGACCTCCACCTTGCCGGTGTCGAGCCAGTAGTAGGCGCCGACCACGGCGAGGGCGCCCTTTCCCACGAGGGGCGCCAGGTCCTGGTTGGAGCGCAGATCGGCCGCGGTCAGCGTGACCTGAGCGCGGGTCATGGTCTCGACCGGGTCGGCGCCACCCTCCCGGACTGCCTGCTCGTACGCCGGCTGGAGGGCTTTGACGATCGCCTGCAGGTTGCCGGGCA
Source organism: Streptomyces sp. HNM0645 (assembly GCF_030056615.1). Lineage (NCBI taxonomy): Bacteria > Bacillati > Actinomycetota > Actinomycetes > Kitasatosporales > Streptomycetaceae > Streptomyces > Streptomyces sp. HNM0645. The sequence goes on along the minus strand of NZ_JASHLT010000092.1, from coordinate 2,169 downwards.
GGGGTTTGCCGTCACGAAGGGACTCGTACGCCGCCTTGACGGCGCCGCAGCGCTGATGCCCGAGGACCATGATGAGGGGGGTGCCACTCGTCATGGGCCCGTACTCGACGGACCCGGTGACCACCGGGCCGATTGCCTCCCCACCCGTGCGCATCACGAAGAGGTCACCCAGGCCGGTGTCGAAGAGGAGTTCGGGCGGCACTCGGGAGTCGATACATGCGAGGATCGCGCCGAAGGGCTGCTGCTCCTGGGCCACGAACTGACGCCGGTCCGGATCCCGGTCGGGGTGCTGAAGGTCTCCGCTCACCCAGCGTTCGTTGCCTTCCATCAGCCTCGCGAACGCCGCGGCGGGCGTGGTGATCCGCGGTTGGGGTGAAGGGCTGGCTACCGGCGAGGCGGCCCTGGTCGATGAGCACCCCGCAAGTGCGACCGCGGCGCCCACGAGTCCGCCGGTCAGCAGCGTTCTACGATCCGGACGTCCGGCTCTGTCCATCGGTCGGTCCCCTCGGTGCTGCTCAGACACGTCCCTGCGTCTTGACCAGGCCAAGTGTTCAGCGTGGTGTGGATGCCCTGGCAGCAGGCGCGAGCGGGCGCGGGCCACATTGCCGCAGACGGCCCACAGAACCGGCTCCGGCGGCGGTGTGAAGCCCTGATTCCGAACTCCTCGGCATCGGGCTGGCAACCGGCATCACCCAGGCCACCGTCGCCGGCTTGCGAGCCCAGCGCGGAGCCACCGGCCCGGACGTCCTGTCATACAAGCTGCTCGGCGCCTCTTGGATCGCCGCCTTCGCTGCCCTCTTCCTCGCCATCACCGGCCTGACGTCCGCCCTGGACATGCCGGAACTGCAGTCCATCCTCTGGCCCGCCGGATCCGGCCTCATCGTCGGCATGCTCTACCTCGCCGAAGGCGCCGCACGTCGCAACCTGCTGCACTACGGCCTCGGCGTCTGGCCGGCCCTGACCTCCGCCCCGCGCTCTTCCTCGGCACCCCCGACTTCTACTGGGTCCTTGCGGTCGCAGGCGGCGGCGCCTACACCCTCGCCGCGGCCCTCGAACGCNCGGCACCCCCGACTTCTACTGGGTCCTTGCGGTCGCAGGCGGCGGCGCCTACACCCTCGCCGCGGCCCTCGAACGCCGCCGCCTCGCACAGCATGCAGGACGTTCCCAGCACTGACGGCCCCACTCGCCCAGAGTGCCGGGGTCTCTGCGCATCCGAGTGCAGAACCAGCCGGGCACGGGGCCGCCTGCGGGCAACGGGGCAGGCGCGGGACGGGAGGAGAAGCGGGACAGGAGTGCTGCCCGCTGTCTGGCGCCGAGGCCCCGGACGCGCCGCGTGCCGTTCTGCAACGCCGAGCTGTACGCGGCGCTCCACGCCCACCATCAGCGGCTCCCGAGATGCCGCGAAGCCCACTCCGGATGGCCGGAGGAGACCGAGCGCGGCCGGGGAGACCGACGGGTGACGCGCAGTCCGCGGCGGAGTACGACCGGGTGGTGGTGGGTGGGTGGGTGGGGGGTGCTTCTATGTCTTTCGTCAAGCCCGGGCTGGTCATGCGGCGGCTGTCTCGGGGACGCGTGACTCGTAGAAGGTGCCGTCGCGGAGCATGGCGTACAGGACGCTGATGCGGTGGCGAGCGAGTCGGAGGAGGGCTTGGGTATGGGTCTTCCCGCGGGTCCGGCATCGGTCGTAGTAGGTGCGGGAGGCGGGGGCGTGCAGGGCGGCGTCGGCGGCCCGCTGCAGAACGGTCAGGTCACGGGTGCCGATCACGTCCGGGGTTGCGGCGCCGACCGAGGCGGCGACATCCACCGCCTGGCCGTCGCCCAGGACGACCGGCGTGTCCAGCGTCCGTACCAGCTGCGCGAGACGGTGCGGGCGGCGGGCGGCGGGCAGCGCCAGGACGACGGCGAACTCATCGCCCCCGAGCCTGCCGACGGCTGCGCGCGGGCCAGCCCAAGCGGTGAGCCGGGCGCCGAGGGCAGCGAGGACGGCGTCCCCGGCCGCGTGTCCGAGCGTGTCGTTGATCCGCTTGAACCTGTTTTCCCGGACTAGTACTCCAGCAGTACTTCGTGGCTTGACCTGGGGGAACGTCGAGCGGTGGGAGTGTAGCGGGCGGGCAGTTGTCACGGGCGGTTTCTGCCTGCCCGTCCCTCGAAGGAGTGCCCGCGACGGCG
>NZ_JASHLT010000091.1:0-7686 GCF_030056615.1 Streptomyces sp. HNM0645 | reverse complement strand
GATCCGCCGCCACCGCCGCATACGTCCGCTTCCCGGCCGCGGCCCGGTAGAGCGCGACCGCGTCCTTCCTGAACTCCTCCGGATACGGAGACTTGCGTCCCACCTGAACATCCCTCCCTGGACCATCAAGATCCATTGTCAGGGTGTCCACTCCAAAGGATCATCCTCAGGTCGGTGGTGCCCCACCACGATGGACGCCACGAAGGCCCACGCCTATGAGTGTTTATGAGCCCCACCAGCGGAACGTGTCCGGGCGGTCGCAGAGCGAGGGAGAATGCCGACCATGGTCGACAGCGGACAGCGGCGGTGCACGCGCTGCGGTGCCCTTCTCAGTCGCTTCAACGCCGGTACACGATGCGCCTCGTGCCAGGACGGGCCAGCCGCCCGACGGGCCGACCCGGCCTTCTGGCGTGATCCGACGGTCCGGCGAGCCGTGGCCGCATGGGAACTCGGCACCGTCGTCAAGCTGTTCAGGAAGCACACGGGCCTCTCCCAGGCCGGCGTGGCGCGGTTGGTCAGCATCGACCAGGCCGAGGTCAGCAGACTCGAACGCGGGCTCAAACAGATCCGCGACCGACGGCATTTCGTCCAGTGGACCGATGCGCTGGGAGTTCCGGAGGAGCTGCTCGGGCTCCTGCCCACGGCCGATCCACACACCCCGGACGCCGCGGGGCAACCGGGAACGACGGACACCGGAGCTCGTGGGTACGCGGCCTTGCCCGAAGGTCCGGGCCAGCTTCTGTTACCCGCCGGCTGGTCCGTCTCAACGACGGCGCTTCCCGTGCTGACCCTTCCCGCGGCCTCCTTCCTCGGGGACAGCCTGAGACTCGACTCCCGCCCGGAGCTGGATGCTTGGCGCACCATGCCGATGCGCGCGCTCGTCGTCGCGAACCGCACGGTGGACGGGGCGGTCCGGCAGTTCGTCACCGACGCCCGACCGAGCGGCGTACGCGCCACTGCCTCCGACCCGGTCGACATCCCCGCCGCGTACGAACTGGACGACCTGACCTACGGCATCCTGTGGGCCGTGTCGGGATTCGAGGCGGCGCTGCTCGGCGACGACCAGACCCTGCACACCTCGCTGGCTTCGCTTTCCGCTTCCCCAGGCTCGCCGCTCGCTTCCGACCACGGCCTGACAGAAGTCTCCCGGATGCTGATCGGCTCGGAGACCGCAGCCCGGTACATCCTGGGCCACCGTGACCACCTGGGCGACGCACCCCTGTTCTGGACCAGGGAACAGCGCGGTGAGGAGGCCGCCACATGGCTGTTCTTCCGGCACAAGTACCGCTACCTCGAACGAATGGCGCCCCGGCGTCCAGGCGGTACCAGCGGCCGGGGGTTCTGCGTCCCCGAGACGGCGGTCGCCTCCTCGCCGGCGTACGAGCGCGTCCTGATGTTCCTCGCCATCGCGCTCATGGAGTCCTTCGGTATCCGTACCTGGGTGACGGACGACGGAGGCTTCGCACACACCGACGGTTTCGTCCTCTCCCACGGGCGCCGAGCTGTCATCGCCTCATGGGTACGGACCGAGGGGGCGTCCCACCTCGCGGTCACCGCGCGGCCGGGGGCTTTGCGGACGTTCGCCGACGTGACCCGCCACGTCAGCCACCACTCGGCCACGGCGGCCGAGCAGGCCGGACAGCGCCTCGCGGCAACGGCGGAGTACCTCGGTCTCGACGCCTCCTGGCTCGGACGCCGGTGCGCACAGTTGTCGGCCGTCGGCACGCAGCGGCTGGCCCGGCCGCGCAGCCGGCTGCTGGGCCTCGAAGGGCTGGAGGCCGCCTGCCGGTTCGTGGCTGAACAGCTGGTGATCATTCCGCGTACCCGTACGGCGCCGACCCGATAGCCTGCGTGAACCACTCGCGAGGCCGCGCTCGGCGGCGTCCGGACAGGGGAGCAGGGGATATGACGGAGTCGGTCAGGAACGTGGCGGTCCTCTCCCTCGGCGGCACGATCGCCATGACCACCGATCCCACCACCGGAGGCGTCGTACCCGCGCTCTCGGCCCACGAACTCCTCGCTGCGGTGCCCGCCCTGGCCACGAGCGGTATCGGCCTCAAGGTGCGGGACTTCCGACGTCTGCCTGGTGCCTCCCTGACCTTCGAGGACCTCACCGCGCTGTCGGCCGCGATCGAGGCGGAGCTGGAGACCGGGGACGTCGACGGCGTCGTCATCACCCAGGGCACCGACACCATCGAGGAGACCGCCTTCCTCCTCGACCTCTACCACGGCCACGAGCAGCCGGTCATCGTCACCGGCGCGATGCGCAACCCCACCCTGCCCGGAGCCGACGGTCCGGCCAACCTCTATGCCGCGGTCCTGGCCGCCGCCGACCCTGGACTCCGGGGCGCCGGCTGCCTCGTCGTCCTCGGCGACGAGATCCACTCGGCCCGGACCGTCCGCAAGTCCCACACCACCAGTCCAGCCGCCTTCACCTCACCGTCGTGCGGACCGATCGCGCGGGTCGCGGAGAACCGGGTGCGGATGGCGGGCGGGCTGCCGCGCCGCGGACCGCTGGTCGGCGCCCCCGACCGTGAAGCGCGCGTCGGGCTCTACGTCGTCACCCTCGGCGACGACGGTGCACTGCTCGACCTGTGGGACGGCAACTGCGACGGGCTCGTCGTCGCGGCCTTCGGCGTCGGCCACGTCCCGGAGCGTCTCGTCGAAGGGCTCACCAAGCTCGCGTCCCGCATCCCTGTGGTCCTCGCCTCCCGCATCGGCAACGGCCCGGTCCTCTCGGACACGTACGGCTTCCCCGGTTCCGAGAAGGACCTTCTCGGACGAGGACTCATCGGTGCTGGAGACCTCGGCCCGTACCAGGCGCGGCTCCTGCTGCAGGCCCTGCTCGCCCAGGGCGCCGACGGGGCGGCGGTCCGCGAGACCTTCACCACCGCCTCCGCCCGCTGACCCCACCTCATCAGGAGACACCCGAACATGCGTGCTCACGAGCTGACCGTCGGCCGTACTTTCGGCGTCACCTTCGACCACGGAGAGGACTTCTTCGAGGCGCTGTCCACCTTCTGCCGGGACAACGGTGTACGACAGGGCTACATCCCCTCGTTCATCGGGGCCTTCGCGGAGGCCGAGATCGTGGGCGCCTGCGAGAAGCTCGCCGACCCGGACGCACCGGTCTGGGCGAAGACGTACGTCACCAACGTCGAGGCGTTCGGAGCGGGCACGCTTGCCCACGATCCCGCCACCGGCGGGATACTTCCGCACATCCACGTCTCCGCCGGCCTGAAGGCCCAGTCGGCCGACGGCAGGACGAGCCACCTCCTCAGCGCCAAGGTCCAGTTTCTCAGCGAGCTGCTGATCGTGGAGGTCACGTCCCCCACGATGACCCGGCCCCGGAACCCCGACCTCTACGACGTCCCGCTGCTCACGTTCGGCTGACCTGCAGGAGCCGGCGGAGCCAGTGGTGGCCAGGCGCGATCACCTTGATCGCGTCCGCCAGCCAGGCGCGTGCCGGAGCGTCGAGCAGCGGCAGCACCGCTTCGAAGTCGGTCTCGTCCTTGTCCCGGGTCGCCTTCGCCTTGTAGAAGAGCTGGACCTCGGGCGCGAGATACGGGATGCCCGTCTCGGTCGTGCGTCCGAGCTGGTCGATCGGGAGGCGGATCGCCGGGTCACGCCGCGAGACCCACTGGGTGCCCTTGGCCTCGTCCAGCATGAGCTGCACCGACCAGGGCGCCTTGGGCGTGCGGCGGCACCAGATGTCGTGGAGCGGCGGCCGAAGGACCTCCCCAGCACGCCACGGTCGAAGCTCCCCCTGGCCGGGCGGGTCCGCCACGTACAGGTCCCAGTCGGCAAGCAGGTCACGTACGAGAGCCTGGTCGCGCCGGAGGACGAGGACGTCGAGATCGCCGTGTGCGCGCAGCTCGCGGCCGACCGCGAATTCGATCGCGTAGCCACCGGCGATCCACCACGGGAAGTCCGCACTGGCGAAGACCGCCGCCACATCCTGGGGACGATCCGGCACCCAGCGTCCCAACACGTCAGCACTCACCCGCCCATACTCCCAGTGATCAGAGGGGCGGAGGCGAAGGCCGTCGGCGGGTCGACGGTCCCGCTGCAGGGCCCTGTCGACCCCGCTCGCACCCCCTGCGCTCATAAACGCCCATGAGCATCAGGGACACCGGCATCCATCGTTGAGCGCGTGACTCGCGACCGGTCTCGTGGCTGGTACCTGAGCCACGATCCTCCCGGGGCCGCGCCCGAAGCCAGGGTGATTCCTGCTGCCGTACGCCTCTCAGCGGCGTACTGGCCGCACTTCCGCGACCACGTCGCAGCCCCGGGAGAAGGCCATCGCTGTCACCCACAGGAGGTCTGTCGCCCGATGATCAGCGCGCCATCCGACGCTGTCGGCCTCGTGTACCGCTGGACCGACCACACCCTCAACCCGACCGGCGAAGCCCGCGCGGTTCTGCGACGTGTCCTCAAGGACCTGGGCCTGTCCGGGGACGTCGTCAGCGACGGGGTCTTGGCCATCTCGGAGCTCGTGGCGAACGCGCACGAGCACGCGTGCGGCCCGTACGAGGTGCACGTTCGCTCGGTCGCCGGAAAGGTACATCTGCGAGATCCATGACGGGGATCCACTGCTCCCCACGGGTCTCTACCGCGGTGCCACGTCGTCGCCGGACGCCGGACCTGCCGAGGGGGAGAGCAGGTTGCTCGTCGAGCGTGGACGGGGCCTGCACATCGTGAACGAGTTGGCTCAGGGGCAGTGGGGGTTCCATGTGACGGACTGTGGGAACAAAGCCGCCTGGATCGTGCTGGCTGCGGCTTCGGGGCCGATGGCGACTCGCGGCAGCCAGACCTGATGGAGCGAGCTGCCTCGGCCGCATCCGCGCCGTGTACGGCTACAACTGCTTAGACAGCAGCCTGATTCCTAGGCTGCGGGTTCGAGACCTTGGGCTTGGGCACATCAGCATGCCCCATGGCTCGCTCGATCGTGATCTCTTCGCGCGGTGAGTGATGCGAGGATGCCGGCCGCTGCCCGCCGTGGACCCTCCGGGGTGGCCCGGCCACGGGTCCACGGCGGACCCGTGGCGAAGCCCGGCGGCCTCCTGGCGGACCCGAAGGACGGCTGCCGAGTGCAACCGGTACGCCTCCGACTCGGTGCCCATGCCAGCAGCGGCGGTCCAGCTTCTTTGAGCACCTCCACAGTCCGCTTCCCCCTCGGACGAGCCACGGCATCACAGCTTCCAGCGCAGCCTTAGTCATGGAGGACGCCATGACAGCCGCACGTCATGTACGTCACGTCAATGAGGTGCGGGGGCCTTCTCCGCGCGGATGAAGCGGAAGCCGCCGTGGTCGCATCCCCGGTGCCCACCCGGGTGGCGGGGCGAGCGGCCCTGCTGATCCCACACCGTGGCAAGGGCCTTGACGTGGCGGTGATTCGGACTGCCCAGAAGATGCCTCACGACCGTGTCGCAGTGCCGCATCCTTCGTCCGAGGCCGTCCGCTCGCTCATCGAAGTGCTGCGGTCGTACGGGTCGACCTCGGGACCCGCGCCCGTTTCCGCCCTTTCCTGGCCGAAGGGAGGGGTGAGGTAGCCGGTGGCGGTGTCGCAGCCCCCGTTGGTCATGTCGACCTTGTACGAGACAAGGGAGAAGGTTCCCGGCTCGGTGATCACCTTCGAGGGGTCGTCCCAGTTCAACACCACCTCGCGCCGTACGATCGTGCGGATCACCTCGTCGCCTTCCTCTGCTGGGGCGACCGGGTACACATAGGTGACGTCGCTGGTCACCTGGAGCGCGCCGCGTTCGCCCTCCAGGTACGTGATCCGGCCCCGGGTCTTGACCACGTCCCCGACGAGACGCACGTGCGAGGTGTCGAACCGGCTGAAGAGCAGCAGCGGGTCGTTCTGTTTGCTCGGGGCGCGGAATGCGGTCTTCAGGTAGGTCTGGACGTCCTGTTGGTGAGGGTTGATCAGTGCGATCGCCTTTCTGGGATGTCCGCCCTGCAGCACTCCTGGATCCAGATTCGCCGCAGCGAGGAAGTCCCGGGTCTGCTCCAGCGCCCGCTCCACCTGCGCCCGACTCATCCAGCCGGTCGCCTTGGCTTCCGGCACCGTGATCCCGGCCGTGCCGTTAGCCCAGCGAGCCGCAGGTGAGCCTCTGAACGGTTCGTCGAGCGTGGGCTGTCGGACGCCCTCCGCAGGAAATGGCTGGATCGGGCGATTCGATTCCGCAGCGAGCGGCTTCTCGGCCCGGTTGCTATCGCTGAACCATCCGACCACCCGTCCCGGATCCAGCGCCACGATCGCCAGGGCCACCGCAGCAGCCAAGAGCCCAAACACGTGCCAGCCCTTCTTCCGGTTGGGACGGGCCAAAGAGTATGTCCGCCACCCCTCCGCGCCAGCAGGCTCCTCCCGCATTCGCTTTGCCACGGCTCGGGCCCGCGCCGACGGTTCCCTGGGAGCGTTCGCCACACCGGTCGTCGAATCCCGGAGAAACCGCTCCCATTCCTCGTCAGGCACTGACGAACCGCTGCGCTCCCCACCCGCATTCACACCGAACTCCTCGCCTCGTGGGCCGTGTTGGCCCTCTCCCCCAGGTCGCGCTCCGCATGATGACACAACGGCTGCAGCGCTCACTGCCCACCTCAGGCACATCACGCTGCCGGTCCTGCCTAAGATCTCTTAGCCAAATATCGGGTCTGTGACGCCAGCCGCTTACCGTTCGGCAGGCTTGATCAGTCGAACAGGGTTCCTGTTCGGGTGATTTCTCGGTGGTCGGGGCCTAGCGGCAGGGCCTCTTGGTAGCTCGGAGTTGCGATCCCAACCGAGCAGTACCAGGAGGCCCTGTTGTCGCACTCCGTCGCGCTTGTGTCCGTGGAGTCCAACGCGCCGTTTCCTGCGTGTGACTGTCTCGCGCACAGGTTCGGCAACGCGGCGGACGGACCGGGTGCGGTGTTACGGCTCCGATCTGACGGAGGCGGAGTGGCAGGCCATCCGGCCGCTGCTGCCGGTCCCGGCGTGGCTGCAGGGGTGCCCACCCTCGTTCCACCAGGCGTTTCGCCTTCGACCGCAGCCCCTTGACCTTCGCCGGCACCGCCTGAAGGCTCAGGGCCGCGGCCAGCTGCTGGCAACGCAATGCCTCCCGGCCCCCAGCCGACTCCAGCACGGACATGATCCGCTGGTGGTCCGCAGGCAGGACCGGCGCCGTCATCCCCTCAGCCCTTCGCGGCACCACCACTCCCGTGCTCCCTACCGGCTCCACGACCGCAGACGGCGGCTCGGCCAGCACCTCGGCCACCGTCACACGGGCATCCGCAAGACGCTGAAGTGCGCGTTCCGCCTCGCCGAGGGCGGCCTGCAGCCGCTCGGCCTCCTGTCGCAACCGCGTGACCTCTTCCCGGACCTTCTCCTCCCGGGCCTCCAACAAACCGAGCACCGACGGCACCAGCCACCTCCACAAGCGAGACGAACGGACGAACCACGCCCGTCTCTCCTGCCCTCAGCCGGAGTTCATGCCCACCCAGCCCGAGCCAAACGATCAGGTTCGGAAAGCGGACGGCGTCTCAGCTTGGCGTTTAACCGCGCGGGTCACCCGACCTGCTGATCTGCGGTTCTTTCCGGGACAGCGGAGGCGGCCGTTCTTCACGCTTCGAGGTGTCGAGCAACGAAGCATCGAGGAACGGCCGCTGTGTATGAGTGTCCCTGCCGGAGCGTCCGAGGGCGAGGCG
>NZ_JASHLT010000090.1:0-7891 GCF_030056615.1 Streptomyces sp. HNM0645 | reverse complement strand
CGCCTCGCCCTCGGACGCTCCGGCAGGGACACTCATACACAGCGGCCGTTCCTCGATGCTTCGTTGCTCGACACCTCGAAGCGTGAAGAACGGCCGCCTCCGCTGTCCCGGAAAGAACCGCAGATCAGCAGGTCGGGTGACCCGCGCGGTTAAACGCCAAGCTCAGAAGCCGTATCTCAACCGGTCATGGAACGTGTGGGTCGAACAGGTTTCCCGTCGGGGTGATCTTCCCGTTGTGCGCGTATGAAGACAGGGCCTCTCGGTAGCTCGGGGATGCGAATCTGACCGAGCAGCGCCGGGAGGCCCTGGTGTCGTTGTTGTACGCGTCCGAGCCCGTTCAGTTCAACTCGGCTGCTCCATCGTGTGATTGCCTCGCGCATGTGTACGGCAACGCGGCCGACCATCCGGACCGGGAACGCCGGTATCCCTCCGACATGACGGACGCGGAATGGGCGGCCGTCCGGCCTTTGCTGCCGGTGCCGGCCTGGCTGAAGGGCCGGGGCGGGCAGCCCGAGGGCTACTGCCACCGCCAGCTGCTGGACGCGATCCGCTACCTGGTCGCGGGCGGGATCTCCTGGCGGGCGATGCCCGCGGACTTCCCCGACTGGGGCCGGGTCTACGCCTTCTTCCGCCGCTGGCGCGAGCACGGGCTGATCACGGAGTTCCACGACCGGCTGCGCGGACGGGTGCGTGAGCGGGAGGGCCGTGAGGCGGAGCCGACGGCCGGGATCATCGATGCGCAGTCGGTGAAGGCCGCGGCCTCGGTGCCGTCCGTCTCACGCGGCTACGACGGCGGGAAGAAGGTGGGCGGCCGCAAGCGGCACATCGTGACCGACTGCCTCGGCCTGCTCCTGGTCGTCGCGGTGACTGCCGCGAACATCGGCGACCGGGATGCTGCGACGGGCCTGCTGACCCGGCTGCGCCGCCTGCACCGTGACATCTGCCTGGTCTGGGCCGACGGCGGCTACACCGGCGGCCTCGTCGACTGGTGCCGGGACAAACTCGCCCTGACTTTGGAGATCGTCAAGCGCACCGACGACATGACGGGATTCGTGGTGCTGCCCAGGCGCTGGGTGGCAGAGCGCACGTTCGCGTGGCTGATGCATTCGCGCCGACTGGCCCGGGACTACGAGACGTTGCCGGCCGGCAGCGAGGCGATGATCCGGTGGTCGATGGTCACGCGGATGAGCCGTCGCCTGGCACGGCCACAGGCCGCCGGCCGGCACTGAAAGGCCCCCGACGCCTCCTGCACGAGCCACCCGCGCTCCGCCAGGCGCCTGGCCTTCGAGCGCACCCCCTCGACCTTCGCCGACGTCGTCTGAAGGCCCAGCCCCACCGCGATTTCCCTGGCCTTGAGCGGTCCCTGGCCCGCCGGCTGCCGCTCACCGAGCACGCCCAGGATCCGCTGGTAGTCCGGCGCCAGCACCGTCACCGGCAAGCCTTCGCGCCAAGGCGGCACGATCGACCCCGGCACCGGCGCGGGCGCGGGCACGATTTCCTGCTCCGCCTCGGTCACGGCAGTCGTCTCGGCCGCGGACACGGCCAGGGCCTCGACCAGCTCCTCCCGCGCGATCACCCGCCGGTCCAACTCGATCTCGGCGGCCTCCAACACCGCAGCCAACCGGGCGACTTCCTCCCGAAGCCCCTCCACCCGCACACGGGCCGCTGTCTCCCGCTCCTCCAGCATTCCCAGAACCGACGCCATCGCGCACCCCTTGCTCATGGAGCGGAAACAAGACGCCGGATCCCTCCCTCATTCGGAGCTACACCACGCCTGACCAGCAGAAATCAAGCGATCACGTTCGGTTGAGATACGGCTTCTCACTCCAGGCCGTCCCCCCGCGGCGACTCAGAAGCCGTACGTGAGTATCGACATGACCTGGACGAAGACGACGAGCAGGGTGCTGAAAAGGCCAACCAGGGTCTCCAGACGGATCTCGCTGCGGATGCCGCGCAGCCACAGGTAGAGGCGGCGCAGGAGTCCCTCCGCCTCGCCCGCGAGCTCGCTGCGGTAGGCCTGGGAGATCCTCAGGCGGGTTGCGGTGTGGTGCCAGTCCTGGATGCTGGACGGCTCGGCGTCGCAGCCGACCAGGAAGGCGTGGAGGCGCTCGGTGTCGGGGATCTCGTCGCCGTCGTCCCCGAGCATGGTGCGCATGTCGAACTTGCGGATGGTGTAGCCCTTACTCCGGGCGCGGCCCTTGATCTCATCGAGGTCCCGTGTGCCTTTGAGCTCCTTGAGCAGTGAGCAGAACTCGTCTGGCGTGATGCACAGCGCGAGTGAGGTGCGCATCGCGTCCAGACTGATCTGCCGGGACGGGGCGGCCTGCTGCTGGCGCTCGACCTCCTCGCGCACGAGCTGGGCGACGGTCTTGCGGCGCCGCTGCCCCGGGGCGCGGGCGGGGGACGCGGCGGGGGGCGATGTATCGGAGTTCCGGGCCTCGTCGGCGACGCTCGCGGCCGTCCACAGCTCCTGCCAGACCCCCTCTTCCCGGGGGTCCTCGCAGCCGCGGAAGTAGGCGCGGGTCACATCCCAGGTGGGCATCTTCTTGCCCGAGGCCGCCTGCGAGAGCGAGGCCGTGGAGTAGTGCGTGCGGTCGGCGAGCTGCTTGTAGGAGATGCCGGCGGCGTCCTTCGCGTCGCGCAGCTGCGTCGCCAGCGCCCTCAGCTGGGGGAGGGCGTCGGCGGGGATCGGCTTCACCTGGGCGGCCATCAGCAGGCCTCCCTGGTGGCCGTCTTGGCCGTGGTGGGCCAGAACGCGGCGGCCGTGGCCGCGACGTTGATGCCCATGGAGACGGCGTCGGCCGGCTCCATGCCCACGGCGACCGCGACCGCCGTGGAGGCGGTGCCGGCCGCCGAGTACAGCCCGATGCGGGCGGCGGCGTGGCGCCGGACCGCGTCGGCGAGACGGCTGCCGGTACGGTGGCACGCGTCCACGAGCGCGCGGCCGTACTGTTTCGGCGTGGGGAGGGGCAGGCAGATCCCGCCCGGACGGTGAATGCGCAGTTCCACGACTGGCGCGTCCTTTCAAGGACGCAGGGCCCCATGCCATCGGCATAGGTACCAGACCCACAGGGCCCTGCTGGGTGACCTCGGACGTGTCCCGCGGCGGGAGCGCCAACTCCCGTGACTCCAGCGGAACATCATTCATCCTCGCCCACGAAGCGCTCCGTGTACAGCGCGTGATGTTCACCGTTCCCACGGATGGTCAAGAGCGTTTAAGTGCGCCGGTAATCACCGGCACGCGAAAGAATCACCGCAGCTCAGAGCCTTGTAAGGGATTCCTAACAAGCCATACAGGCCATTACCATGGCACGGAAGCTGCTTACGGGTAATTATGAGCAGCACGCAGTCCTCACAGACTGCGATCCGCGGCGATTGTCCTTTTGACCTCGGACGACGCTGGTGTACAGGGTGTTCTGCGCCAACAGGGCGCCCGCCGAGGCCCCCGTGCTTATGCCCGGGGGCCTCTTGGTGTCCGCGGCCGTCCGTCAGCCGCGGCGGGACCACCAGCGCCGCCGCTCGCTCGGCTCCTGGCCCTCCTGCTGCTCGGCGGTGTCCCGTGGCGCGGGCGGGCTGGCCGGTGCGGGCGCCGGGACGGCCGGGGCGCTGGCGACGGGATGGGCGGGCTGGGGGATGGCGGGCCGCTCGGGCGCGCGCATCAGAGCCTTGAGCGCCTGTTGGAGGTCGGCGATGTGCTCGGCGCGTTCCTCGAGGCGCTCGCGCAGGTTGCGGGCCTCGTTCTCGGCGAGCATGCGCGCGGTGCGCTCCTCGGCGAGCGCCGCGTGCATGCTCGGCGACCTCGCTGGCACCGGCCGCCGGGGCGGGGGTCTCGTCCTGGGCGGGCATCGGGTCCGGTGGTGTCGGGGCGTTGAGCCGGAAGCCGGCGGCGAGCAGGTCTTCGACCGGGATCAGGTATCCGCCCTTGCCGTCCTCGACCGCGCCGGGCAGTGCGCCTGCCTCGCGCTGCTCGGTGGCTGGTGTGCCGTCCGGCAGTGCCTCCTCCGCGCTGCCCGGCTGCTATACCGGAGCCGGGGTGGGGGGTTCCTGGGCTGCCTGCTCACCGTCCCACTCGGGCAGTACCACGAAGACGCCGGAACCTGGTGGATGTTCGGCGGAGGCCCGGCGCATACGCTCTCGCCATTCGGGGCTGGGCCATTGTGTGGCTGCATCCCAGCGGATACCTGCGAGATCGACTGCTTCGACGTCGGCGTCGGACAGGTCAGTGCCGGTGAAATCGGTAGCCGCCGCGACCAGAGCCCCCCGCGCCGCATCGATGTCGTGAGCGAGGGCGATGGCGCAGTCGCGGGCGAGAGCGCTGCCGATGTCGAGGGTGATGTCGCCGACAGCGGCTCCCTGGCCGCGCACCGCCTTCTGATCCGTCCCACCTCATCGGCCGGGGGCGTCTTCCCGGTGCCGCACGCCGCCACGACCGAGGCGCGGAGCCCGTTGGCGGGGGATTCTTTTCGGTGGTGTGTCCAGGGCGCTTACGGTGGCTTCTACTGCCAGGGTCTTTGAGAAGTGATCTTGTGTCCGGTTTTGTCAGGTCAGTCCGAGGGTGGTGAGAGGCCGCAGGCGGTCGCGGCCGGTGTGGCGGAGGGCGGCGGCGATGGTGGTGTGGCCGTCCTGACGGTGGACGCCGATGGCGAGGTTGCGCAGGCCGGCCATGACGCGGGGCAGGTGGCGGGTGCGGATTCTGGAGGCGTCCTCGCGGAAGGTGCAGTCCCGGACGTGGTGGAGCTGGTTCTCGATGTGCCAGTGGCCGCGGATCCAGGCGGCGAGTTCGCTGCCGGTGGCCGCGCCGGGCGGCAGGCTCGTGACCAGGTAGACCCGCTCGATGGTCACCTTGCCGTTGCCCAGATCCCGTCTCCAGCGCACGACTTGGAGGGCCTGGCGAGCGTGGGGATAGTCGATGTGGGCGAACGCGGCGGTCTTCAGCCGGCGGACCCCGACGCCACCGAGGCCGAAATACGACGCGTCGTCGAACTCGCCCAGCTCGACGACGTCGTACGCCGCCTGCACGGCGGACTGTCCGGCCTGCTCGGCGACCGCGGCAACACTCTCTCCGGAGGCGAACGCCAGCGCATCGCCATCGCCCGCGCCCTGCTCGCCCGCCCCCAACTCCTCCTGCTCGACGAGCCGACGTCCCACCTTGACGCCATCAACGAATCCGCGCTCACCACGGTGATGAAGGACGTCGTCCAGGAATGCGCCCTGCTGGTGATCGCACACCGGCTCTCCACCGTCCAGCACGCCGACCAGATCGTCGTACTGGACAACGGCCGCGCCACCGCCATCGGACGTCACGAGGAACTGCTCACCAACAACCCCACCTACCGCGAACTGGCCGCCGGACAGATGCTCCGCCCAGCCGCCGCCCTGCCCACCCCTGTGACGACCGCCCGACCACACTCGCACAACCAGACATAAGCCGGAAGGGCGCGGCTCTCCTGAAGTGAGCTCGGTTGCTCACTTCAGGATCGGCGTGCTGATTCAGGCTGAGTTCTTCGACTGCGACTCGCGGCCTTGTGTACGCAGTTGCTCGTTGATACGCCGGGCTTCTTCGAGCTGGTCTTCGAGGATGACGATGCGGCAGGCGGACTCGATGGGGGTGCCCTGGTCGACGAGTTCGCGGGCGCGGGCGGCGATGCGCAGCTGGTAGCGAGAATAGCGGCGGTGGCCGCCTTCGGAGCGCAGCGGGGTGATCAGGAGGTGTTCGCCGAGGGCGCGGAGGAAGGCGGGGGTGGTGCCGAGCATCTCGGCGGCCCGGCCCATGGTGTACGCGGGGTAGTCGTCATCGTCGAGGTTATCGACGGGACGGGAACTGGCAGGGGGCATAGACCTCTTCTTTCAGGGGACACGTCGGGGGGCCCGGATGCCGTACGGCATCCGGGCCCCGAGCTTTCAACACCATCTACCGGCGAACTGCGCCAGCCTTCTTTGTCCGCAGGTTCCGCCTGGGAGGGCGGGGCTGCGGGGATCGCGGATGCGTGACCGGGGACCACCTTCCAATCCGGGGCCTGCGGTACCCGGGCGGACTTGTTCCTCGCCCGGGCGATCCTGATGGCGTCTGCTCCTTTACTTTCGGCTACTCGGTCGTACTGCTGGATAACGCGGGTACTGCTCGCAGCCCCCGTGGGGCGTCCTGTTCGACCTGCATGCGCGGCAGTTCATCTCTGCCGTGCCCATCTCGACTTCCTGGGTACACCGAAAAAATAACCCCGTAACGAGCCAATGTCTACTGTGACCGCGACAGATTTTCTTCAGTTTCGATGCGTGTGTTGCCGGTGGCGTAACCCCGTGGACGATCTGCCGCCGGACTTCGAGGGCACCCGGGGCGGAGGCTGACTGGGCTGTTGCGGGGCGCCGGGCGGGGGGCAGGGGGGAGTGAGGGTGTCGAGCCGGGCGGCGAGGTCGGGGTGGGTGGTGGCCAGGTGGGGGCTGGTGGCGGTCAGGGGGGGCGATGAGGTCGGCGGGGTCGTTGTGGGCGAGGGCCGCGTGGAGCTCATTGAGCGTGCTGCGGGCGGCGGGGGGAAGGTCGGTGAGGGCGGTGATCTGGCCGGCGAGGCGGCGCAGGTCGGCCGCATGGCGGCGGGCCCAGATGGCGGTGTTGCGGTCGGCGGCGCGGGCCTGGCGGGTGGCGGTGACGCGCTGTTCGCCGGTGGTTCCGGCGGGTCCGGGGCGGCCGCGCAGGTAGCGGCGCTCGGTTTGAAGTGGAGGAAGGCCGCCATCGAGGCATTCACCACCGACAACGTCAAGAAGGACGAGCGCCAGGAAACCAGCGGCACCACGCACGATGCGCTGGTGCACGGCGCGACGCTTGTCACTCGGCCGGGTTAGTCTTCCCCTCGGCCCGCGCCAGCATGGAGTGTGCGGGACAGGCCCCGGTCCCCGGGTGACCGGGACGCAGTACGGCCGGGGCCGCCCCCAACTCTTCGAGCGTTTTCTCCGCTGCGTTACGGTTCGCCGGAAGTATCCCACTGCTCGGTGAAGGCACGGAGCCGGCAGCGCTGGTGTTCTTCTTCCGCGAGGCGTTCGGCGAGAACGGTGTCGTCGATGTAGTCGGCGACGGCGGCCAGGACCAGGCGCTGGAGCTCGGCCGGGTCGAGGGCCTCGACTTCCACTGGACAGGCTGCGTTCGATCGAGCCCGTGCTGTTCGGCGAAGGCGGGCCAGCGCGGGTCGCCCGCCTTCCCGACGGCTGCGGTCAGGTCGCGTTCGCGGACCTGGTCGTCGGTGAGCAGGACGCGCTCCACGTGGCTCCAGCACCCGGTCCGCGCGACGAAGTCCCGCTCGATATCGGAGCCGGATGCGTCGTTCCAGCCCGCGCCCGAGATGGTCATGCTGACCGGTGACCGGTCGATGACGGCCGCGCAGGACGCTGACTACCCCGACCGTGGGCCCGACGACATCGCCCTCGGCGGGCTGCTGCACCTGGTTGCCGCTCTCTCCTACGCCAAGGTCGGGCAGAAGGGCAGCGCCGAAAATGTCCGCTTCATCAGCTGTTGCGGTAGCCCCCGAAGGCTTGGATTCGTGCAGGTCAGGCGTAGCCGCCGTGGATGCTCAAGTTAACCTCGGAATTCTTGATCACCTGTTGCCGTGCTGGTGGTGACGGTGTGAAGGTTCTGTCACGGCCGTGGGAGACCAACTGCGGTCTACGCGGGGGCAGGGCCATTGCGCGATTGGGATTGGTCCGGTTCGCCGGTCTCGTGAGTGACGTGGCGTCATGTCCTTGGTGCGGCATGGGAGCCCGGAGAGCAGAGCAGGCACGGTGCTGGTGATCATGTGGTTGTCGAGACCCATGAGAACCGAGCGAGACCGTGCCTGCCCGAACATCATCGCCCATCCCTTCCGCACTTGAGCAACTGGGCTCCCCGACTGATCCCCTCACCTCA
>NZ_JASHLT010000009.1:0-166476 GCF_030056615.1 Streptomyces sp. HNM0645 | reverse complement strand
GTCGCCTTCGCCCAGGCGAACGGCGCCTGCCCCAACGGCTTCCGGGCCATTCCGCAGCTCGTGCAGCGCATCGTCTACGACGTGCCGCCGCCGGTCTTCGACGGGGAGAACCCGAGCGTCTTCGCGGTCGACTCCTTCCCGGAGCAGCTGCACAAGCCCATCACCGACCACGGCGACTTCATCAACGTCTTCGACGAGAACCTGATGGAGGAGCTGGTGAGCTGCATCAACGAGGGCCGCGAGTGCGGTCCGGGCGGTGCGGGCGCACCTCCCGCCGACGGCGGTGACAACGGCGGCGGTGACAACGGCGGCGGTGACAACGGTGACGGCAACGGCGGTGACGCCGGCAACGGGGAGAACCCCGCTGACCCGGCCCCGCCGAACGACGGTGCGACGGGCGGTCAGGACGCTCCCGACGCACCCGGCAAGCCTCAGAACCCCGGCGGGGACACCCCGCCCGCCGACGGTGGAGCGGGCGGTCAGGACGCACCCGCTGCACCCGGCGGGGACGACAAGCCCGGCGCTGCCGCGGGTGCCGGTCAGGACGGTGCCGGTCAGGACGGTGCCGGTCAGGACGGCGCCGGGGCCGGCGACGACGGTTCAGGGGAGCCGAACGTCCCGCAGGGCGGCGGTGACGAGAAGGACCCCGAAGTCCTCGCCGGTTCGTCCGCCGGTTCGAACGGCTCGTCGCAGGCCGCCGGTGCGGGCGACGGCAAACCCACCGCCACCGCCGAGGCCACGAAGGACGCGGGGGAGAACGATCCCGAGCCCAACGGCGGCGGTCGGCCCGTGGCCGCGGGACAGGGCGGCGGGCTCGCCGAGACGGGTGCCCAGCTCTGGCCGTCGGCGGCCGGAGGTGTGCTGCTCGTCGCGGGAGTCCTGCTGCTCCGTACGCGTCGTCCGCAGCGCGCGGCCGCACGCCGTCACTGACGCGGCCCCGCACATCGGTCCTGGCCGGTCCCGTCGACACGGGGCCGGCCAGGTCGTTGCGGGCGCCCGCGCCCCGCGCCCCGCGGCCCCCGGCCCCGTCCCGTCGGACGGGGGACGGCGGGCTCAGCGCAGGGGACAAGCAGCCGCCGGCACCGGATTGTTCGACGTGACGGTGAACAGTCCGCCGTCGGGGTCGAAGAGGGTGACCCAGTCCTCCGCCGCTGCCGGTCGGGCCGGTGCGGCGATCCGACCGCCGAGGCCGACTGCCGTACGGACGGCGGAGTCCACGTCGGGCACGTAGAAGTACACGTGCCAGCGGGGGCGGATGTGCGGATCGGGGGCCTCGCCGGCCGCCCCGCCGGTGATCCGGGCGACCACGTCCCCCTGGTGGCGGAGGACGACGTGGTCTTCCTCGTAGGCGACTTGGCAGCAACCGGGCTGTGCGCAGGCCCAGTCCAGTACCTCGGCGTAGAAGATCGCCGCTTCGAAGGCGTCGCGGGTCCGCAGTTCCAGCCAGGCCGGGGCCTTGTCGGTCCCCATGCTCCAGTCGGGGATGGCCTTGCCCTGCCAGATGCCGAACACGGCGCCGTCGCGGTCCGCGGCCAGCGCCGCCCGGCCGGTGCCGAAGCTGAGCGGGCCCACGGCCACCGTGGCACTGCGCTCGTTTATGCGGGCCGCGGTCGCGTCCGCGTCGTCCACCGCGAAGTACGGCGTCCACGCCACGGCGACCGCGAGGCTGTCCGCGAGCGCCCCGATACCGGCGACCGGAGTGCCGTCGAGGAAGCCGACGGAGAACTCCTCGCCCAGCCGTGTTGGACGGAACGCCCACCCGAGCACCTTCGAGTAGAACTCCTCCGCCGCCGGGAGGTCACGAGCCATGAGGCTCACCCAGCACGGAGCGCCGAACAGCGCATGACTTGACGTAGACACGACAGCCGCCCATCTCCACTTCGCGCGAGTCTGGACACGCGAGACTGGAGTTCTCACGCTACTCCGCTCGACCGGCCCGCGCCGGGCCGTGTCACCTCGAGTGACCGGGGCCCGCCGATCCGTGAGGAACCCGGGCTGCCGCGCCGCGGAGCCGGTGCGGTGTGCCGGGTACCGGCCGCTTGCCCACGCCGGGCGCGTGGGGCGCACCGGCACGGGTACCCGCCCGGATGAGCCGCGCCCGCTGAGGGCGCCCGGGCATGCGGACTCCCGGGCTTGCGGGGTCCCAGGTGAAGGTCCCGCGGGGACGTCCCGGATTCGACGTGCCTGAAGGACGGCACGGCACGGATCCGGGCCCCGGAACCGGGGTCTGCATCCGGAGCGAGGACGTCGACGAGGTGGTCCAGGCACTGCGGGACGGCGGTGCGGAGATCGTCCCCGCGCCGGAGGACTGGCTGGTCAAGGCCGATCGGGCGATGAGGACACCGACGGGCGATCGACCGTTCTCCACGTCGACGGCACCGAGGTCGATGTCGCCGGTGCGAAGGGTCGGCTGGGCCCAGGTCGCGCTCGTCGCAGTCTGCGCGATCGTCCTGCTGGTGGCGGCGTTCTTCCTGGCGTACGCGCTCGTCCTGATGCTGTGAGCGGCCCGGACCACGGCCGGTGCGTCCCGCCCGCGTCCCGCCGCCCGTCCGGCTCGGCGTACCGACTGCCCTGCCATGACTGAGGGTTGGGATAGGGGGTACCCGCCGTACCCATCCGTGAAGTCCTGCCGAAGGGGAGGGAAGATGGCGGTTCCCAAGACGGCGATGCTCGCCCTCGACTGCGCCGAGCCGGAGACGCTCGCCGAGTTCTACGCGGCGCTGCTCGGCGCCGAGGTGCGGAGGACGTCCGACCCGGATCTCTTCGAGGTCGTCGGCCAGGACGGTACCGTACTGGGGTTCCAGCGCGACCATGGACTGACGCCCCCGAGCTGGCCCCGCCCGGAGGACGCCCAGCAGGCCCATCTGCTGGTCCTGCTGGGCCCGGGGGACCTGGACGAGGCGGAGCGGGAGGCCGTGAGCCTCGGGGCGACCCCGATGGACGTGGCCGGCCGGGGAACCCCGCGCGAGGCCCGGCTGCTGTCCGACCCGGCAGGCCACTCCTTCCTGCTGCGGGCCCGCGAGTAGCCCGGTCCCCGGTGGCGGGGCGGTAGCTCCGCCGGCACTGGGTACGTGTCGGGCGTGCCCGTTCGTGCGGCGGCCACCTCCCGCACGGCGCCGGACGAGAGGAGTCGTAGTCATGAGCACGGTGAGGGAATCCGTCGAGGTCGACGTTCCCGTCAGCACCGCCTACAACCAGTGGACGCAGTTCGAGGAGTTCCCGAACTTCATGGAGGGCGTCAAGGAGGTGAAGCAGCTCGACGACCGCCACAACCACTGGACCACCACGATCGGAGGCGTCCACCGGGAGTTCGACACCGAGATCGTCGACCAGCTCCCGGACGAGCGCATCACCTGGCGCACCACCGGCGGTGACACCAGGCAGAAGGGCACGGTCAGCTTCCAGCGCCTGGACGACACGCGCACCCGCGTGGAGCTGGTGATGGACGTCGAACCGACCGGAGCCGCCGAGAGGACCGCGGCCGTGACCGGACTGATCGACCGGCGGGTGAAGGACGACATGCGGCGTTTCAAGGACTTCATCGAGGGCCGGGGTGACGAGTCCGGGGCCTGGCGCGGACGTATCCGCCCCACCACCTGACCCGCCCCACCACCTGACCCGCCCACCCCGGCGCCCCGGTCGGGACTCCGGTCCTTCCCTCGGCCCGCAGCCGGTGCATCGAGCCGGTGAAGCCACGGGCCGGCTGTCCCGAGGCGACTGCCCGATCGGAAAGTCAGCGGCCCGCTCCTTCCCGTCGGCCGAGAAGCGAAGGCAGGCACAGTGGGTACACGTGGGACATGAGTGACACGGCGGCCGACCTTCGGGCGCCGGCGCTGCCGCAGCCGCGGGGCATGCTCTCCGAGGCGGTCATCGGCCGCCTCATCGGGGAAACGCCGCCTCCCGCGGCCCCGGTCGCCGCCGGGCCCGACCCGTACGGCGACGATCTTCAGCTCGCCCTCTGCCTCTGCTACGAGCTCCACTACCGAGGCTTCTCCGGGGTGGATCCCGCCCTGGAGTGGGATCCGGGCCTGCTCGGGGTGCGGCGCGCTCTGGAGGACCGGTTCCTTTCGGCCCTGCGGAGGGACGCCACCCGCCACGAGACGGTGGACGAGGCCGTGGCGGGGCTGTTGGTCGAGCCGGCCCAAGGCGCCTCGATATCGCACCATCTGCGGCGCGAGGGAGAACTGTGGCAGCTGAGGGAACTCGCGGCCCAGCGGTCCCTCTACCACCTCAAGGAGGCCGACCCGCACGCCTGGGTGCTGCCGAGGCTGTGGGGGCGGGCCAAGGCGGGGATGGCCGCCGTGGAGTTCGACGAGTACGGCGGCGGCCGGGCGGACCGGATCCATGCCCGGCTCTTCGCCGCCCTCATGGAGGACCTGGGGCTGGACACCGCGTACGGTCGCTGTGTCGACTCGGCGCCCGCGCCGATGCTCGCGACGGTGACCGTCATGTCGCTGTTCGGGCTGCACCGCGCGCTCCGAGGCTGTCTGGTCGGCCACTTCGCGACCGTCGAGATCACGTCCCCGCCGGCGTCGCGGCGGATGGCCGGGGCGGGGCCCCGGACGTCCGGGCGGGGCAGTGCGCGCGCGGCGACCGGGCGCCTCGGCGCCGGATGCCCCGGTGCCAAGTGCCCGGATGCCCGGACGGTCGGACCGGAGGCACCGCCTGCTCTCAGGCGGCCGGGCGGCACACGGTGCCCCGGTCGCCCCGCTCGATCTGCCGCTCGCCGGGCTCCTCCGGCGCGCCCCTGGCGGGCCCGAGCAGCGTCCGGAGCTCGTGCTCGCCGAGTCCGCCCCACACGCCGAACCGCTCACGGGTCTCCAGGGCGTGGCGCAGACAGGAGCTGCGCACCGGACACAGACCGCACACGCGCTTGGCCCTCCTCTCCCGTTCGTCCCGGGCCTCGCCGCGTTCGTTGGGCGGATGGAAGAACAGACTGCTGTCCTCGCCCCGGCAGGCGGCGCGCAGCTGCCAGTCCCAGTGGTGGTTCGCTGCGCCGGGCAGGCGCGACACATCCGTCATCGGACGTCCTCTCCCTCGGGTGTCGTCCCCGGGTACCCCGCGCCCGTCGCACCAAGCGGACGTGCGTGCTCCGTACCACGGCACCCCTCCCGGTCCTCGACCGATGCCGTCCCGCCGAGGTCGTCCCGCAGGTCGGCGCTCCGCCGCCGTGCCCCTGGCCGAACGCGACACGCCTGCTTCCCCGACCCGTCAACACGCCGCCCACGGGGTTCGGTTCGGCGGGCTCGTCCCCCGGATGGTCCCTGGGGGCAGGCGTCCGCGGTGACCGCCCGAGCCGGCGGTCCGGCGGCCGCCCGCCAGGCGGTCGAACCGGGGCTGCCCGAACGGCGATTGGCTCGGCAGCGGGGTCCGTCCTCGCTGAGGCGCCCCGCAGCGGGACGACGCCCCTGCCGGGCACGCCGGGGGTGTGTCGTGGGGCACGGACGGACCGAATGCCTCACCGCGGCGGAACAGGACACGCCGGGGCGGACGGGCGGACGGGCGGACGGGCCACGGGAGTTCGCCGTCCGAGTGCGGGGACCGACGCGGGACCGGGGCGCACGCGGGACCGGTGCCCGTCCGTACGGGGGCGGTCGGCGGACGAGGCGCGCCGCCACCCCGCCCCGGCGGGTCGGGACCGCTGCCGGGGCCGGGACGGCTACGGCCGGGGCTCAGCCCTCGACGACGCCCGACTTGGCGATGGTGATCTTCGCCTGGGTGGCACCGTTGCGCGACCCCAGGGACTCGATCCGCTTCACGACGTCCATGCCCTCGACGACCTCGCCGAACACGACGTGCTTGTTGTCCAGCCAGTCGGTGACGATGGTCGTGATGAAGAACTGCGAGCCGTTGGTGTTCGGGCCCGCGTTGGCCATGGACAGCTGACCGGGCTTGGTGTGCTTGATCTGGAAGTTCTCGTCGGCGAACTTGTCGCCGTAGATGCTCTTGCCGCCCGTGCCGTTGCCGGCCGTGAAGTCACCGCCCTGGAGCATGAAGTCGGGGATGACGCGGTGGAAGCCGGAGCCCTCGTAGCCGAAGCCGTGCTCGCCGGTGGCGAGCTCACGGAAGTTCCGCGCGGTCTTGGGGACCACGTCGTCGAACAGCGTGAAGGCGATCCGCCCGGCGGGCTCGTCGTTGATGGTGATGTCGAAGAAAACGTCGTTACTCATGGGGCCCATGCTGTCATCCGTGCTCGTGGGAGTTCACACCAGACCCCTCCGACCAGGTGCGTGTCCGCACCGGGGGCGACTCGTAGCGGTCCGTCACCACCTCGCCGCTCACCTGTTCGTATGCATCCGGAACCGAATACGGCGGAGCGGCCGCGCAGCCGGTCCGATCGGTTGCGCAGGGTCAGCATCAGGCGGATTCTGGACCTGACGAAGCCGGCGGGTGAGGGCGTCATGGACAACGCGAGAAAGGCGACCGAGGACGCCGACTTCCGCGGACCGCTCGACGTCACGAGTGCCGCCACGTTCGTGCTCGACGAGCGTGACGTCGTCATCGGCTGGAGCCAAGCGGCGCAGGATCTGCTCGGCTACCGGACCGACGAGATCATCGGACGGTCCGTCGCCGTTATCCTGGGGCCCGACGGCGTACCCGGTCCCGGCGCCGCACCGGAACGCCGGGCGGCAGCCGGCCGGGCCTCCGGTCCGGGCGGCAGCCCCCTGGTCCCGCCCTTTCCCGAGCACGACGTGCACGCCGCCGTCCACCGGGACGGCCACCGGATGCGGCTCGTGACCGCCGTCTGCCTGCTCTCCGGGACGGGGCAGGCGGAGCGCGTCGTCGTGGTGGCCGACCGCGACCGGCTCAGGGAATGGGAGTCCCGTCTCGCCATGCTCCAGGGGCTCGCCACCGAGTCGCCCCTGGGGTTCGCGATATACGACGTCGACCTCCGACTCGTCTGGTGCAACGCCGCCTCGGAGCGGGAGATCGGGCGCCCGCTCGCGGAGACCCGCGGCGAGCTCGCCGAGGAGCTCTACCCCAGAGGCAGGTTCGTCACCCCGGGTTACCCGGAGACGCTCCACGCGGTCATGCGTCAGGTGCTGGACACCGGTGAGCCGTTCCTCGACCTGCACTTCCGCGCGGAGCAGCCCAGCGATCCGGGCGAGGAACACCTCTGGTCCTGCTCCTACTACCGGCTGCAGGACGCGAACGGCCATGTGTTCGGTGTGTGCGAGGACGCCTTCGACATCTCCGACCGCTACGAGGCGCAGCGCCAGGTGAACCTGCTGGTCGAGGCCGGCCGCAGCGTCGGAACGACCCTGGACGTGCTCGTCACGGCCGGCGAACTCGCCGCGGTGGCCGTGCCGGAGTACGCCGACCGCGTGGACGTGGACCTGGCCCCCGCCGTACTGGAGGGCGAGATGCCGGGCGGTACGGGGGCCGGGGCGTCGGATCTGCTCCGCGCCGCCTCCCGTCCGGCGGGGGCTCCGGATTCCGGGGCCCCGGGCCCCGAACCCTCCGCCCACGCCACCGCCGACGGGCGGGCCGGTGGCACTCCGAAGGAACGGAGCAGCCTCCCGAGGCCGGTGAGGTACGCGGAGGGCTCGCCCCAGCACCGCAGCCTCGCCTCCGGCGGGCTCGTGCTGGAGGACGACACCCTGGTCGTTCCCCTGCGCGCCGGGGGAGGTGTGCTGGGGCTCGTCACGTTCGTGCGCGACGGTCGGCGGAGCTTCTTCGACCGCGGGGCCGTCGCCGTGGCGGACGAACTCGTCGCCCGCGCCGCCGTGTCCGTCGACAACGCCCGTCGCTACACCCGGGAGAGGGAGTCGGCACTGGCCCTCCAGCGGCAGCTCCTGCCCCAGCACCTCCCGTCGAACTCGGCAGTCGACCTGGCGTACCGCTATCTGCCCACGGACGACCTCAGCGGGGTCGGCGGCGACTGGTTCGACGTCATTCCGCTGTCCGGGACTCGCGTCGGCCTCGTCGTCGGCGACGTGGTGGGCCACGGCCTGCACGCGGCGGCCACCATGGGCCGGCTGCGCACGACCGTACGGGCGCTGGCGCCCCTGGACCTGTCGCCCGACGAACTCCTCAAACGGCTCGACGACCTCGTCGGGCAGTCGGCCCAGGACAGCGCCGACGCTCTCGGCGCGCTCACCGGCGACGAGGACGTCGCGGCCGGTGCCACCTGCCTGTACGCCGTCTACGACCCCGTGTCGCGGAGCTGCACCATGGCGCGCGCCGGGCACCTGCCGCCGGCGGTCGTCGAACCCGGGGGGCGCGTCAGCTTCCCCGACCTGCCGGCCGGACCTCCGCTGGGGCTCGGCGGGCTGCCCTTCGAGTGCCTGGAGATCGAGCTGCCCGTCGGCAGTCTGCTCGCGCTCTTCACGGACGGTCTGGTCGAGGCCCGCGACCGGGACATCGACAAGGGGCTGGAGACCCTGGCGCACGTCCTCGCAGGGGGCGCGGATCCCGCGGACTCCCTGGAGGACCTGTGCGACCGGGCCATCTCCGACCTGCTGCCCGACGGCACCACCAACGACGACACCGCGCTGCTGCTGGTGCGGACCCGGGAGCTGGACGACCGCAGGGTGGCCGTCTGGAGCCTGCCGGCGGAACCGGTCGCCGCGGGCCGCGCGCGCGAGTTCGTCGCGAACCGGCTGCGGTCCTGGGGGCTGGACGAACTGGTCTTCACCACCGAGCTGATCGCCAGCGAGCTGGTCACGAACGCGGTCAGATACGCCGAAGGGCCGCTGCACCTGAGGCTCATCCACGACCGCACCCTGGTGTGCGAGGTGACGGACGCCGGCCACACCGCGCCCCATCTCCGCCACAGTGCCGACGACGACGAGGGCGGGCGCGGACTGTTCATCGTCGCCCAGCTGGTCCAGCGCTGGGGCACGCGGTACAGCCAGGACGGCAAGGCCATCTGGACGGAGCAGGCCCTCCCGGTGCCCTCACGCCCGCGCCCCGGTGTCGGCGACTCGACCGGCCTCCCGGACGACCCGGTGCTGGCCCGCTCCTGACCCGCCGAACCTCTCCGCGTCGGGTTGCCCCCGCACCTGCCCTGGGCCGGCCAGTGTGCGCCCTGCCCGGATCCTCGTCGGACGGTCCCCGACTGCTCCGCCCTCACCCGGCCGCCCCGGCTCGCCCCGGCCGCCCCGCCCGGCTCCGCCGGGCCGCCCTCACCCCGCTCCGCCGCGACCCCCGCCGAGCAGGGATCCGAGCCCGTGACGGCGTTCCCCGAGGACGCGCTCGGAGGCCGCCGCCTCGGCCGCCGTGCCGAACGCCTCCGGAGCGCGGGCCGTCGAACGGCGAGCCGCGACCGCCGCGGCGGTGTCGGCGGCCACGAGCTCGGCGTTGATCGCCATGGCCGCCTGGGCTCCCGACGCCGCCGCCATGGCGACGCTCGCCATGAGGTCGGTGACGTTGCCCGCCACCCACACCCCCTCGGCGGCCGTCGCCCCCCGTGCGTCGGACTCCACGTAACGGCCCACGCCCATGGGGTGTTCGGCGGTCGTCACGCCGAGTCCGGCGAGCAGATCCCCGCGTGCCGCGAAGCTCGGGCCCACCGCCAGTGCCCGGACCGGCACCCGCCGGCCCGATGCCAGCCGCACCCCGCAGAGCCGGTCGTCCTCGACCGAGAGACCGGTCACCTCGCCGTCGACCACGGCGATGCCACGTGCCGCCAGCTGCTCCCACTGCTCCTCGGCCGGGTCTTCCGCGGTGTGGAGGAACAGGGTCACGTCCGGCGTCCACTGCCGGAACAGCAGCGCCTGGTGCACCGCCGCGGGACCGCTCGCCAGCACCCCGATCGGCTCGTCCCGCACCTCCCACCCGTGGCAGTACGGGCAGTGCAGCACATCCCGGCCCCAGCGCTCGCGCAGGCCCGGAACGCCCGGCAGCTCGTCGACCAGACCGGAGGCCACCAGCAGGTGCCTTGCCCGGTGGCCGCCGCCGCTCGCGGTCTCCACCACGAAGCGGCCGCCGTCCCGGCCGATGCCCGTCACCGTGTCCGACACGACCGTCCCGCCGTACCGGCCGACCTCCTCCCGCCCGGTCCGCACCAGCTCACCCGGGGGCATCCCCTCCCGGCCGAGGAGGCCGTGGACTCCGGCGGCGGGGGCGTTGCGCGGCTCCCCGGAGTCGACCACCAGCACGGTTCTCCTGGCCCGGGCCAGGGTCAGCGCGGCGGACAGCCCGGCGGCGCCGCCCCCCACGACCACGACGTCCAGTTCCGCGAGATCCCGCTCTTTCGTCTCGTTCATGGCGCCACCCTGCGACCCCTCCGGACGGCGAAGCAATGCTTCTTGCCGTTTCGGCAAAGGGGCCCCGCTGTCGCGATCCGTCTGACTCACTGCGGTACGAGCACGGCCACACCCGTGACCCTCCCGGCCGCCAGGTCTGCCAGCGCCCGGTCCGCCTGCCGCATCGGATAGCGCACGGCCCGCACGGCGAGGCGCACCCGCGCGGCCTCGGCGAGGAAGGCGCGGCCGTCTTCCCGGGTGTTGGCGGCGACGCTGCGCACGGTGCGCTCGTGGAACAGGTGCCGCTCGTAGTCGAGCGGCGGTACGTCGGTCAGGTGGATGCCGGCGATCGCCAGGGTCCCGCCCCGGTCCAGGGCCTCGAGCGCCTTCGGCACGAGGGTCCCGGCGGGGGCGAACAGGATCGCGGAGTCCAGGGGGCACGGAGGGGCGTCCGGCCGGGCGGACGCGGCGCCAAGCTCCAGCGCCAGCCGCCGCGCCTTCGGCGAACGGGTGACGACATGGACCTCGGCGCCCCGGGCCACGGCGAGCTGGGCGGTCAGATGGGCGGCGGCGCCGAAGCCGTAGACGCCTAGCCGCCCGCCATGCGGCAGCTCGGCGCGCTCCAGGGCCCGGTAGCCGATGATCCCGGCGCACAGCAGCGGGGCCGCGTCCTCGTCCGGCAGGCCCTCAGGCAGCTCGTACACGTACCGCGCGTCCACGACCGTGCGCCCGGCGAACCCCCCGTGGACGTCCCAGCCGGTGTAGCGCGAGGCGGGGCAGAGGTTCTCCCGCTCGGTCCGGCACCAGCGGCACCGTCCGCAGGTTCCCGCCAGCCAGGCCGCGCCCACCCGGTCACCGGGAGCGAATCCGCCGGCGGACGGGCCTGCGGCCAGCACCTCGCCGACGATCTCGTGGCCCGGAGTGCAACGTGGTCGCCGGGGCGGCAGGTCGCCCTCGGCGAGATGCAGGTCCGTACGGCAGACACCGCACGCGAGGACGCCGAGCAGCAACTCGCCGGGACCGGGTTCGGGGATCTCCCGCTCGACGCGGCGCAGCGGACCCGAGGCGATCGGCGCGGGGTGCTCGACCACCCAGGCGTGGGTCGTGCCTGAAGCCGGGAGTGCCGTCATCGCTCTCCTGCCGTACCGCTGGACCTCTCCTGCCGTACCGCCGGGACAGGACACATCGTATCGGCGGGCGGCGCGGCCGGACGGGTGGGGACGTCCGGCAGGCCCCGGCAACGGTTCTGTGGTTTATTCCTAGTGGCATCCCACTCGACGGTGACGCGTACGTATGACGGCGCCGCGACCGGGTAGCCAACGGCGCATAAGCCTCACGCAGTGAAGGAGGTCGCCATGAAGCGAGCCAGGCAGCACGGGAAGCCCGTTCCCAAGGCCGAGGAAGAGCTCGACAGGGAAATCATGGATGTCGCGCCGGAGATGACCGGGCGCCGCCGGGCACGCGGCGGTGCGGGGGACGTTCTCAGGACCAGGCGACAGGCCGGGGAAGGCGTGCCCACCGGCAGCCGGCTGCCGTAGACGGCCTTGTGGCGGCGGGCGTTCCGGCTCCGGCCGGAACGCCCGCCGTGGCGTCCCGGGGGTCGGCGGCTGGAGGCGCCGAGGGCGCGGCTCCCGCAGCGGTGGCGGGCCCGGTCGGCGCGCGCCGCGTGCCGCTCCCCCGACGGGCCGCGGTCGATCGCTCAGCGTGCCGGTTCGACGGCACACCGTTAATGTGATGGGAAGGTGCGTTCCGCGAACGCGGTCCGGGCCGTCGACGGGTCGACGTCCTTGATCAGCGCGGTCCTCAGATGCGACCCGGGCGTCCGGGAACCGTCTTGCGTGCACACCTCCTCCGAACGGCTGCCGCCGTTCCCGATCCGGCCCGCCCGCGGCCGTCGGAACTCCGCCGAATCGACAGGCAGGCAGGTGATCGCGTTGATCGGGTCGAGAAGAACGTCCGCGTACAAAGGCACCTCGTCA
Organism: Streptomyces sp. HNM0645; assembly: GCF_030056615.1. Taxonomy (NCBI): domain Bacteria; kingdom Bacillati; phylum Actinomycetota; class Actinomycetes; order Kitasatosporales; family Streptomycetaceae; genus Streptomyces; species Streptomyces sp. HNM0645. The sequence goes on along the minus strand of NZ_JASHLT010000009.1, from coordinate 154,307 downwards.
GAGGCGATCCTTCATCAGTACGACTTCCTGGGTGAGTTCTACCGGCTGACGCTCGGCCCCGAACTCGTGTACTCCTACGGCATGTGGGAGGACGGCGACACTCTCGAGTCGGCACAGCTCCGCAAGCTGGACCACCACGTGGAGGCGGCGCGGGCGGTGGGCGCCGGCCGCGTGCTCGACGTCGGCTGCGGCTGGGGCAGTCTCCTGCAGCGGTTGGTCGAGAACCACGGCGTCGGCCATGCCGTCGGGCTCACGATGAGCCCGGGCCAGGCGGCGTGGGTCCGCCAGAAAGGCTGGCCGAACTGCGAGATCCTGGCCGAGAACTGGTTCGACCACGAGCCGGACGCCCCCTACGACGCGATCATCGCGATCGAGGCGATCGAGCACTTCGCGGGCACGACCATGCTGCGGCGCAAGCGCGTGGCCAGTTACCGCACGTTCTTCGAGCGCTGTCACACCTGGCTGCGGCCCGGCGGGCGCGTCTCCCTCCAGGCCAATGCCTGGAACAGCGGCGGCTGGTTCACCTCCCTGGTGCTCCCGCCGCGCCGTCCCGCCGGGCACGAGGGGAACGGCGGCGGGCGGATCCGGACGGCTCTGAAGGACGTCCGGGACGGATTCGACAACGTCCGTGAGGGAATGCACGCCTCCCGCAAGGTCTTCCCCGAGGTGTTCCTCCCGACCCGGGGCGAGCTCACCGAGGCGGCCCGCGGCCTGTTCCGGATCCCGGAGGTGCGCAGCGACCCCGACGACGGTGTGAGGACCGTGGCGAGCTGGCTGGAGCGGGCGCAGGCCAACCGGGCCAGGGGCGCCGAGCTCATCGGGGAGGACGCGGTCGCCGACATCATCAGGGAGCAGCGCACCGCGCTGAAGTTCCTGCGCGAGCGCCGCTACACCGCGTTGCGGATGGTCTTCGAGAAGGTCTGAGCCCCGGACCGCACCCTCGTTTGCCGGTTCCGGTGCCTTGGATAGGGTGATTCCTGAGAAAATGCACCCGAAAGGCTGCACCGGTGCTGGGCGAGCAGCGCTCATCCGGAGTCGCCGGGGAGTTCCCGGTCCGCGCTGCGCACCCGCTCCCCGGGGTGAGGCGGTTGCGTGGACATTCACGAGCCGATCAGCAAGCTGCCCGACCAGCCCCTGGCAGTGGTCGGGTACGCGGGTGTGCTGCGCGAGCTGCTGCCGGTCGCGCTCTGGCGGACGGACGCGGGCGGACGCATCGTCGAGTGGTCGCTGGCGGCCCGGGACGTCCTCGGCCATTCGCCGGAGGACCTGCTCGGCCGCGACGCCAACCAGGTACTCGTCCCGGAGGGCAACCAGGAGCTGGCCGAGCAGCTCGCCCAGCGCGTTCTGGCCGGTGAGACGGTCGTCGGTACCCTCCCCGTTCGCCATCGAGACGGACACTTCGTGGCGATGGAGATGTGGATCTGCCCCGCGGCGGACCCGCAGGGCGAGACGGGAGTCATGGCGATCGCCGTCGAGACCTCCGCCGTCCTGCGCATGCGGGACTCACTGGCGGCCATGGAGGGCCTGTTCACCCAGTCGCCCATCGGGCTCGCGATGCTCGGCCCCGACCTGCGCTATCTGCGCGTCAACGAAGCGCTGGCCCGGATGAACGGCGTGCCCGCGGAAGGCCATCTCGGCAAGCGGCCCACCGAGGTCGTCCCCGGGGTCAACGTCGAGGTCCTCGAGTCGCTGATGCGGGAGGTCCTGCAGCGGGGCGAGGCGATGGTCGACGTACGGGGCGCCGGCCGTACCCCCGCCGAGCCCGATCGCGACCGCATGTGGTCCTGCTCCTTCGCCCCGCTCCTCGACATCACCGGGCGCCGGCTGGGGCTGATCGCCTCGCTGATCGACATCAGCGACCAGGAGGAGGCCCGGTCCCAGGCCCGCCGGGCCGAGGGGCGGTTCGCGCTGCTCGCGGACGCCGGCGCACGCATCGGCACCACCCTGGACCTGCGCCGGACCGCCGAAGAGGTGGTGCAGATGCTGGTGCCGGAGATCGCCGACTCGGCCGACGTCCAGCTGCTGGAGGAGGTCCTCGGCCCCGACGAGGCCACGGAGTCCAGCAAGGGCATGGTGCGCCGGATGGCGGCCGTGTTCCCCGAGGCGGACGCTCCCACCGAGGCTCTCGTCGCCGGCACCACCTACCAGGTCCCGCTCGGCTCGGTGTACGAGCGGGTCATCGCCGACGGCAGGCCCATGGACCTCTTCCGCAGCGATCTGCCGACGCTGTTCCCCGGCCCCGGGGGCGAGCGACTGCGCGGGTACTTCGGCGCCCGCATCCGCTCCGCGCGCCTGGTGCCGCTGGTCGCCCGGGGCAAGGCCCTCGGCGCCGTGGTGCTCACCCGTACCCGGGACCGCGAACCGTTCGACGAGCTGGACAAGGTGCTGATCGACGAGCTGGTCGCCCGGGCGGCGCTCAACATCGACAACGCGCGCATGTACACCGGCCAGCGGGAAGCGGCCCTCACCCTCCAGCGCAGCCTGTCGATCGCCGCGCTGCCGGAGGTGACCGGGCTGGAGCTCACCGGGCGCTATCTGCCCGCCAGCGACCACGAGGTCGGCGGCGACTGGTTCGACGTGATCGCCCTGCCCGACGGCAGGACCGGACTCGTCATCGGCGACGTGATGGGGCACGGCATCCACGCGGCGGCGGTCATGGGACAGCTGCGCACCGTGGTGCGGACGCTGGCACGGCACCACGTCCCCCCGGCCCGGATGCTCCACTCACTCGACGCCGCCGTGGCCGATCTCGGGGAGAACGAGATGGCCACGTGCGTGTACGCCGTCCACGACCCGGTGGCCGGGGACTGCCTGATCGCCCGGGCGGGCCATCCGCCCCCGGCCGTGGTCGCCCCGGACGGCGCGGTCGCCTTCCTCGACTGCTCTCCCGGTACGCCGCTGGGCACCGGCTGCGCGGAGTTCCGCACCGAGAGGGTGCCGCTGGCACCCGGCGCCCTGCTGGTGCTCTACACGGACGGGCTGATCGAGGCCCGCGGCAGGGACCTGGACGAGGGCATGCGGGAACTCGCCATGGCGCTGCGGTACCTCGACCTGCCCTTGGAGGACACCTGCGACCGTGTCCTCTCCCGGCTGCTGCCCTCGGCGCCACGCGACGACGTGGCGCTACTGCTGGCCAGACGCTCCCGGCGGCGGGCGGCGCGGTGACACCGGCGTCGTTCCCGGACATGTGGCCCCCCGCAGGCCCCGGAGGACCGGGAGAACGGCCGCTGCGGCGGGTGGACGCCCCCCGTGCGGACGCCACCGGCGCCGACCGCGACGACTACCCCTTCGCCGTCGCGGGCACAGCGGCGGCACTGCTGGACGGCGCCGGTACCGTCGTGGCCCTGACGCCGGCCGCCGAGGTGCTGCTCGGCCGGCGGTCCGCGGACGTCTGCGGGAGGCCCGTACGGGAGCTGCTGGCAGACGTGGGCGGCTGGGAGGCCCTGCTCTCGCAGCGGACCGGCGTGCCGAAACGGGACGAGGCGCCGGATCCGGCCGGCACGACGGCCACCGGCCGGGGAGAGCAGGCATCGGACCCGCCGGCGGGCTGGGAGGGCCGGGTGACGCTCCGGCACGGCGCCGGACACGACCTGGAGGTCGGCTTCGGCGTTCTTCCCCTCGACCCGGGCCGCGGCGACGGCACGGCCCGCTTCCTGGTCGTCGGTGCGCCCGCCGACGCTCTCGTGCGGTGGCGGCAGGACCGCGCCCTCACCCGGGAGCTGTTCCTCCAGGGCCGGGTGGGGCTCGCCCTCTTCGACGCCGGACTGCGGCTGCTTCGGACCAATACCCACCTGCTGCCCTATACGGGCGTGCCCGTCGATCTCGGTGGCCGGCGCCTCGGGGACTTCCTCCGCGCCGAGGACGCCGACACCATCGACGCACAGCTGAGGGAGGTCCTGCGTACGGGCGCCCCGCTGATCGGCTTCAGCACCGCCGTGCGCACCCTGGCCGACCCCCTGGGCGGCCGGGAACTGTCCTTCTCGGCGTTCCGGCTGCTGGAGTCCGACGGCCGCGCGATGGGCGTGGCGACGGTCTTCACCGATGTCACCGACCACCAGCGGGCCCGCGGCCGGCTGGAGCTCCTGTACCGCGCCACGGAGGCGCTGAGCGGATCGCTCTCGGTCATGCGCACCGTCGAGGACCTGGCGGAGGTCCTGGCACCCGCGCTCGGGGACCACGCCGCCGTGGACCTCGCGGAGACCGTGCTGACGGGCGGCGAACCGCCGGCGGACGGCCGGCACACGCTGGTGCTGCTGCGGATGGCCGTCGCCGGGGCGGAGGCCGGCGTACCGCGGACCGGCACGGCACACGTGGAACCGATCGACGCCCCTGACGGGCGGGACCCCGGGGACCTCGCGGGCGACGGCCGCGGTGTGCTGGTCACCGGACTCGGCCGGGACGCTGTGCCCCCGGGCGGTGCGCCGGAGTGGACGGCCGCCGTACCGGGCGCCCACTCGGCGATGGCCGCCCCGCTGCGCGCCCGGGGCGTCATGTTCGGCAGGCTCCTGGTCTGGCGCACCGCGCACCGCCCGATCCTGGACCTGGACGACCTGGCGTTGCTGGAGGAGATCGCCGCACGGGCCGCGCTCGCGGTGGACAACGCCCGCCGCTACACGAAGGAGCGCCGCACCGCCGTGGGCCTCCAGCGCAGCCTGCTGCCGCCCGCGACCTGCGAGCGGCCCGCGCTGGAGGCGGCCGGCGCCTATCTGCCGGCCGACGCCGACAGCGGCGTGGGCGGAGACTGGTTCGACGTCATCCCGCTGTCCTCGGCCCGGGTCGCCCTGGTCGTGGGTGACGTGGCCGGTCACGGACTGCACGCCACGGCCATGATGGGGCGGCTGCGCAGCGCCGTACGGGCGCTGGCCGATCTCGACCTGGAACCCGAGGAACTGCTCGCGCACCTGGACGACCTGGTCCTCCAGGTCGCCGCCGAGGCCGAGAGCGAGGAGCCGGGCAACGGGGACACCGGCATCCCCCTTCCCGGCGGTCCGGCCGGCGCCACCTGCCTGTACGCCGTCTACGACCCGGTGGCCCGGAGTTGCGTCATGGCGAGCGCCGGGCATCCGCCGCCCGCGGTCGTCGCGCCGGACGGCACCGTGGACTGGGTCGACGTGAGCCCCGGCCCGCCGCTCGGTGTCGGCGGCTGGCCCTTCGAGGCCGTCGAGCGCGATCTGGCGCCGGGCAGTGTCCTGGCCCTCTACACCGACGGCCTGATCGAACGCGGGGAGGGAGACATCGATGAGGGCATGCGGGACCTGGCGGACCGGCTGATCCGTGCGGAGGTGGTGGAGCGGCCGCTGCGCCACGCCCGCCACGACATCGTGGCGGACCTCCCGCCGGGCCGGCTGAGGGACGACGTCACGCTGCTGCTGGCCCGTACCCGCGAGGTGCCCGCAAGTTCCACCGCCACCTGGCTGCTCGACGCCGATCCCGCCGTCGTCTCGGACGCGCGCCACCTGGTCCTGGAGCAGCTGACCCGCTGGGACCTCGACGAACTCGGCTTCACCACCGAGCTGATCGCCAGTGAGCTCGTCACCAACGCCATCCGCTACGCCGGCGGTCCCGTACGCCTCCGGCTGATCCGGACCGACGCGCTGACCTGCGAGGTCTCCGATCCGAGCAACACCCAGCCCAGGATGCGCCGGGCCCGGACGTCGGAGGAGGGAGGCCGCGGTCTGTATCTCGTCGCCCAGCTCTCGCGCCGCTGGGGCAGCCGCTACACCAGAGAGGGGAAGACCGTCTGGTCCGAGCAGCCCCTGCCCCTCGTCCTCGCCGGCCACTCACCGTGAGACCGTGGGCCGGCGGTAGTCCGCCGGCTGTGGGGCGGGCCACTGTCGAGAGGGGAGCCGCACCGAGATATCTTGATGTCGAGCAATGTTGCAGACGTGGAGAGCGGAGCACCCGGTGAGTGACTCGACCATCATCTACACACACACTGACGAGGCCCCGGCCCTGGCGACGTACTCGTTCCTGCCGGTGATCCAGGCGTATGCCTCGACGGCCGGAGTCGCCGTGGAGACCCGGGACATCTCGCTGGCGGGGCGGATCATCTCCCAGTTCCCGGAGTACCTGGAGGAGGGCCAGCGCGTCGACGACGCCCTCGCCGAGCTCGGTGAACTGGCCAAGACCCCCGGCGCCAACATCATCAAGCTGCCGAACATCTCGGCTTCCATCCCGCAGCTGAAGGCCGCGATCGCCGAGCTGCAGGAGCAGGGGTACGCGCTGCCCGCCTACCCGGACGACCCGAAGACCGACGAGGAGCGCGACATCCGCGCCCGCTACGACAAGGTCAAGGGCAGCGCGGTCAACCCCGTGCTGCGCGAGGGCAACTCCGACCGCCGCGCGCCCGCCTCGGTCAAGAACTACGCCAAGGCCCACCCGCACCGCATGGGTGCCTGGACCTCCGAGTCAAAGACCAACGTCGCGCACATGACCGGCGACGACTTCCGCTCCACCGAGAAGTCCGCCGTCATCGCCGAGGACGGCACTCTCCGCATCGAGCTCGTGGGAGACGACGGCAGCACCACCGTGCTGCGCGAGTCGGTCCCGGTGCTCGCCGGCGAGGTCGTCGACGCGTCCGTGATGCGCGTGGCCGTGCTGCGCGAGTTCCTCGGCGAGCAGGTCGCCCGCGCCAAGGCCGAGGACGTGCTCTTCTCCGTGCACCTCAAGGCCACGATGATGAAGGTCTCCGACCCGATCGTCTTCGGCCACGTCGTGCGGGCCTTCTTCCCGAAGACCTTCGCCGAGCACGGTGAGGCCCTCGCCTCGGCCGGCCTGACCCCGAACGACGGTCTCGGCGGCATCCTCAAGGGTCTGGAGTCGCTCCCCCAGGGCGACGCGATCAAGGCGTCCTTCGAGGCCGAGCTCGCCGAGGGTCCCGCCCTGGCGATGGTCGACTCCGACCGCGGCATCACCAACCTGCACGTGCCGAGCGACGTCATCGTCGACGCCTCGATGCCGGCGATGATCCGCACCTCCGGCCACATGTGGGGCCCGGACGGCCAGGAGGCCGACACCCTCGCCGTCATCCCGGACAGCAGCTACGCGGGCATCTACCAGGTCGTCATCGACGACTGCCGGGCCAACGGCGCCTTCGACCCGGCGACCATGGGCTCCGTCCCGAACGTCGGTCTGATGGCCCAGAAGGCCGAGGAGTACGGCAGCCACGACAAGACCTTCGAGGTCGCGACCACCGGCACGGTCCGCGTCGTCGACACCGACGGCAACGCCGTGCTCGAGCAGACCGTCAGCGCCGGCGACATCTTCCGCATGTGCCAGACCAAGGACGCACCGATCAAGGACTGGGTCAAGCTCGCCGTCACCCGCGCCCGCGCCACCGGCGACCCGGCCGTGTTCTGGCTCGACGAGGGCCGCGCGCACGACGCCCGGCTGATCGAGAAGGTCCGCCGGTACCTGCCGGAGCACGACACCGAGGGCCTGCAGATCGAGATCATGGCCCCGGTCGACGCGATCCGCTTCTCGCTGGAGCGCATCCGCCGCGGCGAGGACACCATCTCGGTCACCGGCAACGTGCTGCGCGACTACCTGACCGACCTGTTCCCGATCCTGGAGCTGGGCACCAGCGCCAAGATGCTGTCGGTCGTCCCGCTGATGAACGGCGGCGGACTGTTCGAGACCGGCGCCGGCGGCTCCGCGCCGAAGCACGTCCAGCAACTCGTCAAGGAGAACTACCTCCGCTGGGACAGCCTGGGCGAGTTCCTGGCGCTCGCGGTCAGCTTCGAGCACCTCGCCACCACGACGGGCAACGCCCGCGCCCGGATCCTGGCCGACACGCTCGACCGTGCGACCGGCACCTTCCTCAACGAGAACAAGTCGCCGAGCCGTCGTCTCGGCGGCATCGACAACCGCGGCAGCCACTTCTACCTGGCGCTCTACTGGGCCCAGGAGCTGGCCAGGCAGACCGACGACGCCCAGCTCGCCGAGGCGTTCGCCGCGCTGGCCAAGACGCTGACCGAGCAGGAGGGCACCATCGTCGACGAGCTGATCGCCGTGCAGGGCTCGCCCGCCGACATCGGCGGCTACTACCAGCCGGACGCGGCCAAGGCCTCGGCGGTGATGCGCCCGTCGCAGACCCTCAACCAGGCGCTCGCGACCCTCGGCTGAACCCTGGGGAGCAGGGGCGTCCTCCCGCGCGGGGACGCCCTCGTCCCGGCGGCCCTCCGCCCCGTCCGGTGCACGACCACCGGACGGGGCGGACCCGTTGGCGGCCCCGGGAGCCGCAGCGGGGCCCGCTCCGCGTGCGCCGGGGAACCTCGCGGTGTCCGGCGTCCTCCCCGGCGCCGCGGCGGTGCCGGCCGGCGTCCGCCCGGGGCGCTTACGGGACCGCCGCCCCCGCCGGAGCCCGCTCAGCCGTTCCCCGCGTCGGCGTCGGCCTTGACCATGTCGGCGCACTTCTCGCCGATCATCATCGTCGTGATGCACGGGTTGACCGTGGTGAGCAGTGGCATCACCGAGGCGTCGGCCACCCGCAGGCCCCGTACGCCCTTGACCCGCAGGCGCGCGTCGAGCGGCGATCCCGGATCGTCGTCGCCGCCCATCCGCACCGTGCCCGCAGGGTGGTAGACGGTGTTGTGGGTCGCGCGCACGTAGGCGAACAACTCGTCGTCGCTCGTGGTGCCGGGCCCGGGGGCGAGCTCCGCACCGGCCCAGTCCCTCATCGGCGTGCGGGAGACGATGTCCCGTGCCAGCCGCAGCCCGTACGTCATCACGCGGATGTCGTGCTCGTCGGTGAAGTACCGGGGGTCGACCAACGGCTTGTCGCGGAAGTCCCGGCTGCGCAGCCGGACCGTCCCCAGCGAGCGGGCCCGGGTCACGTTCGGCGTCAGCGAGAAGGCGTTGTCGGACGTGGGGTAGCCCTGCCGGTAGGTGTTCAGGTCGAAGGGCACGGAACCGTAGTGGAACATCAGGTCCGGGCGGTCCAGGCCGGGGACGGTGTCCGCGAAGATGCCGATCTCCCACCACTGGGTGGAGGTGGTGACCATGGGCCGCTTCGCCTCCCACATGATCACTCCCTCCGGGTGGTCCTGCAGATGGGAGCCGACGCCGGGGGCGTCCACCCGGACGTCGACCCCGACGTCCCGCAGATGTCCTCCCGGGCCGATGCCCGACAGCATCAGCAGCTTGGGCGAGTCGATCGCCCCGCACGCCACGACCACCTCACCACGGGCGGTCACCACGGAGGTGTGGACGGTGTCCGGCTCCAGGTACTCGACACCCGTGCACCGGCCGTCGGCCGAGAACAGCAGACGCCGTGCCCGTACCCCGGTCCGCACCTCCAGATTCGGCCGGTCGGCGAGCACCGGGTGCAGATACGACACCGACGCGGACGAACGGGTCCCGTCCGGGCGGGCGTTGATCTGGAACCAGTTGGCGCCCCGTACCACCGTCGTGCCGGCGTTGAACGGAGTCGTCGGGATGCCCGCCTCGGCGCAGGCCTCCAGCAGGGCCCGCCCGCAGGGGTCCCTCGGAGCTACCGTCCGCAGCCGCACCGGGCCGGAACGTCCGTGGTGCTCGCCGGGCGCGTCGTTGTTCTCCAGCCGCCGGTACAGCGGGAAGCAGTCCGCGGCGCTCCAGCCGGTGCAGCCCGCCGCCGCCCACTCGTCCAGATCCTCCGCGGGCGCCCAGAACGCGATGCAGGAGTTGTGCGACGAACAGCCGCCGAGGACCCTCGCCCGGGCATGGCGGAGGAAACTGTTGCCGTTCGCCTGCGGTTCGACCGGGTAGTCCCAGTCGTATCCGGACTCCAGCAGGGCCATCCAGCGCTCCAGCACCAGGATGTTGTCGTCGCCCACGTCCGAGGGGCCGGCCTCCAGCAGGCAGACGCTGACGTCCGGGTCCTCGCTGAGCCGGGCGGCGACGACGGAGCCGGCCGTGCCGCCGCCCACGACGACGTGGTCGAACTCCGGCGCGGACAGAGGTGAGGCCATGGCATCTCCAGGTCGTCGGGAGCCGTCGGGCCGTGTCCGGACGCGTCCGGGCGTGCCTGGAGGACTCGTCAGGAGCCGCCGGACCAACGGTCGGCGCGGACTCGTACGCGTGCTCGGCGAGCACACCCGTCTTGTGGCGCCGGACGAATGGGCTCCGGCCCGTACCCCCGTTCCGCGGTCGAAGAGTCGTCGCGGCGGCCCGGGCCCGACGGGTCCCTGGGGTACGGGGCCCGTCGCGCGTACGCCGTCATGCGAACCACCTCTGCGGGCGCGGTGCGAGATTGCGCCAGATGTGCTTGGCCTCGAGATACTCGGCCAGGCCGGCCAGGCCGAGTTCGCGGCCGAACCCGGACTGCTTCATCCCGCCCCACTCCGCCTGCGGGACGTACGGATGGAAGTCGTTGATCCACACCGTGCCGGCCCGCATCCTCGAAGCCACCCGGTGGGCCCGCGCCGGATCCCCGGTCCAGACGGCTCCCGCGAGCCCGTAGACCGTGTCGTTGGCGAGCGCCACAGCCTCCTCCTCGTCGCGGAACCGCTCCACGGTCAGTACCGGGCCGAAGGACTCGTCGCGCACCACGGTCATGTCCGGGGTGCACTCGTCCAGCACCGTCGGGAGGTAGTAGAAGCCGTCGGCGAGCTCCGGGTCGTCCGGTCGGGAACCACCGCAGCGCAGGACCGCGCCCTCGGCGAGACCGGCTGCGACGTACGCCTCGATCTTCTCCAGGTGCCCGGCGGAGATCAGAGGGCCCGCGCGGGCGTCGTCGTCGAAGGGCCCGCCGAGCCTGATGGACTCCGCCTGCTTGACGACCTCCGCCACGAACGCGTCGTGCAGACCCTCCTGCACCAGTAGGCGTGCCCCGGCCGAGCAGACCTGGCCGGAGTGCAGGAAGACGGCCGTCGCCGCGTAGTCCACCGCCGCCTCGAACTCCGCGTCCGAGAACACCACGTTCGGGTTCTTGCCGCCGAGTTCGAGCGCCACCTTCTTCACCGTCGGCGCTGCGGCCGCCATGATGCGACGGCCGGTGACCAGGCCGCCCGTGAACGACACCATGTCCACTCTGGGGTCCTCGGTCAGCGGAGCCCCGACGGCACCGCCCGCGCCCAGCACCAGGTTGGCGGCGCCGTCGGGCAGCCCCGCCTCGGTGAGCAGCCGCATCAGCATCACCGCGGTGTGCGGGGTCAGTTCACTCGGCTTCAGGACGAACGTGTTGCCGGCGCCGAGGGCCGGGGCGACCTTCCACGACGTCTGGAGCAGCGGGTAGTTCCACGGAGTGATCAGCGAGCAGACCCCGACGGGCTCGTGGACGACCCGGCTGTCCACGTCCGGCAGTCCGGCGTCGACGACCCGGTCGTGGCCGCCCGCCGCCACGAGATGGCCGAACCAGCGGAAGCACTTGGCGATGTCGTCCATGTCGTATGCGCTCTCCACCAGCCGCTTGCCCGTGTCCAGCGACTCGGCGCGGGCGAGTTCGGCCTTGTCGCGCTCCAGCAGGGCGGCGGTTCGCAGCAGCAGTTCGCCGCGTTCGACGGCCGGGGTGCGGGGCCAGGGGCCGCTGTCGTAAGCGTCCCGGGCGGCGGCAACGGCGGCGGAGACGTCCTCCGGTCCCGCCTCGTCGACGGTCGCCACCAGTGTGCCGTCGGCCGGACAGCGGATCTCCCGCTTCCGCCCGCCGGCCGCGGCGGTCCAGGTACCGCCGATGAAGAGCTCGGGCATGTGGGGCCACCTCCGGGTTCGGACGGGCGGGCGTACCGGAGCGCTTTCCGAGTTGTGCGGTTCTTCGCGTTTCTTCTGCTTCGAGGCTAGAGAGCCCGGGCCCGCTCTGCACCGCGAGCGTGCCCGACGCCCGGAAGGCGCCACCCCGGGTGCCCGCACGGGCACCCAGGGTGTGCGCACCTGGGGCTCGTCCGTGCTCCTCCGCGGGTCCCTTCCCGGCTGCCGTTCGCCGTGCTGGGCCGCCCGCCCAAGATCGGTGCTGTCAGTGGGCGCCGCTAGGTTCAGTCGTGTCCCGCCGGCCTCACTCTTCCGGCAGGGACTTCCCGTGCTGTGCGAAGGAGATGGGTGCGTTGTCCGACTGGGAGAAGCGGAGCGCGGCGCGCTTGGTGGCGCCCGCGCGACCGCGAAAGCTCGCGAAGGTCCCGTTCGTCGAGCTGGCCGACGGACGCCTGCAGGGCGTGGTGTCCAGCGGCTCGGACATCGAGCGGGTCTATGTGTCGTCGGTCGAGGCGGGCACGTACGCGTTCGCCTGCAGCACGAACAACAACCGGCCCTGCGGCGGTGCGCGCGGCTCGTTCTGCAACCACATCCGGGCCCTGGTCGGCGAAGCCGTGCTGCAGTACGGTGCCGAGCGCGTCGCCCGATGGCTGAGGGTCGACACGGGGGACGAGGAGCCGACGGCGGCCGGCGTCACCGCCGCCATGACCGCCACCCGCCCCGCGCAGGCGGAGACGAAGACCGCTGCTCCCGTGTTCAGTCGGTTCCTGCGCCACCTGGCCTACCTCGAACTGACCCCCGGCACGGCGCCGTTGCCCGAGATGCAGTGGTTCCCGCAGGCCAGGGCGGTGGCGTGATGCGCACCGCCCTGCTCACCGATCCGGTCGACGGGCTCGACGAGGCCCTGGCCGCCGTGGACGCCTTCGACCGTGCTCTCGTCGGCGGACTCCACCGTCCCCAGCCCGCCCAGGCCGCGGGTCTGGCCGGACTCGCCGACGCCGTGGCGGGCACGCCGCTGGCCTCCCGGGCCGCCGAGGCGGCCGGGAAGGCAGCGGCCGGGGCCGCCGGTGAAGACCAGTTCGTCGCCCTGGCCGCAGCCCGGACTGCGCTGCTCGGCTCCGTCCACGACGCGCTCGTCACCCGGGTCGACGAGGCGACCGGCCGTCCACGCATCGAGGAGACCGCGCCCCCGCCCGCCCAGCGGCAGTCGGCGAACCTGTCGGCCGCCGCCCGCTCCTGGCTCTCCGACGTGGCGCGCGCCGGATGGCAGGGCATCGACCACGAACTGGTCTCCGGGGCCGCCCAGGTGGTCTCCGCGATGCTCCCCGACCCCGCACTGCGCAGGCCCGCGACGCTCCTGGACGGCTTCGCCGCCGAACTCGCCGCCTCCTGCCCGGGGGCGACGCTCGAACGCGTCCCCGTGCGCCGCTGGGCCGACCTCTGGTCGCGGGCGATGCTGCTGACGCTGCCCGGTGCGGCCGAGGTGGCCACGCCCGGTACGGCCACCGGCAGGCTGCTACCGCTCGGCGTCGACGTCCACGAGCACGCGACCGCCGCGCAGGCCCAGGTCCACGCGGTGTTCGAGCCCGCGGACGGCACTGCGCCCCGGCTGGTGCGCGCCGCCGTGTCCGTGCCGAAACCGGACACGGTCGTGGGGGCGGGCGTCTGGCAGCTGCTCCGTCCGCACATGACGCTGCTGGCGGCCGTGAGCGAAGGGAGCTCGATGGATCTGTCCGGTATGCCGATCACCGCGGAGGGCGACCTGATCTGGGACGACGAGCGAGCGCGCCCGGGTGGGCCCGCCGATGCCTTCGCCACCGCCCGTGTCGCCCTGGCCGCGGCCACGGCCACGGCGGCCGCACCGCCGGACCGCCACCCGGCGCGTATCGCCGAGCCGGTGTTCCTGGAGGGATACACCGTACGCAAGGACGACGGCGTACTGTTGTTCGAGGTCGCCGGGCACCCTGTGCTCGTCGACGCCTGCCGCGTTCCGGCCGCGGGCCCGCTGACGCCGGAGGCCGTCGAGGCGTCGGGCGCGTGCATTGGGCTGCTCCGTTGGGACGCCGGGGTGTTCAGCGTCCAGCCGCTCGCCGTCGAGACGACCGTGCGGAAGAGGACCGCGGCGGTACACGGCGGGGCCTGGGCCGGCGGTACCACCGACAAGGCCGGCCTCAGGGCGGAGAAGGCCGCCACCGATGCCGTGAAGGTGCTGCGCGAGCGGGCGGGGAGGCTGCTGCGGAAATGACCGAGCAGACGACCGCACCCGAGCACAGGGACCGGCACGCCGAGGCGGACGCCCACGACAACCGCCGCCAGGTCCTCTACTGGCGGCTCCTCGCCCGCCTCTTCGACCGCGACGAGCAGACGACGCTGGAATCGGCGAGCCTCGCCGTCGTCGAGGACATCGGGCTGCCGCCCGCGCTGCTGGACCCGCAGGTGTCCGTCGACTCCGTCGTGCAGCGACACCCGGAGCTGGCCGCCGAGTTCGACGGGCTGATGGTGCCCCGGCCCGATGGCGGAGCGGGCCCTGGACCCGTTCACCGGCCCGGTCCCGGCGCCGGGACCGTCGACCGGGCCGACGGGGGGTCCGCAGAGCCCGGGCCCCCGTCCGCGGCCCCGTCCGCGCCCGAGCAGGAGGCCCCACCCGCCACCGGCAGCGGTTCCGCGGCGGCCGGGCACGGAGCCGGCACCGTACCCGAGGCGGGGTTCCCGGCGGGATCCGGAACCGGTTGCGCGCCCGTGGCAGGGTCCGGTACCGGAACCGGTTCCGGTTCCGCGGCGGCCGGAACCGCCACGGGCCCCGCAGCCGTACCCGAGGCGGACGACGCCGGCGGGGGCGGCGCGGACGGACGCGACCGCGCCGCCGAAGTGCGCCGCGCCGCACTGGTGTCGAAGGTGCTGCTCAACGTCTTCTCATCCGGATCCGGCACGGTCACCGCCGGGGAGCTCTCGCGCTGGCAGTCCGACGCGGGCTGGCTGGAGCGTGCGCTCGGCTGCCGGCCCGGTGAACTGCGCGGCGGCCGGACCGGCAACGGCACGGCCGGCCGGGGCGTCAGCCCCATCGGCACCGGTGGCGGTGGGGCGCCCGATCTCAGCAGGCTCGTCCCGGCGATCGGCCCGGAACTCGGCGCCATCGAGGCCGACCTCGTGCGGCGGATGCAGCTGCGCGAAGTCCTCGCCGATCCCCGGCTCGCCTCGCAGCTCACCCCGAGCATGTCGCTGATCGAGCAGCTGCTGCGTGACAAGAACAACCTGTCCGGTGTGGCGCTGGCCAATGCCAAGGCCCTGATCCGCCGCTTCGTCGACGAGGTCGCCGAGGTGCTGCGGACCCAGGTGGAGAAGGCCACGGTCGGTGCCCTGGACCGCTCCGTGCCGCCGAAGCGCGTCTTCCGCAACCTGGACCTCGACCGCACGATCTGGAAGAACCTCACCAACTGGAGCCCGGAGGAGGAGCGGTTGTACGTCGACCGCCTCTACTACCGGCACACCGTGCGCAAGACGACGCCGCAACGGCTCGTCGTGGTCGTGGACCAGTCCGGCTCCATGGTCGACTCGATGGTCAACTGCACCATCCTCGCCTCGATCTTCACCGGGCTGCCGAAGGTGGACGTCCATCTGATCGCCTACGACACCCAGGCCCTCGACCTCACCCCCTGGGTGCACGACCCCTTCGAGACCCTGCTGCGCACCAACCTCGGCGGTGGTACGGACGGCACGGTCGCCATGGCGCTGGCCCAGCCGAAGATCGCCGAACCCCGCAACACCGTCGTGGTGTGGATCTCGGACTTCTACGAGTGGCGGAGCGAGCAGCTCTTCGAGTCCATGGCCGCCATCCATCGGTCGGGGGCCAAGTTCATTCCCGTCGGTTCGGTGACCAGCTCCGGCCGCGGAAGCGTCAACCCCTGGTTCCGGGAGCGCTTCAAGGACCTCGGCACACCGGTCATATCCGGTCACATACGCAAGCTCGTCCACGAACTCAAGACGTTCCTCGCCTAAGGGCTGTCCCGCCCCGGTCCCCACGAGAGGCGCGGCCGGCAACCGCCCCGCAGCCGTCACTCCCGCTCGCGGGCCGTGCCCACCCAACCGGCCGCGGTGTCCTCTGCCGGGACACACCGGCCACGCCGACCTCTCCTCGGGCCGACCTCTCCTCCGGCTGACCCGTCTGCACGCTCCCACGTCTGCACGCTCCCACGTTCAGAAAGGCCCTGACATGTCCGAACTGCTGCGCGCCCCCGCCGAGATCAAGTACGCCGAGGAACTCGACTGGCTGGAGTCGATCGACGACAGCCCCAAACCCTTCTCCTGGCGGCTCTCCCCGAGGATGGTCCGGCTCTTCGTCCTGGGGTCGGAGCGCTCCGACAATCTCGGCAGGGACATCTCCCAGAAGTGGTTCGGCGACCGCAGCTTCGTCGAACGTGCCGTCGTCACCCTGGCCTCCGACCGCGGCCTGCTGCTCATAGGCGATCCCGGCACCGGAAAGAGCTGGCTGGCCGAGCTGCTGTCCGCGGCGATCTGCCGCAACTCCACCCTGGTGGTGCAGGGCACGGCCGGCACCACCGAGGACCACGTCAAGTACTCGTGGAACGTGTCCATGGTCATCGCCAAGGGCCAGTCGCGCGAGTCGATGATCCCCTCGCCGATCATGACCGCGATGGAGACCGGTGCGATCGGCCGCTTCGAGGAGCTCACCCGCTCCACCAGCGACGTCCAGGACGCCCTGATCTCCATCCTGTCGGAGAAGTACGTCTCGGTCCCCGAGCTGGACAGCGACGGTATCGTCTTCGCCAGGCCTGGCTTCTCCGTCATCGCCACCGCCAACAGCCGGGACCGGGGCGTCAACGACCTGTCCTCGGCGCTCAAACGGCGCTTCAACTTCGTGCGCATCCCGGTGGTGACGAACAAGAAGAGCGAGGCGGAGATCGTCCGCTTCCGTACCGAGGAACTGCTGCGCCGCCACCAGATCGAACTGGACGTACCGCCGACGCTGCTGGACGTACTGTTGCAGAGCTTCGCCGACCTGCGCGCCTCCTCGGCTTCGGCCGGCAGCGACGACGAGAAGCTGGAGTCCGCGCTGTCGACGGCCGAGCAGATCGGCGTGCTCGAGGACGCGATCCTGCACAGCAACTTCTTCGGCGAGCGCGCGCTGACCGCCCACACCCTCGCCTCCTCCCTCGTCGGGTCGCTGGCCCGGCGCGAGCCCGAGGACCTGGCCATCCTCAACAAGTATCTGCACGGCGTCGTCGAGCCGCGCAGCAAGGAGGAGGGCGGCTCCTGGCCGGAGTTCCTGGAGGGCGGCCGCGACGCGATCGCCACCCTGTCATGAGCACCGCCCAGGAAGGGACGTTCACCGAGCTGCGGTCCCAACTGCAGGCAGCGGCGGCGGCCTTCGCCGACGGCCCGGACGCGCTCGAGGGCGTCCTGCTCGGCATCGTCGACGACGTGGACCGCGCGGTGCGGGAGCCCCTGGAGATCTTCCCGGTCTGCCACCACTCACCCGCCTCGGCGCTCGCGATGGCACGGCGGCTGAGGGAGAAGCAGCCGAAGGTGGTGTACCTCGAACTGTGCGAGGACATGGCCCCGCTCCTGACCGAACTGCGGAACTGCAGACTCCCGGTCGCGGTGCAGGCGTTCGCCACCGAGGTCGAGGGTTTCCCGGCCGACTGGTCGCCGCTCTCGGTGGTCGCGCCCATCACCGAGGCGTCGGCCGAGTACCAGGCGATCGCCTACGCACTGGACACTCCGGGTGTCGAACTCGTTCTCGTCGACCGCTCCTCCGACCATGTGTTCCAGTGGGACGCGCGCGGTGCCGCACGCTCCGAGCCGTCCGGTCCGGACGCGCCGGCCGAGGAGGAGGCCGCCCTGCACGGGGACGCGGTCGGCGTCGAGATCGGGGACCTCCGGCCCCGCTTCGCCGAACTGGAGGAGCATCTGCTGCGCCACGGCCGGGTCCGCCACTGGTCGGAGTGGTGGCACCAGTACGTGGAACTGCCGCTGGGGGACACCGACCACGACACCTACCGGCAGGTCATGCTGCTGATCGGCAGTCTGTTCCGCCGCCTCGCCCCGGGTGACCCCCGGCGGGTGGGCGTGGACGAGGACCGCGAGCGCTACATGTGGACCCGCATGCGCGAGCACCTGGCCGCCACCGGCACGGATCCCGCGGACTGCCTGTACGTCTGCGGCGCGTTCCACGCGGCCAGCCGTGTCGCCGAGTTCGGCGTGGACGGTGCCGGTGGCTTCGAGATCGGGCCCCGGACCGCGACCAGGTGGCAGCACGGTCTGATTCCGTCCAGCCATGCCGCGATCGAGGCGCAGTTCGGCCTCGCCGCCGGCTCGGTCTCCATCGCCTCGACGGTGTGGGCGAAGAACGTCAGGCGCACCCGCGTCGAGCCCTTCCGGCTGGTGGGACAGGCGGGCACGAAGAAGCGCGCGAAGGCGGCGAAAGCCGGCCCCGCAGCCGCCGACGCGGCGGAGCCCGCTTCCGACAGGCTCTCCGGATTTCTGCGGCGGTCACCCGTCCTGGACCGGCTCGACGAGGCCGAACTGCTCGGCTGGTCGGTCGAGATCGTGCGGGCGGCGCGTCGTAACGGCTATCTCGCCTCCACCGCCGACGCCATCGCCGTGTTCGAGACGTCGATCCTCCTCGCCGGGATGCGTGACCGCGCCAAGCCCACCCCGTACGACTTCCAGGACGCGGCCGTCACCTGCATCGAGAAGGACACCGTGCCGGGCCGGCGCGATGTGCGCCGGCTCGTGGAGATCATGATGGGCGGCGACCGGATCGGCCAGGTCGGCTACGACGCGCTGCCGCCCCTGGCGCGTGACGTGCACGACCGGCTCGCGCCGCTTGGGCTGAAGCTCCAGCAGCGCGGGGTGCAGCGGGCGTTGCTCGACATCGCCTCCCGACCGGAGCTGGAGAAGTGCTCCGACCTTCTGTGGATGCTGCGGTACCTGATGCCGCAGGGCGCGGCGCGTCCGATCATGGGGGAGCGGCGGCTCGGTGAGCGCCCCATCCAGGAGTCCTGGGACCTCGCGCTGGGCACACACCAGCGTGCGCTGATCGAGCTCGGTTACGAGGGCGTCAGTATCGAGCAGGTGCTGGAGCAGCGGCTGCGGCGCACGGCGTACGGTCCTCGGGCCACGACGGCCGTCGTCCTCGAGGCCGTCGAGGACGCGATGCTCCATCTGCGCAGCCGGCGCCTCGCCGACGAGCTGGGCACCCGTGCCCTGGAGGTGCTGGCCACCGAGCGCAGCGTCGACGGCGCCCCCGAGGTGCTGCGCCGGGTGCGCGGACTGCTGGCGTACTACCGGACAGGTGAGCCGGTGCTGCCGCCGTGGATCGAGTCCTTCGTCAAGACGGGGTACGCGCACTACTGCACTCTGCTGCCGACGGCGTTCACCGACGAGGACGCGACGGTGCGCCAGGTCGCCGCGATGCTCGGGTTCCTGTTCAGCATGGAGGGCCTGGCGCTGTCCCTGGGCTGCGACCGCACGCAACTGGAGCTGGCGGTCGCGGCGTCGCACCCCGAGGAGCCGGCGAAGGTCGCGCTGCTCTGGGCGGCGCGGACCCAGCTCGGCAGCCTGTCCCGGGCGGAGCTGCGGGCACGCTGCGACGAACTCCTCGGCAACCCCTTGGTGGTTCCGGCCTATCCGCGCTACCTCAGCGGGTTCCTCCAGGCGCTGGAGCCGGTCCCCGCCCTGGCCGACTTCGTCGTGGAGGCGGTGTCCAACGCCTTCGCCCGGCTGCCGGACGCGGTGCTGCTGCCGTGGCTGCCGACCCTCATCGGCACCCTGCGGTCCGGCGGCGCGGAGCAGGCGCCGCTGCTGATCCGCGAGGCCGGCCGGATCTTTCCCGGGCGGCTCGGGGCCCTCGACTCATGGGTGCCGCCGTGGCGTGTGGAGCCGGACCACCGGGCAGAGCCTGCCGCCCGGCCAAGGGGCGCCGGCCGCGGCGTCCCGCTGCTCGCCGCCCACCCCGCCACCTGCGACGCGGTGGCGGAGCTGCTGGGCTGCGACGGCGGGTGGGAGACGACGGACCCGGGCCCGCGCGGCGCGGTACTCGTCCATGCCCATCCCGGTACGGCGGCGGCGCTGGAGGCTCTGCTGGCCCCGCCCTGAGCCCGATGGACGCTGAGTCCGGTGCGCCCCGGCCGCAGGGGCGCCCGGGCTGCCCGCGGTCCCTTGTCGCGACCGGCTCACACGGCGCCCGTCGGGGCGCCGGACGGGACGCCCGTCCGTGAAGGGCGTCCCGTCGCGGTGTCCGCACGGGCCGGGAGCGTACGGGCCGGTCCAGGCGCTGCCGGAACCCTCTGTTCCGGTGCCGGTGGCGGAGCACACGGTGCACGGGCGTTCCCCCCGGCGGTGCCTCACGGCCATCCGTCGAACCGTGTGTGCCCGGTGGGGTGCGGATCCATCGCGCGAGGTGGTCGGACGTCCCACGCGGACGGGTGCGGCGGAGGAGTCGGCGCCAGGTCCCGACGGTTGATGCGTCCGCACCCGACCATGGGTTAGGTTAGGTGTGCCTTACCTAATCTAGTCGAGGGGTGTGGGATGGCTGCCGACGACGTCTGCGCGGGCGAGGAGGTGAGCGCGGCCGAACAGGTGCGCACGGTGCTGGCCGCCGCCGATTCGTTCACGGTGGTCACCGACGGGCACACCTGCGATCTGGTCGGCGGCGGCCTGCACAGCGTCGGCGGCCGGCTGCTGCTGAGAGTGCCGGCCGACTGCCGACTCGCCGGTGAGGTCGCCCTCGCACCACGCGGCACGCTCCCCGTCGTGCTCAAGTTCACCGACGTCGCGCCGGTCGCGGTCCGCGACCGGGTGCGATCCCGCGTCACCGTCGCCGGATGGCTGGCTCCCCAAGGTGCCCCGGGATGCGAGGAGTCCGGCACCGTCACCTTCCGGACGGTCACGGCACACGTCGCCCTGGAGACCCCCGCAGGACCGGTCACCGTCGGCCTCGACGAACTCGCCCTGGCCCGGCCGGACGTGCTCGCTCTCCACGAGGCCGCCGTGCTCACCCACCTCGTCGACGACCACGCCGATGTCGTGGCCCTGCTCACGCGGCTGGTGGATCCCCGGCTGCTCCAGGGAGTGGTCCGGGTGTGGCCGCTGGCCATGGACCGGCGGGGGATCACCCTCCGCCTCGAACACCCGCACAGCCACCGGGACGTCCTCCTTCCCTTCCCCGCGCCCGTGCGCGACCCGGGGCACGCGGGCGACCGGGTCCGGGAACTGCTGGCGGCGGCCCGCGCCCGCCGTCGCGGAAGCCGACTGCCGAGCCGGCCGTGACCGGCGTACGCCCCGAGCGGCTCCCCGCCCGCCGCACCGCGCGTCCCGCCGCGGAGCGCCCGGACCGGACCGCCGAGGATCCCTCCCCGGAGCCCGGCACCGACCTGGTCGGCGCGATCATCCGCGCCGCCCCTCGCGCGGCCGCGATCTGCACCCCGCCGGGACCCCCGAGCCGCTAGCCCGGGTACGCGAGTGCCACCCGGCCCGCAACGCCCGGCACGCGCACCTGATTCGTCGTGTGGCCCGTCCGAATGCGCCCGGTACGAGAGCGGCCCTCCGAGAGGCGGGGTCCCCGTGGGAGACGTCGCAAGCCCCGCCTCGCCGTGGACCACGCCGTAGTGCGGCCGGGAGCCTTCCCGGACGACTGCCGTGAACGGAGCCCGGGCGGACGGCCTCAGCGCGGCGAACGGGCCGCCCGGGCTGCTCGGAGAGCCTCCGTGGCCCGCCCTCACCCGTCGAGGAAGTGGAATCCCGGACGCGGGTGCATGAGGAAGTCGTGGTGCGAGATGTTCCAGGCGTACGCGCCCGCGAGCGCGAACACCAGCCGGTCCCCGGCCCGCAGACCCGGCGCCGGCACCCGGCGGGTGAGCACGTCCTTCGGCGTGCACAGCTGCCCCGCCACGGTCACCCTGTCGCCCCGGGCCGCGGGGCGCGGCCACGGGTGGGGCCAGCCGGCCACCGGCAGCACGGCACAGGGCTGGTCGTGGCCCTTCGTCGCCGGGGTGCGCAGATGGTGCGTTCCGCCGCGGACCACGGCGAAGTCCTCGCCGTGGCTGCGCTTCACGTCCAGCACCTCGGTGGCGTACCAGCCGCAGTACGCGGTCAGCGCGCGCCCCGGTTCGATGCGCAGCCGAAGGCCCGGGTGGTCCTTGGTGAGGCCGGCCAGTCCGGCCCCGTAGCCGGCCCAGTCGAACCGGGTGCCGGGATCCGCGTAGTCGACGGTCATGCCGCCCCCGACGTTCACCTCGTGGAGCGGTACGCCGTGGTGCTCGAAGAGCCGTACGGCCCATGACACCACGGACTCGGCGACGGCGAGCTGGGCCGCCGCCCCGAGCCCGCTCGCCAGATGGGCGTGTACCCCGTGCACCCGCAGCCGGGGGCAGGCCCCACCGGTGAGGAACCGCATCACGTCACCCGCCTCGGACGGGTCCAGACCGAACGGTGTCGGGCGCCCGCCCATGGACAGCGCACTCGCCCTCAACGCCCCGTCGGACAGCGGCAGATTGAAGCGCAGCAGCACCGCGACCGGTGGGGCGGACGCCGGCCGCTCGGCGGCGAGGGCTGCCAGCATCCGCAGTTCATGGGCGCTCTCGACGTGGAACCGGGCCACGCCGGCCGCCAGCGCCGCCGCCGTCTCGGCAGGCGTCTTCCCGGGACCGCCGAACGCCAGCGGACGGTCCGGTACGGCCTCGGCCGTATGGGCCAGTTCGCCGCCCGAGGACACCTCGAAGCCGTCCACGTACGGCGAGAGGGCCGTCAGGACCTCCGGTTCGGGATTGGCCTTGGCGGCGTAGTAGAGCTCGACCCGCTCCGGCAGTGCCTCCCGTACCGCCGCGGCGTGCTCCCGCAGCGCGCCGAGGTCGTAGAGATAGGCGGGGAGCTGGTCGGCCGGGAGGGAGCGGACCCGCTCGCGCACCGGCGCGGTGACGGCGGGGGAGACCGCGGCGACCGTCGGAAAGTCCGTCATCGTCCGCTCCGGATGTCGTCGGCGCGGGCCGCTCCGGACAGCACGTCCTCGGCGAGCGGGGAGGGCAGCCGCACATAACCCGCGTCACGGTCGGCCGTTCGCGCCCAGCGGGTGAGCAGATTCGCCTTGGCGGGCAGCGGCGCGCCCGACAGCAGCGCGTCGAGCCGCGGCTGCGGCCCGTGTTCGGCCGCGTGGCGGCGGAGCGTGTCCCGTACCTCGGCCCACAGCGCGGCCTCCGCGACCGGGTGCAGATCGGCGAGGGCGGCGAGCATCTCGGACACGTGGTTCACCAGGAGGCAGTAGACCACCCGGTCCCAGCCGCGTCCGGTGTCGTACGTCATGGGCCCCGCCACGTCCGCCGGCAGCGCGGCGAGCGCGGCGGAGTGCCGGTCCGCCAGGAGCTTGGTCCCCTCCAGATCGCGGAACAGCACCTGCCGGGGGCGGCCACCGTCGTCCACGCACACGAGGACGTTCTGCAGATGCGGCTCCAGGACGAGGCCGTGGTCGAAGTACGCGGCGAGCACCGGCGGCACCAGCAGCCCGAGGTACGCGCGCCACCAGGACAGCGCCGTGCGCGGGTCCGTGTCCGCCAGGAGGCGGGAGACGTGGGCGGGCCCGGTGGCGTACTCGTCGGCGACGGCCGCGGCGAGCAGCGGGGTGAGTCCGGGCCGCAGCCTCCGGTCGAGCCCTTCGCGGACGATCACGCCGAGGCCTTCCAGGAGTCCGCGGACCGGCTCTCCGTCCGGCCCGGGCAGGGCGAGGCTCCGGTACGCGGGTTCGCGCAGCATGTCGCTGCCAGGGAAGCGGGTCGCCAGTTCGGCGAGGACCGGCTCCAGCAGCCGGGTCAGCGCCACCGCGCCGGACAGTTCGTATGCCGCGTTCTTCCGGAGGCAGTTGGTGATGCGGACGTTGAGGCTGAACTTCAGGAAGCCGTTCCCGTCGAACAGGGTGCGGACGGAGGCCGTGGCGGCGAACGGCGTGGCGCCCTGGCCGAGGTCGAGCACCTCACCGCGGGCGAGGGCCGTACGCAGCCGGGGGTCGTCGCGCAGCAGTGCGTACTGCCACGGGTGCGCGGGCAGCAGCCGGTAGCCGTCCGGAGCACGTCCCAGCCGGTCCAGCGCCGCGTCGGCGCCCGGCTCCGCCGACTCCCCGGCGATCAGGTCCTCCCGTACCGCGAGCAGCCGCAGCGGGAACGAAGCGCCGGCCTCGGGCGCGTACGCCGCCCAGGCCGCGGGATCCCCGCCGCGGGCCTTGGGCGTCGGGTGGAAGCGGTGCCCGAGGGCGAGGGACTGCTCCGAGGCGAGATACCCGGCGGGCACGGCACGCGGGCCGGCGTCCCGGGCGGCCGGGCGGCGAACTGCGAGCGCGGAGGCGACGCCCCGGTGGCTGGAGGCGACCTGCTCCAGGAACTCCTCGTTGCGCACGCCCGTGCGCAGTGTCAGCTCCGCGTGGACGTGCTCGGCGAGCCTCCGCCAGCCGACGGGCGACCAGCCGCCGGAGGTCTCCTCGGTGACGGGGCCGGCGAACCGGTGGGCGCCCAGCAGCGACGTGCGGCGCAGCGCGACGCGCAGCAGCACCTCGCGGCGGGGCAGCCGCAGCAGCAGGTGCCCGTCGACGACGGCGGTCTGGTGCTCGGGTCCGCACAGTTCACGCAGGAGGCAGTTGAGGAGGGTGTGGGCGACCGCCTCGTCCGCCGAGGGCGGGGGCGCCAGCGCGGAGCGGTGCGCGGAAGGATGTGTGGAGGTCATCCCGGGTCACACTCCCCGCAGCAGGTAGTTGGGGCCGGTGGTGTAGTGCTTGTTGATGTCGGACGCTCCCGAACGTTGCTTGGCGAACAGGGTTCCCGCGGTCACCATCGCCTTCACGGGCAGCTCGGGCGCGTCCAGCACCCGTGCCCGCAGCACGGCCCCGGGCTCACCCGGTCCGGTCCCGAGCCGCTCGACCGCCTCGGCCAGCCGATCCCGGACGAGCCGCAGCAGCCGGTCCAGCGGGGCGCGTCCGTGGCGGGCGAGGCCGAAGGCGTAGGCCCCCGCGCACAGATGGACGGTGACGGTGGCGAAGAGGTCGGCGAGCGGAGCGTCGCCGTCGGTGAGAATGCGGCGGTCGTCGAAGCCCCCGGGCCCGGGCGCGTCCGCGCCGAGCGCCGCCCGCAGCCGGCCGCCGTGGATCCGCGGGCCGTCGTTGTCCTTGAGGAGCAGCCGCAGCCGGGGGCCTCGGCTGGTCCCGTCCAGCACCAGAGACACGTTCTGCTGGTGGGACTCCAGGGCGATCCCGTACCCGAAGAGCGTGGTCTGGAAGTCCAGCAGCAGCGTGAGAACGGCGTCCAGCAGGGCGAGCGGGTCGCCGCCGTGGAAGCGGTCGGCCAGATGGTCGACGACCAGCCGCCCTCCGGGTGCCCGGGCGAGCAGGGCCGCCATCGGCACGACGACGCAGCCGTCGAGCCCTGCGGGCTGGCGGCGCAGCAGTACCGCGAGCAGTTCGTGCCCGGCGTGCGCGAAACGGGTCTCGTCGGCGAGCAGGACGGAGTCCCGGAAGCGTGGTTCGCGGGCGGTCACGGCCTGGAGCAGACGCTGGACGGCGGCACCGTCGCTCAGGGTCCCGGGCTTGATGGTGCGCCGGTTGAGCCGGCCCAGCGTGGAGGTGGCGAGCGGCAGTTTCAGGTGGATCCCGGGCCGGTCGGCGAGGGCGACCGTCCGCATGGACAGGGTGGGCACGACGTCCAGTTGGGCCCGCGGTGCGGTAACCGCCCGGTCACCGAGCCCGGCGGCGCGCACCGCGTCGCCGAGCGGGCCGGCTGCCGTGAGCGGATGCACGGGCAGCGCGACATGACTGCCGTCGAGGCCGGACAGCCCGAGGGCCGAGGGCGCCGGGCCGGGGAGCGGGCCCACGGCGGTCACGGCCTCGCGCGGCACGGCGAGCCAGCGCAGCGCGAACCGGGGGTGGAACTCCGGCGCGTACGCCCGCAGCGCCGCGCCGGCCAGGCCGGACCTGCCGCGAGCGGTGGGATACACGGGGTGGTCGAGCCGGGCGGCGAGGGTGTCCAGGGCGAGGCCCCCCGACAGCCCGGTCCAGTCGGCCGGATCGGCTCCGTGGCGCTCCGCGAGCGTCCGTAGCACCTCCTCCTCCGTGACCTCGTGGAGCCGTACGGTGTCGAGGGTCTGGCGGCACTCCTCGGCGAACGCCTCGAAGCCGCCCCGGTCCACCGGCGCGGCGAGGGAACGGAGTTCGGCCAGGACCGTGTCGGTGTCCGTCAGCCCGGCGCCGTCGGACTCCCGGTGGAGCAGCGGTTCCCTGGCCGCCCACACGCACTGGAAGCCGTCCTCGCGCACAGGGAGCAGGAGTGCGTCGGGTCCGGGGGTCTCCAGTCGCAGCCAGGTCCCGTCCGCGCGCTCGACGGGGCGGCCGCGGCTGCGCAGCCCCGCGACGTCCTCACGCAGCAGGGCGCTCAGCACCCGCAGCAGCAACTCGCCTCCGGCAGCGGCCGGTCCGGCCGCCCGGGCCCGGGCGGCGGCGCCCGCCGGGGGGACCGTCAAGGCGTGATCTCCCAGCTCTGCGCGGCCAGGAACGCGGTCACGGCGCGGTCCACGGCCGACCGGTCGGTTCCGGTGGCCCGCACCACGCCGAGGAAGTCCCGGTTGGTGCCGTACACCGGGTGGCGTTCGCCGAGGCCGCGCAGCGGCCGGTACGTCAGTTTCACTCCGTCCGCCTCCACTTCGGTCGCCCCGGGGGCCGACGTCAGCGTCCCGGCACGGTCGGCGCACGGGTAGTCGAGCCTGGCCGCCCCGTCGGTCCGCGCGCCCAGCACCGGCGGGAGCGGCTCACCGAGATGCGTGCGCAGGACGTGCTCGAAGAGCGGTATGTCCAGCAGCCCGGCGAGCAGCAGATCGCACTGGTCCCCGATGGCACGGTAGTTGACCTCGATGATCCGCGCGCGGCCTTCGTGCACCGTGAACTCCGTGTGGCAGGCGCCGAACCCGACGCCGAGCGCGTCGAGTTGGGCGAGCACCTGGGCCTCGATGTCCCTCGGGTGCCGGGGGACGTAGGTGAGCCGCTCCTCGACGAAGTACGGGGGAGGGGACAGCTCGGTGCGGAACCCGCCCAGCACATGGCGTACCCGCCCGTCGCCGAGGGTCTCCAGGGTGAACAACTCGCCGGGCAGGTACTCCTCGACCACCAGCGCGGCCCCCGGCCGCCGCGCGCGGATCTCCTCGCAGCGCCGCAGCAGCTCCGGCGCGTCCCCGGCCATGACGACGTCCTCGCTCGCCACGCCCTCACGCGGCTTGACGACGCACGGGTACGGGACGCCGGCGGCGACGGCCGCGGGGTCCTGCCCGGCGGTCAGTTCCACGGACCGCACGGTGTCGGCGCCCGAGGCGGCCAGCCGGCGGCGCATCTCGGCCTTGTCCTTCGTGCGCAGCGTCGCCCGCCAGTCCTTCGCGGCCAGCCCGAAGTAGTCGGCGGCGAGCGCGGCCTGGGTCTGCAGATGGTCGCTGTTGGTGAACACCGCCTCGGGGGTGCCGTGGGCGGACACGCGGGAGACCACGGCCCGGAAGTCGTGCACGTCGCACTCCAGAACCTCGACGTCCGGGTGCACGGCGCGGTGTGCGGCGGGCCGGTCGGTGAGCAGTGTGACGTCCAGGCCGAGCCGACGGGCGGCCGGGAGGAATCCCTCGGTGACCGAGTCGGTCGGGTTCAGGGCAAGCAGGTACAACCGCATGAGGGGACCACTCCGCGCTCGGATCCGGCGATCCGAAGTTCCGGATCACGGGACGAGAGACTAGGTTAGGCACACCTAAGTCTGTCAATTCGCGTCGACACGGCCCCGGTTGGCGCACGAGATCACTTCTGTGGTTAAGGTGAGGCTCGCCTTACCTCATTCGTGTCAGCCGTCGTGTCGAGGAGCGTCCGTGACCCTGGCTCCGGTGTACCCTCATGCCTCCGTCGTGAGCTGCTCCACCCTGGCCGGTTCGGTGTTCCGCAGGCTGACGGTGCTCTGTCCCGCACTCGAGGCGGACGTCGCGGAGGCCGGTTCGCGGACCCCGCAGGGCTGGGCCGACGGCGCCGAGCTGGCCGCCCGCCCCGAGTTCCTGGACGCCCTGGTCACCGCCGAGACCCTGCGGACGGAGCGCGACCACGGCCGCACCCCGCGTCCCGACGTCGCGGCCTCCCGTGCGCTGCACGACTACCTCTGGTCCGTCGGTCTGCTGATGAGCGGCCCCTGGTGCCTTGAGCGCCGCGTCCCGCGGATCCGGCCCGAGGGCGTCCGCGTCAGCCTCACCACCGGGGCGTTCTCCGTCGTGCCTGGCGGCTTCGCGTGCCTTCCCGGCGATCCGGCCGCCGGGCTGCCGGGCGTGAGGGTGCTGCCGCACGAGGAGGCCCTGCGCGCGGAGCTGCGCGCCGGTTTCGCCGACCACGTGCGTCCGCTGCTGACCGCGATCGCCCCGCGGGTGCGCCGCGGGCCCCGTGCCCTGTGGGGCATGGCGGGCGACGACCTGGTGTCCGGCGTCTGGTACCTCGGCCGGATGCTGGGGGAGGAGGAGCGCGGTGTGCGGGCCGCGGCCGAACTGCTGCCGGAGCCCGTCCCCCCGTTCCCCGGCGGTGCCGACTTCCGCCGGCTCGCCGGCCGCGAGGGCCGGTCGTACCCGACCCGCACCCGCGCGGGCTGCTGCCTCCACTACACCGTCCGCCCGGCCGAGGCGTGCGGCACCTGCCCCCGTACGAGTGACGCCGAGCGGCTGCGCAGGCTGGAGGGTGACCGCCCCTGCTGACGGGGGTCCCGCCCGGGAGGTGTCCACGACACGCTTCTGATGGGTGAGTTATGTGGCGACTTATCCTATTCGCCACATAATTTGAGCTCATGACGAAACGACAGTTCATGTACCTCGGCTGTGTCGCTCTGATGGTGACCTCGGGGCTGGGCGTGGCGGCACCGGCAGGCGCCCGCACCACCTACGACGTGGTCCCCGGCGAGTCGATCCAGCTCGCGGTCGACCGGGCGCGCCCCGGCGACACCATCGACATCGCCCCCGGCGTCTACCGGGAGAGCGTCATCATCAGGAAGTCCGACCTGACGCTGCGCGGCGCGGGCGAGCGGACCGTCCTCATGCCCTCCACGGCCAAGCCGACGCACATCTGCGGGGTGGGCGGCAACGGCATCTGCGTCATCGGGACCGACGCCAGGCCCGCCACGAACGTCCGGGTCCACTCGCTGACGGTGTCGCGGTTCAAGAAGAACGGCATCTGGGCCTCGCGCACCAACAAGCTGAGCATCCGCGGCGTCACCGCGATGGGGAACGGCAACTGGGGCATCGCCCAGGAGCGCTCCCTGCGGTCCGAGATCCGCGGCAACGCAGCCCGTGACAACGCGGAGTCGGGCATCTTCGTGTCGAACACCATCGACACCGAGGCCGGCGCCGTCAACACCCGCCGCACCGTGGTCATGGACAACCTGCTGGCCGGGAACCGCATCGGCATCACCGTCCGGCGCCTGCGGAACCTGTACGTGAACAACAACGTCGTCACCGGCAACTGCGCGGGCATGTTCGTCGTGGGCGACGAGGGTGTCCCCCGGACGGGCGACCTGACCGTGCGCGGCAACCGCGTGCACCACAACAACAAGTCCTGCGCCAAGACCGCACGGCTCCCGAGGATCCAGGGCGCCGGCATCGTCCTCACCGGCGTCGAGGGCGCCACCGTCGCGTCGAACGCCGTCTGGAGCAACGTCGGCACCTCCCCGTTCTCCGGCGGGATCGTGCTCTTCAAGAGCATCGTGGGCGCCCCCAACAGCGGCAACGTCATCAAGGACAACATGCTGGTGGCCAACCGTCCGGCGGACCTCGCCAACCGGGACACCGGCACCGGCAACACCTTCTCCGGCAACTACTGCCGCCTGTCCGAGAAGGCGGGGAAGTGCGCATGACGACCGGCACGACCGGCGCGGCCGCGGACACCGCGGGTTCCACCGTCCGCACCGCCACCCCGCCGTCCATGCGGCTGAGGGAGCTCGTCTTCGGCGCCGCCCTGGCCGGCTCCGTACGGGCCGCCGCCCGGCTCGGCGTCGCGGACGCGCTGGGCGAGACACCGGCCACCGCCGAGGACCTGGCGGCGGCCGTCGAGGCCGACCCCCGGGCACTGCGGCGGATGCTGCGCGCGCTGACCTGCTACGGCATCTTCACCGAACACGCGGACGGCACGTTCGCCCACACCGAGATGTCACGGCTGCTGCGGGAGGACGACCCGCACAGCCTGAAGTACATCTCCCTGTGGTGCACCGAACCGTGGACCTGGGACGCCTGGCCCCGCCTCGACGAGGCGGTACGGACGGGCCGGAGCGTCTTCGAGGGCCTGTACGGCAAGGGCTTCTTCGACCACCTCCACGAGGACGCGCACGAGTCCGCGCACGTCTTCAACCAGGCCATGACCACCTCCAGCATGCAGTCCGCGCTCGACGTGGCGGAACTGCTCGACCTGACGGGAGCGGCCACCGTCGCGGACATCGGCGGTGGCCAGGGCCACGTCCTGGCGAGTCTGCTGGAGAAGAACCCCGGCCTCAGGGGCACGCTGCTGGACCTGCCGCGCGTCGTGGCCAACGCCGATCCCCGGCTGCGGGACGGCGGGGCCCTCGCCGACCGGGTCACCATCGTCCCCGGCGACTGCCGGGAAGCCATCCCGGTCGAGGCCGACGTCTACATCATCAAGAACATCCTGGAATGGGACGACGACAGCACCCGCAGAACCCTCCGCAACGTCGTCTCGGCCGCTCGTCCGGGGGCCAGGGTGGTGGTCATCGAGAACCTCGTCGACGACACCCCGTCGATGAAGTTCACCACGTCGATGGACCTGCTGCTGCTCCTCAACGTGGGTGGTGCGAAGCACACCCGCCAGAGCATGACCGCCAGGATGGCGGACGCCGGTCTCGTCGTCGGCGACGTCCGTCCGGTCAACGCGTACCTCCACGCGTTCGACAGCGTCACCCCCGGCGGCTGACCGCCGGGCTCCCTCCCCCTCGCCGGCTCCGCGTCCGCACGCGGAGCCGGCGACTCGTCGTGGTCATCCCTTCGCCGCTCGCTCCCAGCGGTAGAACTCGTGGGCCATGGCGTCCTTCGGGCTGCGCCAGGTCTCCGGGTCGTACGCGCTGACGTACGCGGAGAGCTTGTCGCTGATGTCACGGAACTCGGGATGGCCCGCCACCTTGGCCACCGCCGGCCCCGGCGGCCGGTCGGCTTCGATCAGATGGAGGTAGACATCGCCGAACTGGAAGAGGCTGCGCCGGGTCACCCCGACCAGGTCGGGCAGTTCGCCCCGGTCGGAGGCCTCGAACACCTTGGCGATGTCATGGGCCGAGTCCGGTGCCATACGGGCGACGATGAGGGCGTGGTGCATCGAGGGGGATCCCTTCGCTGGACGGTCAGTCGGAGTGGACCGAGACCGGCGTGCCGCGGTCCCGGGCGCGCTGCTCGATCTTCTCCTTGATGAGGGCCATCTGGACCTTGGAGTTCTTGTTGATGTTGTCGGTCATCCAGTCGTCGTCGACCGGGGCGTCCGGCTTCATCGCGAAGTCCTGGGTCCAGTGCATGAGGACGCCGTCGGGAGTCCGGGCGTACTTCCAGTGGATGTCCATGTGCTGGAAGGGGCCCGTCTCGACCCGGCGGGCGCGGACGGTCCTCGCACCCGGGTCGACGACGCGCTCCGACACCCAGCTCCACACCGTGCCGTTCTCGTCCGGGTGCATGGTCAGCCGGAACTTCGTCCGGTTGCCCTCGCGCTCCAGGATCTCGACGGAGGCGTACTCGCTGAACAGCTGGGGCCAGTTCTCGATGTCGTTGGTGACGTCCCAGACGAGGTCCATGGGAGCGTTGATGACGATCTTGTTCTCGGTGTGCCCGGACACTTCAGGCTCCTGCCATGAGGGAGTTGTTGACGAGGTCGAGGAATTCGCGCGGGGTCTTGCAGCGGTCCGCGTCCTGGGGGAGCGCACGGCCGTAGCGGTTCTCGAGCTCCCCGACGATGCCGAGGAGACCGAGGGAGTCGAGGCCGTACTCGTCGAACCGCGCCTCGGGGCGGCCGCCCATCTCCGCGGGGTCGACGGTGATGCCGGCGCCCTTCTTCATCAGAGCGGCCAGCTCTTCGATGGTCAGCTTGGAGATCTGCATGGTCATGAGGTCCTCCTTCTCACGGTTCTTCACCGGGTGTTGGCGCCGTGCCGCAGCACGAGCGCCGCGTTCGAGCCCATGAGCCCTCGGCTCAGCACCAGGGCGGTGCGCAGCTCGGCAGGACGGGGCCTGCCGGTGACCACCTCGAGCTCGTGGCACACGTCGAAGACGTTGGGCGTGGGCGGGACGACACCGTCCTGCAGAGCGAGCACGGCGGCAGCCGTGTCCAGCACGGGCGCTCCGCAGTACGCCCGGCCCGTACCGGCCTTGGGGGCGGTCACCGGCACCCGCCGGCCGTGGGTCCCCAGCGCGTCGGCGAGCGCCAGGGCCTCGGCACGGTCCGCGTCCGGGATGCCGAGCGCGTCCGCGAAGACGACGTCGATCTCCTCGGGCGCGCACCTGGCCTCCGCCAGGGCTCCCCGGATCGCCTGGGCCAGCCCCTCGCGCGACTCCTCCCACCGGGAGGCTCCGGTGAACGTCGCCGCGTGACCGGCGACGACGGCGCGGACCGCGGCGCCCCGCCGGCGGGCTGCCGACTCCTCCTCGACGACGAGCATGGCCCCGCCCTCCGCGGGCACGAACCCGCTCGCGGCCGAGGTGAAGGGCCGGTAGGCCCGTTCCGGGTCCTCGTTCGTGCTGAGTTCCCGGTATCCGAGCTGGCAGACCAGCGAGTACGGCGCGAGCGGCGCCTCCGCCGCCCCGATGACGACCGCGTCCGTGCCCCGGCCGATGGCCCGGGCCGCGTGCGCGAGGGCGTCGAGACCGCCCGCCTCGTCACTGGCCACCACACCGCAGGGGCCCTTGAACCCGCCGCGGATGGAGATCTGACCGGTGCTCGCCGCGTAGAACCAGGCGATGGACTGGTACGGGCCCACATAGCGCGAACCCTGTCCCCACAGCCGCTGCAGCTCCCGCTGGCCGAACTCGCCGCCGCCTGAGCCGGCCGCGGTGACCACGCCCACGGCGAACGGGGAGTCGCTGTAGTCGCCCGACGTTATCCTCGCGTCGGCCAGCGCCATGTCGGCGGCGGCCATCGCGAAGTGCGTGAACCGGTCGGTCTGGACGAGGTAGCGCTCCTCGACCAGGGATTCGGGGTCGAAGCCGCGGACCTCTCCCGCGACCCGGACCGGCATGTGGTCGCAGCCTTCACGTGTGATGTGGTCGAGGACGCTGATGCCCTCCCGTGTGGACTTCCAGAAGGCATCGGCACCGACCCCGTTGGGGGCGACGACACCGATTCCGGTGACGACCGGTCGCCGGTCCTGCCGAGGACTCATGGTGTCCTCCCTCCTGGCCGGGTCAGGACCACGGCGGACTGGAACCCGCCGAATCCGCTGCCGACCGAGAGCACGTTGCGCAGCTTGAGGGCGCGCGCCGTGCGCGGCACATAGTCGAGATCGCACTCGGGGTCGGGGGTCTCGTAGTTCGCCGTCGGCGGCACCACCTGGTTGGCCAGTGCCAGCACGCATGCGACGACCTCGATCGCCCCGATCGCCCCGAGCGAGTGACCCACCATGGACTTGATGGAACTCATCGGGACCTTGTACGCGTGGGAACCGAGCGACTGCTTCACCGCGGCCGTCTCGTGCCGGTCGTTCTGCTGCGTACCGGAGCCGTGCGCGTTGACGTAGTCGATGTCCGACCCGTCGATCCGGGCGTGGTCCAGGGCGCTGTCGATGGCACGCGCCATCTCCAGGCCCTCACGGGTGAGACCCGTCATGTGGTACGCGTTGCCGAACGTGGCGTAGCCGCCGATCTCGCAGTACACCGTGGCACCGCGGGCACGCGCGTGTTCGAGTTCCTCCAGGACGAGCACGGCTCCGCCCTCGCCCATGACGAACCCGTCACGGCGTGCGTCGAAGGGGCGGGAGGCGTGGGCCGGATCGTCGTTGTTGGGTGACGTGGCCTTGATCGCGTCGAAGCACGCCACGGTGATGGGGGAGATGGGCGAGTCCGACGCGCCGGCCACGCACACGTCGACCCTGCCCTCCTCTATCGCGTGGAAGGCGTACCCGATCGCGTCCAGGCCGGAGGTGCAGCCCGTGGACACGGTCTGGACCGGACCGTGGGCGCCCGTCTGCTCGGCGACCTCGGAGGCGAGGGCGCTGGGCGAGAACGCCCGGTGCAGATGCGGCTCCGCCTCGCTCGGATCCACGTCCCAGCGCCGGCCGGAACTGCTGACTTTGACGTAGTCGTGCTCCAGCCGGGTGGTGCCGCCCACGGCGGTGCCGAGCGACACCCCGATCCGCCAGGGGTCCTCCTTCTCCGGGTCGAGACCGGCGTCCCGGAGCGCCTCCCGGGCGGCGACCATCGCGAACTGGACGTACCTGTCCGCGCGTTGCACCTCCTCCGGCCCCAGACCGTGCTCCTTCGGGTCGAAGTCGCACTCGGCGGCGATCCGCGAGCGGAAGCCGGTCGGGTCGAAGAGGGTGATGCCGCGCGTCGCCGTACGGCCGTTGGCCAGGAGGTCCCAGAACGCCGGTATCCCGACACCCCCCGGCGCGACTATGCCGACACCGGTGACCGCCACGCGCCGGGTCATGAAGCCGTCCCGGTGCGTTCCGGCGGCCGGTGGGCCGCCGCGGCCTCCGCCACCGGTGTCTCCTCGGTGTCGACGTGCCCCAGCTCCGGCCGCGGGGCCAGCGGCCCGAGGTGGAAGACCATCCGGGCCTGGGTGCTGCCGACGTTGCGGAACCGGTGCCGCACGTAGGGCGGGATGAACAGCCCCTGGTCCGGCCGGATCGACAGCGTCTCGTCGTCGAGGTCGACTTCCATCTCGCCGCACACGACGTACACGAACTCCTCGGAGTACGGGTGGTAGTGCTCGCCGATGCGGTCGCCGGGCTCGACGGTCGCCAGGCCCATGAAGCCGCTCGTGGCGCCCACCGCCGTGGGCGTGAGCATGGCGCGCAGATCGCCTCCGCGTTTGGTGTTGTGCTGGGTCTCGCTGAGGTCGACGATGCGATGGGGTGTGGTCATGACGGGTTCCTCCACGTGGCCGCGCGATGGGGCGCCGGCGGTCGGGGTGTGCGGGTGCCTGGGCGGCCGACCGCACGGGTCAGGGGGCGTGGCGGTCGGTGATCGGACGCATGTCCGCGGACGACAGGAGCTTGGACATGTCCTCCTCCGTGGCCGGGGCGTCGATGCCCAGTGCCTCGCTGTCCAGCAGGCGGGACAGCATGGCCGCCTTGCGCGGTCCGTGCGCCCCGATCACCTGCAGCGGCGCCGCGTCACCGGAGCCGCGCACGTCGACCAGGCGTACGACGATGTCGTCCCGCTGGAAGATCGTGCTGCTGTCGATCGGGGTCGACGGGTCGCCCGCCGCCGCCTCGTCCTGACCGGCGAGCAGCCGCGCCAGCGCCATGCCGCAACCGGGCTTGGCCGGGTAGTAGAGCGCGTGCCGCTTGACGGCCTCGTCGTCGGTGCCCGCCGAGGCCAGGTGGTGCACCGCGGGGAGCGCGGCCCGGGTGAAGAACACCCGTGCGGAGTCCGGGTCGTTGAGGTCCCGGTCCTGCTCCAGATAGGGGTTGATGGCCTCCTCGACGGCACGCACCTCGGGCTGACGGGCCACGTGACGCAGCGCCGCCATCAGGTCGCCCTCCACCTCGACGGCCCGCACGACACGGTTGCCGTGCATGAACAGCGAGGTCCGGCGCAGCCGGGTGTGCTCGTCGACCTTCGCCTGCGGCGACTGGTACCCCGCGAGGATGTCGGCCACGAGCGCCTCGGTGCCCGGCTTCACGGTGAAGGTGAGGGCGTGGCGCACCACGTTGTCACCCACACGGGGGAACGGCTGCAGTCCGCCCTGAACGGCGTCGGCGGTTGCGGAGGTGTTCAGCTTGCCCGTCTCGCGCAACACGCTGAAGCGAAGGGAGCGGGTGTCCCGGACGCAGTTGTGGAGCGGCCGTACGGTCTCGACGTGCTCCTCGCTGTTCACCCAGGCGAGGAAGGGCGGTGCGCTCTCCCACTCGCTGGTGATCAGCCACTGCGAGGGATTCTCGATCGACTGGCACAGCTGGTCGCTGATGTGGCCCGGCACCGACGCGACCTGGTTGCGCATGTGCTCGTACGCCTTCAGGAAGTTCTGCTGAGCGCCGTCATGAAGGTCCAGCAGCAGTACGACACGCAGCCTGGAGCCGTCAAAGGCCGACTGGGATATACGTTCGGAAAGCGTTGTCATGATGCACGCATCTCCTTCGAGACGGTGGGGCCGCCGCGTGCGGTGCACGAAGCCGGCTCGGGGGTTTCAGGCTTCGATCCTGTGCCGGTACCACGGGTGGCGCGAGATGTGTGAACCAGGTGGGTGAACCAGGCGATCGAGCCCCTCCCGCCAGGGCATGGAAACTCCATTCCCCCCTACCGGCGGCTGGAGCTGGAGCTACTGATGGAAGAACACATCGACGAGCGCGTACCGGTACTCATCGTGGGCGGCTCCCTGGTGGGGCTGTCCTCCTCGCTGTTCCTCGGCAGGCTCGGCGTCGGGCACATGCTGGTGGAGAGACACGCGGGCACGTCGAGGCATCCGCGCGGCCGGGGCAACAACGTCCGCACCATGGAGCTGTTCCGGGTGGCGGGTGCCGAGCCGCTGATCCACGAGGCCGCGTCCCTCCTCGCCGGCAACCACGGCATCTTCCAGACCCCGTCGCTCCACGGCGACGCCGGGGAGTGGCTGCTCAAGGAGATCGACCCCGGGGGCGGGATCGCCCGCTTCAGCCCGTCCGGGTGGTGCGTGTGCAGCCAGAACGACCTCGAGCCGGTGCTGCTGGACTGCGCGCGCGAACTCGGCGGCGACCTGCGCTACTCCACCGAGATGGTCTCGTTCGAGCAGGACGCGGAGGGCGTCACCGCCGTCGTGCAGGAACGCGGGTCGGGACGGCGCAGGACCGTGCGCGCCGACTTCCTGATCGCGGCCGACGGGCCCCGCAGCCCGATCCGCCAGCACCTCGGCATCGGCCAGACGGGCCACGGGGACCTGTTCCACAACGTCAGCATCACCTTCCGCTCACGCGGGCTGGCGGACATCGTCGGCGACCGGCGCTTCATCGTCTGCTACCTCACCGCCGAGGGTGCGGACGGTGCCCTGCTGCCCGTGGACAACACCGAGAACTGGGTCTTCCACGCCCCCTGGCAGCCGGACACCGGCGAGACGCTGGAGGACTTCACCGACGAGCGCTGCGCCGCGCACATCCGCCGCGCGGTCGGGGCCCCGGACATCGACGTGGAGATCACCGGAAAGGCCCCGTGGCACGCGGCCGAACGCGTCGCGGAACGGTACGGCCGGGGCCGGGTCTTCCTCGCCGGCGACTCCGCCCACGAGATGTCGCCCACCGGCGCGTTCGGCTCCAACACCGGCATCCAGGACGCCCACAACCTCGCCTGGAAGCTCTCCCTCGTCCTCGACGGGTCGGCGGGTCCCGGGCTGCTGAGCAGCTACGAGGCCGAGCGCCGGCCGGTGGCCGAGGCCACCAGCGAGCGCGCCTCGGCACGGTCGGCGGAGCACAGCCATCCGGGCTACACCCCCGGACCGGAGATGGTCGGCGGCCGCCAGCGCGGCATGCTCACCGTCGCCATGGGCTACCGCTATCCGCGCGGCGCCGTCGTCGGAGCCGATCCGGACATGGCGGTCGTACCCGATCGGATGGACCTCTCCGGGGACCCCGGCACCCGCGCCCCGCACATGTGGCTGCACCCGCAGGGCAGCGAGCGGACGATCTCCACGCTGGACCTGTACGAGCGCAGCTTCGTGCTGCTCACCGGCTCCGGCGGCACACCGTGGCACACGGCGGCCGCCAAGGTGGCCGAGAAGCTGTCCATCACACTGGACGCCTACCGGATCGGCGCTGAGCCGCACGCGGA
Source organism: Streptomyces sp. HNM0645 (assembly GCF_030056615.1). Classification (NCBI taxonomy): domain Bacteria; kingdom Bacillati; phylum Actinomycetota; class Actinomycetes; order Kitasatosporales; family Streptomycetaceae; genus Streptomyces; species Streptomyces sp. HNM0645. The sequence continues at coordinate 116,660 of NZ_JASHLT010000009.1, read as the reverse complement.
ACTCGTACCCGAAGCGGGTGACTGGGCCGAACTGCACGGCACGACCGACGAGGGCGCCGTGGTGGTGCGCCCCGACGGCTTCGTCGCCTGGCGCGCGCCGGGTGCGGTCCGCGACCCGGAGACGGCCCTGCTCGACACCATGAAAGCCCTGCTCCACCGCGCCTGACCCGGCGCGGGCATCCTCACGGCCGCCGTGGCGGCAGCCGGTGCAGTCCGACCGCGGTCAGCCGACCGCGGGCCGCCACGGCGGTCATGTACGTGCAGTACGGCTGCCGCCGCCGGTCCGTGGGCGAGCCGGGGTTCAGCAGCCGCAGCCCGCCCTCGGCGGTGCTGTCCCAGGGAACGTGGCTGTGGCCGAACACCAGGACGTCCAGGTCGGGGAACCGTTCCGCGCACCGCCGTTCGCGGCCCTGTGCGGGACCCGTCTCGTGCACGACGCCGAAGCGCAGACCGCACAGTTCCGTCCGGGCGACCTCCGGCAGCCGGTCCCGCAGTGCGGGACCGTCGTTGTTGCCGTACACCGCGACGAGCCGCCGCGCACGGGCTTCGAGCAGGTCCAGGGTGGCGGTGTCCACCCAGTCGCCGGCATGGATCACGACGTCGGCACGTTCGATCCGCCGCAGCAGCTCACCCGGCAGTTCCCGGGCCCGCGCGGGGACATGGGTGTCCGACGTCAGCACCAGCCTCATGAGCGCATTGTCCACCGGACGGGCGTCCGCCGGCCGTCCGGAAGGGGGCTCGTGGAGGGCGGGCGCAGGGCTCGCGGCAGGGCGCATGAAGCCCACGGGGCGCGGGTATCCGGTGCGGGCACTGGCGGGCCCACACGGCTGGGGAGAGGCGACCATGAGGCGCAGCGGCGGCAACGACACGGCGGCGAAGGAGACCGGAGCCCGGCCGGCACCGGGAGCGGAACCGATGGCACCCGCTCTGCGGGCACTGGCCGTGGTTGCCGCGTTCGTGGCGACCGTCGGCTTCAGCGTGGTCCTCGCCCGGCTCACCCTCGAGCCGTCGGCCGCGTCGGAACCGCTCACCCACAGCAACGTCCGGCCGGGCGCGTCCATCCGGGACTACCTGTCCCAGCCGGCGTTCCGCGACACCGTCAAGCAGCTCGGTGGCAACGTCCTGCTCGGCGTCCCGTTCGGCGTGCTGCTCCCGGTCCTGGTGCCGAAGGCCCGCGGCCTCCTACGGGTGCTGCTGGCGACGGCGCTGGTCATGGCGCTGGTGGAACTCGTCCAGGGCGCGCTGGTCACCGGCCGTGCGTTCGACGTCGACGACGTCATCCTGAACACCACGGGTGCCGTGCTGGGCTATCTCCTCATCGGCCGCCGGCTCGGCCGCGCCGTGCACCCGCGCCGCCACCACTGGTGGCGGCGCCGGCCCCGCGGCGCGGCGGCGCCCGACGCCTGAGGCCCGGGGGACGTCCCGGTCACCCGCGGCCGGCCGCCGCCGGACCCGGACCGATGCTGGCCCGCTCGATCAGGCCAGGAACCGGCACCCGGACCGTACGAGCGGCGCCTCCGTCGAGCAGCGCGGTGAGTTCGCCCGCCGCGATGCGGCCGAAGGAGACGGTGTCCCGGGAGAGGGCGGTGAGCCACGGGTCGACCAGCCGGCACAGCGCCGAGTCCTCCCAGGCCACGATCGACACGTCCTCGGGCACCCCCCAGCCGAGACCCGTCGCCGCGGCGACGCCGGCCACGGCCAGCACGTCGTTGTCGTACACGAGAGCGGTCGGCGGCGCGTCGCCGGAGAGCACTCCGCGGGTGACCGCGGCGCCCTCCGCGTCCGAGTAGTCGGTGGTGACGGAACGGACCTCGGTCAGCCCCAGCCGCGCGGCCTCGGCGCGCAGTGAGCGGATGCGCCGCTCGGTGTGCGCGAGACCGGGCAGTCCGGCGATGTGCACGATCCGCCGGTGCCCGAGCGCATGGAGCCGGTCCACGACGGACGCCATCGCGCCGGTGTCGTCCGCCCACACGGTGGACAGAGCCGGACCGCCCTCCTCGGGGGCACCGCCGATCACCACGGCCGGCAGGCCGAGTTCGTCGAGCAGCGCCGGCCGCGGGTCGTCGGTCCGCGGGTCGACGACCAGGACTCCGTCCACCCTGTGCTCGGCCCACCAGCGGCGGTAGACCGCGCACTCGGCGCCCACGTCCTCCACCACCTGGAAGAGCAGACCGAGATGGCGCTCCGACAGCACCTCCTGGATGCCGGAGACCAGCTGGAGGAAGAACGAGTCGACGCCGAGCGTACCCGCGGGCCGTGCGACCACCAGGCCCACCGTCGCCGCGCCCTCACCGGACAGTGCGCGGGCGGCGGTGCTCGGCCGCCAGCCCAGCTGTTCGGCGACCCGGCGCACCCGGTCGCGGGTGATCTCGGAGACGCCCGGCCGATCGTTGAGCGCGAACGACACGGCGCTCTCCGAGACCCCCGCCCGCCGGGCGATGTCCTTCATCGTCGGCCGGCGGGCCGGCACCCGCCGGCGCTGCGACGCGTCCTTGGCGGACGGGGGATCCGCTCCCATCCGTGCCCCTTTCCCGACCTCGGTCCCTCAGTGTACTAATGCGCTTGAGTGGTTGCACCCTAAAGCGCATTAGTCGATCAGGCAACCTTGTATGTACAGGTCGCTGAACTGCGGTGATGCCGGGTCGATAGGATTCGTCGAGTCAATGCATTGACTTTTCCCGGGAACGCAATGCAGGGTCTGCTCCCAAACGTCCGCGGCGCCCCGTGCGCCGGATGCCGCCGTCACGTCCGGCCGAGCAAAGGAGCCGATCCACCGTGCCCATCCCCCGCCGTACCGCCCGCAGAGCAGCCGCCGCTGCCGCCGCCCTCGCCGTCGTCCTGCCGCTCAGCGCCTGTGGAGGCGGGTCGGGCGGCGGGGGCGCGGCGGACGCCTCCGGCAAGGTCCAGGGCAGCATCACGTTCCAGACCTGGAACCTGCAGGCCAACTTCAAGCCCTACTTCACCGGCCTCATCGCCGAGTTCGAGAAGAAGTACCCCGGCACGGAGGTGAAGTGGATCGATCAGCCCGCCGAGGGCTACGCCGACAAGCTGAGCGCCGACGCCGCCGGCGGCACCCTCCCCGACGTCGTGAACGTCTCACCGGACCTGCTCGCCCCGCTCGCCAAGGCCGGTCTCGCCCTCGACCTCGACAAGGCGGCCGCGCAGTACGAGAAGGAGTACCTGCCGGGTGCCTGGGCCGGTCACCGGATCCCGGGGACGGAGGGCACGTACGCCTTCCCCTGGTACCTCAACACCGGCCCGCTGTTCTACAACAAGCGCCTCTTCGAGGAGGCCGGGCTCGACCCGGAAAGGCCCCCCACGACGTACGACGAGCTCTTCGAGCAGTCGCTCCGGATCGCCGAGGAGAGCAAGGGCAGGATCGCCACGCTGGCCAACATCCCCACCATCGAGGACTTCGGCCGCTACGGCGTGCGGCTGATGAACGAGGAGGGTACGGCCTTCACCTTCAACGACGCCAAGGGTGTCGAACTGCTCACCAGGTACAAGGAGTTGTACGAGGCGAAGGCGCTCGACCCGCAGGCGCTCACCGCGACGCCCGAGTCGGCCGGCAAGAAGTTCCTCACCCAGGCGGTGGCGATGAACCCGGGCTCCGCCCTGGACCTGGAGAAGTTCAGGAAGGACGCCCCGGCCCTGTACGAGAACATCGGGATCACCGAGCAGATCAGCAGCACCGGAAAGGACAACATGTACGTGATGGGGGTCATGGTGAACGCCCGGACCGAGCGGGCGCCGGCCGCCGTGGCCTTCGCGCACTTCGTCACCGACGCCCGTCACCAGATGGAGTTCGCCAAGCAGGTCGCCATCTTCCCGAGCACCGCCGGCTCCCTCGACGACCCGTACTTCACCAAGGAGGACGGCACCGACGGGACGCGGGTGCGGATCGCGGCCGCCAAGTCCCTGAAGACCGCGGTCAACTACACCCCGGTGCTGATGAGCGACCAGATGAAGACCGAGCTGCGCAACGCCGTCGCGAGGGCGCTCCAGGGCAAGGAGAGCCCCGAGGAAGCTCTTGACAACGCTGTCAAGGCGTGCGACCGGCTGTTGAGGCAGAGCTGAGATCCGGACGAGCAGGGACCGGGCCATGACGACCCCCATCGCGTCCTCGACGGCGACCGCCGGCAGCACGGCGGAGCGGCGCGCACCGAAGAGCCCCCCGCCCGGTCGCCGGCCACGGGACGGACGAAGCCGTATCAGACGGCATCTGCCCACGAGCCCCTGGCTGTTCGCTGCCCCCGGGCTGCTGGTCGCCGGCGCCTTCAGTCTCTATCCGTTCCTCTCCACGGTGGCCAACTCCCTGACGGATCGCAGGACGTTGCTGCCCGGCCGGTTCGTGGGACTGGACAACTACCGGGAGATGCTCGGGGACGAGATGTTCTGGACCGGCCTGCGCAACAGCACGCTGTACGTGCTCGGCGTCGTGCCCGCACTGGTGGTCCTGCCGCTGCTGCTGGCACTGCTCGTGCAGAAGCAGATCCCCGGCATCTCGTTCTTCCGCTCCGCCTTCTACACCCCGGTCGTCGCCTCCATCGTGGTGGTCGGCCTGATCTGGGTGTGGCTGCTGGACGAACGCGGGCTGGTGAACTCGGTGCTGGAGGCGGTGGGCGTCGGCCGGGTCGGCTTCCTCAGCGACCAGTGGCTGCTCCTGCTGAGCGCCATGGCGGTCACGGTCTGGAAGGGCCTCGGCTACTACATGATCATCTATCTCGCGGCGCTGGCGAACGTCCCGCGCGAGCTCCACGAGGCGGCGTCCGTGGACGGCGCGGGGGCCGTACGCCGGTTCCTCGCCGTCACGCTTCCCGCGGTCCGCTCCACGATGGTGCTGGTGGGGGCGCTCTCCTCGGTGGCGGCCTTCAAGGTCTTCTCCGAGGTGTACTTGATGGCCGGCCCCGACGGCGGCCCCGCGGGCGAGGACACCACCCTCGTCATGCTCGTCCAGCGCACCGGCACCGGACTGAGCGGCCGGGTCGGCTATGCCTCGGCGATCTCGGTGGTCGTCTTCGCCGTCACGGTCGCGCTGATGCTGCTGGTGCTGCGCGCCGACCGCAAGGAGGGCGCATGAGCCGGCGGAAGGACCGCTCGGACCGATGGAAGGACGCTGTGGAACGGCAGGAGGAGGGTGCGGAGCGGGGGCGCGTCCGCGGCGGCCGGGAGAGCGGGCGCCGGATGCCCGTCTGGGAGGTCGCGCTGCGCTACGTGCTGCTGCTGGCCGTCCTCGCGCTCACCGTCGGGCCGTTCCTGTGGCAGCTGGCCACCTCGCTCAAGGGCCCGCACGAGGACATCTTCAGCTCCCCGCCGAGCTTCCTTCCCGAGCAGCCCACGCTCGCCAACTACAGCCGTGTCGCCGCGACCATCCCCGTGTGGGACTACGCGCTCAACTCGCTCACCGTCGCGGTGGCCAACGTGGTGACCAACTGCGCGGGAGCGGCACTCGCCGGCTATGCCCTCGCCCGGCTGCGCTACCGGGGCCGCAAGGCCGCCACGGTCGCGTTCGTCCTGGCGATGCTCGTGCCCGTCGAGGGCATCATCATCGCCCAGTTCACGACCATGCGTGAGCTCGGACTGAACAACACCCTCGTCGGTGTGGTGCTGCCGCTGTCGGTCTCGGCGCTGAACGTGCTGCTGATGCGCAACGCGTTCCTCAATCTGCCCTACGAGGTGGAAGAGGCCGCGTTCGTCGACGGGGCCAATGTCTGGCAGCGGTTCGCGCGGATCGCGCTGCCCTCGGTCAAGGGCACCCTGGCGGTCGTCGCCATCTTCGCCTTCATGGGCGCCTGGGACGACTTCCTGTGGCCGCTGATCGTGCTCAGCGATCCGCAGAACTTCACCCTGACCATCGGGCTCAACTACCTGCACGGCACCTTCGCGAACGACGAACGCCTCGTCGCGGCGGGCACGATCATCGCCGTGCTGCCGCTGATCGTCCTGTTCGCATGCCTCCAGCGCTACTTCTTCCGGGGCGTGGGCGAGGGCGCGGTCAAGGGCTGACGCACCGTCCACGCGACCGGCCCGCCGAACCGTCCCGTCCCCCGAACCCTCCGAGGAGCCCCTGACACACATGACCTCACGCGTGCGCTTCGGCGCCAACTACACTCCGAGCCGAGGATGGTTCCACCACTGGCTCGACTTCGACCTCGACGCCGTACGCGGCGACCTGGACTCCGTCGCGTCACTGGGCCTCGACCACGTCCGGGTCTTCCCGCTGTGGCCGGTCTTCCAGCCCAACCGCACCCTGATCCGCCCGCGGGCCGTGGAGCAGCTCGTCCTGCTCGCCGACGCGGCCGCGGAGCGTGGGCTGGACGTCAGCGTCGACGGACTGCAGGGGCACCTGTCGAGCTTCGACTTCCTGCCGTCCTGGACACGGACCTGGCACCGCCGCAGCATCTTCACGGATCCGGACGTGGTGACGGGCCAGGCCGAGTATCTGCGCACGCTCGCCCAAGCCCTCGCCGACCGACCCAACTTCATCGGCATGACCATCGGCAACGAGGTCAACCAGTTCTCCGCCGGTCCGCACCCGGACCCCGACCGGATCACACCGGAGCAGGCTGAGCGGTGGCTGGGTCTGCTGCTGGCCGCCTGCGAGGAGGGCGCGCCGGGCGGACTGCACCTGCACGCCGAGTACGACGCCGCCTGGTACCAGGACGACCAGCCGTTCACACCCGCGCACTCGGCCCGGCTGGGCGCCGTCACCGCCGTGCACTCCTGGGTCTTCAACGGCACGGCCCAGCGCCACGGCCGCACGGGCACGGCGACCGAGCACCACGCCGCGTACCTCGTCGAGCTCTCCAAGGCGTGGGCGGACGATCCGCACCGCCCGGTGTGGCTGCAGGAGGTCGGCGCGCCCGCACCGCTGGTGCCCGCCGAGCACGCGGACACCTTCACCGAGGCGACCGTGGCCAACGCCCTCGACTGCCAAGACCTGTGGGGCGTCACCTGGTGGTGCTCGCACGACGTGTCGCGCTCCCTGGCCGACTTCCCCGAACTCGAGTACAGCCTGGGCCTGATGACCAGCGACCGGGAGGTCAAGCCGGCCGGACGGACGATCGCCCGCATCGTCCGCGAGCAGCGGGAACGTCCGCACCGGCCCGCCCCGCGCACCACGGCGCTCGTCGTCGACGCGGGCGACGACGACACCGCCCCGCGGCGCTCGGTCTGCGCGCCGGGCGGAGCCGTCTTCGAGGCTTTCGCCCGGCTCACCGCGGACGGGGTCCGGCCCGCCGCCGTCCTCGCGAGCAGGGCGGGCGAGACCGGGCATCTGGCAGCCCGAGGCATCACCGAGGTCGTCACCCCGGACGAGGTCCGATGACGGCCCGCACGGCCCTCACGGTAGGCATGGCCCGCACGGCCCCTGCGGACGTGCACCGTTCGCCGTCCCCGTGGCGCCCGCCCCGGGGCGGCGGCAGGTCCGGGTGCCGTCGTGCCCGGCCGGTCGCGACCACCGGTCACCACGTGTGAGAGGGGTCCGCGACCCCCCCCGTACCGGCCCTGGATCCCCGACCTGCCACGGAGAGCCCGTCTCGCCGGCCGCAGCCGTCGTCCACCGCTGGTGACACCCGCCCCCGCATTCCGAACCCCTTACGGAGCAGCCCTCATGCATGACGACCGCAGCCTGGTCGAGGCCCGACTGAAGCGCGTCCTCGACGAACGCATCCGACCCGCCGTGTACTCCGCGTCCGTCCCGCTGGACGTGGCCGTCTGGAACGCCCCCGGTGAGCCCGTACCGGTCGCCGAAGGGCTGGCCGCCGAGCCCTCGCCGATCAGCGTCGGCACGAGGTGGGGCGCGCCGTGGGGGACCAGCTGGTTCCGGGTGACCGGGACCGTCCCGGCCGAGTGGGCGGGGAGGACGGTCGAGGCGGTCCTCGACCTCGGCTTCGACGAGAACATGCCCGGGTTCCAGTGCGAAGGGCTCGTCTACCGGCCCGACGGCACCCCGGTGAAGGGACTGAACCCGCGCAACCAGTGGGTCCGGATCGCGGCGCCCGCAGAGGGCGGCGAGCAGGTGCGGCTGCACATCGAGGCGGCGTCCAACCCCGTCATCCTCGACTACCACCCGTTCCTCCCCACCCCGCTGGGGGACAGGGAGACCGCCGGCACCGAGCCGCAGTACCGGCTGAGCCGGATGGACCTCGCCGTCTTCGAGGAGGACGTCTGGCAGCTGGTGATGGACCTGGAGGTGCTGGGCGAGCTGATGGAGGAGCTCCCGGCGGACTCCGCCCGGCGCTGGGAGATCCTGCGGGCTGTCGACCGGGCCCTGGACGCCGTCGACCTGCAGGACGTCCCCGGCACCGCTGCCGCCGCCCGGGCCCGCCTGGAGCGGGTACTGGCCACCCCCGCCCAGCCCTCGGCGCACCGCATCAGCGCCGTAGGCCACGCCCACATCGACTCCGCCTGGCTTTGGCCGTTGCGGGAGACCGTGCGCAAGGTCGCCCGCACCGCCTCCAACATGACGGCGTTGCTGGAGGACGAGCCCGACTTCGTCTTCGCCATGTCGCAGGCGCAGCAGTGGGCCTGGGTCAAGGAGCACCGGCCGGAGGTGTGGGCCAAGGTGAAGAAGGCCGTCGCCGACGGCCGGTTCGTGCCGGCGGGAGGGATGTGGGTGGAGTCCGACACCAACATGCCCGGATCGGAGGCCATGGCGCGTCAGTTCGTCCACGGCAAGCGGTTCTTCCTGGACGAGTTCGGCATCGAGAACGACGAGGCCTGGCTCCCGGACACGTTCGGGTTCGCCGCGGGGCTGCCCCAGATCATCAGGGCGGCCGGCTCCAGGCGGCTGCTCACCCAGAAGATCTCCTGGTCGCAGACGAACAGGTTCCCGCACCACACCTTCCAGTGGGAGGGCATCGACGGGACGCGGATCTTCACCCACTTCCCTCCGGTGGACACCTACAACTGCTCCATGAAGGGCAGCGAGATCGCCCACGCCGCGAGGAACTTCAAGGACAAGGGCGTCGCCCGGCACTCGCTCGCGCCCACCGGCTGGGGTGACGGGGGCGGCGGCACCACCCGGGAAATGGTCGCCAAGGCCGCCCGGATGCGGGACCTCGAAGGCGCGGCGACCGTGGTCTGGGAGACTCCTCGGGAGTTCTTCACCAAGGCCGAGGCCGAGTACGAGAATCCGCCGGTGTGGGTCGGCGAGCTGTACCTCGAACTGCACCGGGCCACGCTGACCAGCCAGGCGAGGACCAAGCGGGGCAACCGCCGCTCCGAGCACCTGCTGCGCGAGGCCGAGCTGTGGGCCGCGACGGCCGCGGTGCGGACCGGGTTCCCGTACCCGTACGAACGGCTCGACCGGATCTGGAAGACGGTGCTGCTGCACCAGTTCCACGACATCCTCCCCGGCTCGTCCATCGCCTGGGTGCACCGCGAGGCCGAGCGGACGTACGCCGCGGTCGCCGAGGAGCTGAACGCCCTCGTCGACGCCGCCCAGCGTGCCCTCGCCGGCGACGGTTCCGCCGAGCTGGTCTTCAACTCCGCCCCGCACGCACGGCACGGGGTCGCGGCGGGCGGTGCCGCTCGGCCGACCGGCGGCGGCGCGGCGCATCTGCAGCCGCGCGAGGGCGGCGGATACGTCCTCGACAACGGACTGCTCCGAGTGGAGATCGACGGACGGGGCCTGGTCGTCTCCGTGTACGACATCGGCGCCGAGCGGGAGACCGTCCCGCCGGGGGAAGCCGCCAACCTGCTGCAACTGCACCCGGACTTCCCGAACATGTGGGACGCGTGGGACGTGGACGAGTTCTACCGGAACACCGTGACGGACCTGGTGGAGGCTGATCTCGTGGAGCAGTCCGGTCCGGAAGGTGCCGCCGGTCCGGAAGGCGCCGTGGAACCCGGCGCGGCCGCCGTGCGGATCGTGCGCTCCTTCGGAGCGTCCGAGGTGCGCCAGGTGCTGTCGCTCGCGCCCGGCGCCAAGCGGCTCGACATCGACACCGAAGTCGACTGGCACGAGACCGAGAAGTTCCTCAAGCTGGCCTTCCCGCTCGACGTGCACGCCGAGCGGTACGCGTCCGAGACCCAGTTCGGCCACTTCCACCGGGCGACGCACACCAACACCAGCTGGGAGGCGGCCAAGTTCGAGGCATGCAACCACCGCTTCGTCCACATCGGCGAACCGGACTGGGGCGTGGCGCTGGTCAACGACTCCACGTACGGCCACGACGTGACCCGTACCGTCCGCACCACCGACTCCGGTACGACGACCACACTCAGGACGTCCCTGCTGCGCGCTCCGCGCTTCCCCGATCCGGAGACCGACCAGGGGGTCCACCGCTTCCGGCACGCTCTCGCACCGGGCGCGACGATCGGCGACGCGGTGCGCGAGGGGTACCGAGTGAACCTTCCGGAGCGGCGGGTGACGGGTGCGGACGCGGTCGTCGCGCCGCTTGTCGCGGTGGACGACGACGCGGTGGTGGTGACGGCGGTCAAGCTCGCCGACGACGGCAGCGGCGATGTCGTGGTCCGCTTCCACGAGTCGCGCGGTGGGCGTGCCCGCGCGAGGCTGACGGCAGGCTTCCCCTTGGCGGGAGCGCTGGCGACGGACCTGCTGGAGCGTCCGGGGGCCGAGGACCGGACGCTGGAGCGCACCGGCGACACGGTGTCCCTCGACCTGCGCCCGTTCGAGCTCGTGACGCTGCGGCTGACCAGGGGCTGAGGGGCTGAGGGGCTGAGGGGCCGATGGGCCGGGACGGGTCACGGGGCCCGGAAGGGCGGGGGACCGGAGGGCGTCGAGGGCGTGGGACCGTGGTACGGGGGATCCGGGTCCTGAGAGGGGACCGGCGTGAACTGACGCGCGCCGGTGCCGGCACGGCCGGCAAGAGGGTGACGGGGGTGGCCGCCGTCACGCGGCGGCCACTGCCCGTCGCGTCCGCCCGCGACGGGCAGGGTCCCGAGGGCGTCCGGCACGGACGGGATCCGCCGGTTGGTTCGAGCCCGGGCACGTCCCCGTCACCACCCGCGCCACCCGCGCACCACGGCCGCACCGGAGACCCCTCGCGGCGGCACCTCCCCTCCCGCCGGGGCGCCCCGCGACGGCGGCTACGGCAGGCCGACGCGGTCGCCCGCCGTAGCCGCCCGGTGTTAGATAGGAGCATGGCCGGACTTCTCGGCCGTCTCCGCTCCATGATGAGCGCGCGCACCGTCGCCAGTCAGGTGTTCGTCCTGCAGGTGACGGTGGCTTTGCTGCTCGTCGCCGCCGCCGTCGCCGCACTGCTCCTGCAGGCTCGGTCGGACGGCGAGCGGGAGGCGCGCAAGCGGTCGGTCGCCGTCGCCCAGACGTACGCCACCGCACCGGGCGTCAAGGAAGCGCTGCGCGGCCCCGACCCGAGCGCGGTGCTGCAGCGCAAGGCCGAGGCCGCGAGGAAGACCTCCGGCGTCGACTTCGTCGTGGTGATGGCCCCGGACGGCACCCGGTACACCCACCCGAATCCGGAGGAGATCGGCGGGAAGTACATCGGCACCATCGCCCCGGCGGCGGCCGGCGGCACGGTGACCGAGACCGTCACCGGCACTCTCGGCCCCTCGATCCGCAGCGTCGCGCCCGTGACGGACGCGAACGGCGAGGTGATCGGTCTCGTGGCGGCCGGCATCGCGGTGGAGCGGGCCGGCGGAGCCCAGGACCAGCTTCCCCTCCTGCTCGGTGCCGCGGCGTTCACCCTGGTCGTCGCCACCTCCGGGGCCGCGCTGATCAGCAGGCGGCTGCGACACCAGACCCACGGCCTGGGGCCCACCGAGATGACCCGGATGTACGAGCACCACGACGCGGTCCTGCACGCCGTGCGGGAGGGCGTGTTGATCGTCGACGAGGACCGCAGGCTGGTGCTCGTCAACGACGAGGCACGACGGCTGCTCGCGCTGCCCCCGGACGCCCAGGGGCGACCCGTCTGCGACATCGCCATGGACCCCGAGATCGCCCGGCTCCTGGAGTCCGGCCGCCCGGCGAGCGACGAGGTGCACGTCATCGAGGACCAACTGGTCGCGGTGAACCAGCGCGCCATGGGCCCGCAGCCGGACGGCTCGGGGCCCTGCGGCACCGTGGCCACCCTGCGGGACACCACCGAGCTGCGGGCCCTCAGCGGCCGTGCCGACACCGCGCAGGGCCGTCTGCGACTCGTCTACGACGCCGGCATCCGGATCGGCACCACCCTCGACGTGGTCCGGACCTCGCAGGAGCTGGCCGACTTCGCCGTCCCCCGGTTCGCCGACTACGTCACCGTCGATCTCCCCGATCCCGTGCTCAGCGGGGACGAGCCGGCGGAGACCGGAACGGACATGCGCCGCATCGCCTTCACCGGCGTCCGTCACGACACCCCGCTCTACCCGTCCGGCCGACTGATCCACTTCGTCCCCACCACCCCCCAGGCCGTCGCGTACGCCCGGGGCAAGACCATCCTGGAGGCCGACCTGGCCGCGTTCTCGGGGTGGCAGGAACAGGAACCGGCCCGGGCCCACCGACTCGTCGGCTACGGCATCCACTCCATGATCGCTGCTCCGCTGCGGGCCCGCGGCGTGACGATGGGCGTCGCCACGTTCTGGCGCTCCCAGAAGCCGGAGCCCTTCGACGACGACGACGTGTCGCTCGCGGAGGAGCTGGTCGCCCGTGCCGCGGTGAACATCGACAACGCCCGCCGGTACACCCGCGAGCACTCGATGGCGGTCGCCCTCCAGCGGAGCCTGCTTCCGCGGGTCCTGCCCGAGCAGACCGGCCTGGACGTGGCCTACCACTACCTCCCCGCCCAGGCCGGACTCGGCGGGGTCGGCGGGGTCGGCGGGGACTGGTTCGACGTGATCCCGCTTCCGGGTGCCAGGGTCGCCCTCGTGGTCGGGGACGTCGTCGGCCACGGCCTCCATGCCGCGGCGACCATGGGGCGGCTGCGCACCGCCGTCCACAACTTCGCCACCCTCGACCTGCCGCCGGACGAGCTGCTGTGGCACATGGACGAACTGGTCTCGCGCATCGACCAGGACGAGGACACCGACGGGTCGGTCACCGCGCTCACCGGCGCCACCTGTCTGTACGCGATCTACGACCCCATGTCACGGCTGTGCACCGTGGCCCGCGCTGGACATCTGGAGCCGGTCATCGTGCACCCCGACGGCGAGGTCGAGTTCCCCGGGGTGCCGGCCGGGCCGCCCCTCGGCCTCGGCGGACTCCCGTTCGAGTCCAGCGAACTGCATCTCTCCGAGGGCAGCAGCCTGGTGCTCTACACCGACGGCCTGGTGGAGGACCGGCACCGCGACATCGACGAGGGTCTGGACCTGCTGCGCCGCACGCTCGCCCACGCCGGCGGAACGCCGGAGGAGACCTGTCGCGCGGTGCTGGACGCCCTGCTGCCGGAGCGTCCCAGTGACGACGTGGCCCTGGTCGTCGCCCGCACCCGGGTGCTGGGCGGCAACCGCGCCGTCACCTGGGACGTGCCGGTGGAACCGTCCGAAGTGGCCCGGGTACGTGCCGAAGCCGCCCGGACCCTGGAGGACTGGGGGCTGGCGGAGGAGGCGTTCACGACCGAACTGATCCTCAGCGAACTGGTCACCAACGCCATCCGCCACGCCGGCGGACCGATCACGGTGCGGTTGATCCGCGACCGCTCCCTGATCTGCGAGGTCTCCGACGGCAGCAGCACCGCCCCCCGTCTGCACCGGGCCACCACCACCGACGAGGGCGGCCGGGGGCTGTTCCTCGTCTCCCGGTTCGCCGCGCGCTGGGGCACCCGCTACACGGGTAGCGGCAAGGTCATCTGGACCGAGCAGCCGCTGCCCTGGTAGCCCGCGCGGACGCGGCACCACGGCACCGAGAACCAGGCCGGAAGCGGAGATCCCCGGGTCGACGGCGCGGAGCACCGGGACGGTGGGATCGAGCCGCGCCGTGCCGGACGACCGGGCAGATCGCCCACTGCCGGGCGCGCCCCTGCTTCTTCTGCTCCTTCGTCCGTTCCTCCACACCGCCGCCGGTGTTTCCGGCTCAGCGCGCCTTGGCCACCCGCTCGCGCGGCGCCAGCGCAATCTCCGCCCACACCTGCTTGCCACCACTGAGCGGCACCGCGCCCCACGACGCGGTCGTGGCCTCGACGATGAGCAGCCCGCGGCCGCCGGTCGCCTCCCAGTCCTGGTCGGCGGGCTTGACGGGGCTGCGGGGAGAGGCGTCGTTCACCGCGATCCGCAACCGGTCGGCGGACAGTGTGAGATCGAGCCGCACCTCGCCCTGCGTGTGGGCGATGGCGTTGGTGACCAGTTCGGACACCACCAGCAGCGCCTCCTCCAGCTCCTCCTCCACGCCCCAGGAACGCAGGGTCCGTGCCGTGAAACGCCGGGCGTGCATCACGGCGTTGGGCAGCCGCCACACCGTCCAGTGGGTCCTCATCGGCCGGACCCGGGTGCCGTCGTAACGGAGCAGCAGCAGGGCCACGTCGTCGTCGCGCCGGTTCACCGCCACGACCAGCTCGTCGGCCACCCGCCCGGCGTCGGAGGGGTCCGCCGTGGCGAGCGTGTCGCACACCCGCCGCATGCCCTCCTCCAGGGTGAGGGCCGCCGACTCGACCAGCCCGTCCGTCAGCAGCATCAGCAGGGTGCCGGGCACCAGGCCCGCCTCCGTCATCGGGTACTCCTCGTCGGCGAGGACGCCCAGCGGGGGGCCGCCCTCGACCATCAGCTCCTCGGTACTGCCGTCGGGATGCCGGATCACCGGGTGCAGATGCCCGGCCCGTACGAGCCGGGCGATGCCCTCCTCCATGTCGAGGTCCACGTAGAGGCAGGTCGCGAACAGATCGGTCTCCATGCCCACCAGCAGCCGGTTGGCTCGGGCGACGACCACGTCCGGAGGGTGCCCCTCCACCGCGTACGCCCTGACCGCCGTGCGCATCTGGCCCATGATGGTCGCCGCCCCGGCGCTGTGACCCTGCACGTCCCCGATGACCAGGGCCACATGGCCGTCGCCGAGCGGGATGACGTCGTACCAGTCGCCGCCGACCTCGAGCCCCGCCGTGGCCGGGAGGTAGCGGGCGACGGCCTCACCGCCGGGCAGCTCGGGGAGCTTCCTCGGCAGCAGGCTGCGCTGGAGCATCGTGGCCAGTTCGTGCCCGGCGTCCATGGCGTGGGCCCGCATCAGGGCCTGCCCGACCAGGGCCGCGGCGGCGGTCATCAGCGACCGCTCCTCCGGGTCGAACCGGTGCTCGTCGTCCCATCCCACGAGGCACACCCCGACCATCCGCCCGTCCGCCCGGAGCGGGAGCACCGCGAGACCCCCGCGCCCGATCTCCGCCAGAGCGGGTTCGAGGTCCCCGCCCGCCGGCCACAGGCTCACATGCCCCTCGCGCAGCGCACCCTCGAGCGTCGGCATCTCGTGGATGGAGAGGTCCGGCCATTCGGAGCGCCATTCGGAGCGCCAGACCGCGGGCCAGGCGTCGGGCTCCGGCGGGTCCAGGACCGTGACCACCAGCCGGTCCCCCTCCCGCTCGGCGACCGCGACCCGGCTCGCCTCCAGCGGACCGCGGAGCGAGGCCACCACCAGCCTGCTGACCTCCCGGATGGTGCTCGCCCCCGCCAGCCTGGCCGACAGCCGCTGCACCACCGAGACCTCGTCGGCACTGGGCCGCAGATAGGCGGCGTCGGCCACCACACCCAGCACCCGCTCGGGTGTGCCGTCGGCGTCCACCTCGACCCGGCAGCGCAGCCCCAGCCAGCGCAGCTCGCCGCCGGGCCGGCGGATCCGGAAAGCCAGCTGCTCGGTGGCCGCGGACATTCGCCCCGGTTCGACGATCTCCATCAGGGCCGGGATGTCGTCGGGGACGGCGCAGGCCAGCAGGGTCTCCACCCGCCCGTCGAACTCCTCGGCGGGGACGCCGAGAAGCTCCAGGACGTACTCGTGGGCCTCCATGCGACCGGTGCTCAGCTCCAGGATGAACGCGCCGCCCTGCAGCGGCACCAGGGCGGCCTGCGCCAGGTGCGGCTGCGGAGGCGTACGGCCCGGCAATCGGGCTGCGGCCGATTCCAGCCCGGCGGCGACCTGGTCGGCGTAGAGCTCCAGCAGCGCGCGGCGGTCGGGGCTGAAGCCGTCGGTGACCTCGCCCGCCACTATCAGACAGCCCAGCTCGTTGGCGCCCCGCCCGAGCGGCAGCGCCCCGAGCGAGAGCCGGGCGGCCGTCTCCACCCCTTCCCCGCGGCGGCCGGGGAAGTGGTGGGGGTCGAGCTCGACGTACGCCGCCAGCTCCTTCGGGTTCAGCCAGAGCGGGCGGCCGGCGCGGAAGGCCTCGGCGGCGGGGGAGTGGCCCTCCACGGCGATGATCGCAGGCAGCCCGTACAGCATCCTGCGGTCACCGGTCAGCTCGGCCAGGTGGAGCTCGCGGCCCCCTCCGGCGAGGACGTAGACAGCTGCCAGCTCGGCCCCGCAGAACGCAAAGCGTTGCCTGGTCACCGTCTGTTCCGCCTCCTCGCGCGGGCAGCCGCCGAGAGCCGTCCTCCCTCCATGCTGTCGCGCCCGGGACCCTCCGGGCGAGTCAGGACGGAGCGCGGTCCGTGCCAAGGCGCTCTGGTGTGCGTGGACCCTACCGGGCCGTGCCGTGCTGGATCGCCTGTTCCGACCAGATGGTCTTGCCGTCTCCGGTGGTCCTGGTGCCCCATCGGTCACTGAGCTGCATGACGATGAACAGTCCGCGGCCTCCTTCGTCCGTTGCGGTGGCATGGCGCATGTGCGGCGAGGTACTGCTGGCGTCCGAGACCTCGCAGATCAGGGTGCGGTCGAGGATCACCCGCAGCTCGATCGGCCCCTGCCCGTGGCGGATCGCGTTGGTCACCAGCTCGCTGACGATCAGTTCGGTGGTGAAGACGGCGTCCGGCATGTCCCACGCCTGGAGCTGGTGCTCGATCAGCCGGCGGGCCGTGGCGACGACCGAGCCGTCCCGGGGCAGGGTCCAGCTGGTGACGCGGTCCGCGCGCAGGGCGCGGGTACGGGCGAGCAGCAGCACCGCGTCGTCCCGGGGGCGGCGGGGCAGGAGCTCGTAGACCGCGGAGTCGCAGAGCCGCCCGAGGGACACCTCGGGCTGGGCGAGGATCTGGTGGAGCCGGGCACGGGCCTTCCCGGCGTCCCGGCCGGGAGTGTTGACCAGGCCGTTCGTGTAGAGCGCCAGCAGGGTGGACTCCGGGAGGGTGACGGTGGCGGACGCGTAACCGGTGCCCCCCGCGCCCAGTGGGGGACCGTCCGGTACGTCGAACTCCACCGCCGAGCCGTCGGGCCCCAGCACCAGCGGGAGCGGATGGCCGGCCCGGGCGGCGGCGCAGACCCGGGACACCGGGTCGTAGACCATGCACACGCAGGTGGCGAGGTGGTCCGTGGGCGCATCGTCGCCGTGTCCGACCGGTGAGCGTGTCCGGCTGAGGAAGGCGGCCGTCTCGTCGAGCCTGTCGAGCAGTTCACCGGGCTCCAGGTCCTGCAGGGCGAGCGTGCGCAGGGCCGTGCGCAGCTGGCCCATGGTGGCGGCGGCCTCGATGCCGTGCCCGGCGACGTCACCCACCACCAGGGCGGCCCTCGCGCCGGACAGCGGGATGACGTCGTACCAGTCCCCTCCCGCGCTCTCGGGCAGATAGGTGTATGCGGTGTCGACCGCGGTCAGTTCGGGGGGCCGGCCCGGCATCAGCCCCTGCTGCAGCGTCGTCGCCACGGTGCGCTCACGGGCGAAACTGCAGGCGTTGTTGAGGTGCAGTGCTGTCTTGGCCACCAGTTCCGTCGAGAGGGCGAGATCCGCGTCGTCGAACAGCTCGGGGCGCTCGAAGCGGTAGAGGGCGGCCACCCCCAGCACCGTCTCCCGCAGCGTCAGCGGCACCACCATCAGGGAGTGGACGCCCGCGGACACGATGGGCTGGCCGCGTTCGGGGTCCGCGCCCAACCAGGCGTGGTTCGCGTCGACGTCGGTGATGAGCCGCGGTGCGAGGTCGTTCAGGACCTGGGAGTAGGGGGTGTGGGCGCCGAAGGTGTTGAGTTCGCCCTTGCGCGGCCCCTGCTCACGGCCGAGGACGGATCTGAACGCGACCCGGCGCAACGGCGTGTCCGCCGGTACGGGGCCGGGGCGCAGCGGTCGCCCCCGCAAGGCGTCGTCGAGCAGGTCCACCGCCACCGCGTCGGCGAGCCGGGGCACGAGGACCTCCACCAGCTCCTCCGCCGTTTCGTACGCGTCGAGGCTCGTGCCGATGGACTGCCGGGCCTGGTGGAGCAGGTCCAGCCGGCCGAGGGCCGCCTCGCGTTCCGTTACGTCGTCGGCGATGACGGCGAGGCCGAGTATCTCGCCGTCGGTCCCCTCCAGCCGGAAGATCGACAGTGAGACGGTCATGTCCCGGTCGGGATCGGACAGCGGCCTGCCCGTGATCAGGCGGTCGTGGACCACCGTGCCGGTGCGGAGCACGCCCTCCGCCAGGGCGACGACGGGGTCACCGCTGAAGCCCTCGGTGAGTTCGGCGACGGTCTTGCCCAGCACCTCCTCGGGAGGAATGCCGCGCACCCCGGGCGCCGCGCTGTTGAACCGGATGACCCGCAGCTCGTCGTCACACAGGAAAAGGCCGTGCGGTGCCTGGGTGAACAGGGCATCGAGGATGGCCGAGTCCCGCCGCCGTGCGTCGTCTCCGTCCACAGTTCCACGATGGCCTTCGGCGTGCCGGGGGCAACTCGGCGCAGCCCGGCGGCACGGGTCCGGAACCCCGCGGTGACCCGCCTGCCGAACCCGCTCCGGAGCCCTCGTACGTCCGGCATCCCCCCACGAGCAGCCCCGGCCGTCTCGGTGTCACGGCCGTACCTCCGTGGCCGGCGGCCCCTGGCCGGTCGGCCGGTGCCTCCTCGAACCGCTCCCCCGGACCCTCACCTGAGCGGCCCTTCCCGGCTCGCGCACCCGCGGGCCCCGGGGTCTGCTGTTGTCAGCCTGCCCACCAGCGGAGGAGTGCGCATGCCGGACGGAAACACCGACTCCGAGGGACGTGACCTGGAGCAGCTGCGTGCCCGGATCGCGGCACTGGAGGCCCGGGAGCACCCTCCGGCCCGGCCGCCCCGGCACCGTATGCGCTCCGCCCTCGCCGCGGTGCTGATCGTGATCGGCTGCGTGCTCGCCCCGCTCAGCGCGGTCGCGACCTGGGCCAAGAGCGAGGTGGGCGACACCGACCGCTACGTCGCCACCGTCGCTCCGCTCGCCTCCGACCCCGACGTCCAGGCAGCCGTCGCGACCCGGGTCACGAACGTCGTGATGGAGCAGATCGACCTCCCCGCGCTGCTGGAGGACGTGGCACCCGCCGACCGGCCGCAGCTCGACGCCCTGATCGGCCGGCTCGGAGGCGCCCTGGAGGACGCCGTCCGCAGCTTCGTGCAGGCCCGCACCCAGGACATCGTCGCCTCCGACACCTTCCAGCGGATCTGGACCGACGCGAACCGCCGGATCCACGCCGCGGTCGACAAGGCCCTCACCGGCAGCGGGGGCGGAGCCATCGAGCTCACCGACAACGCCGTCAAGATCGACCTCGCGCCCGTCATCGAGCAGGTCAAACAGCGGCTGGTGGACGAGGGTCTCACCATCGCCGAGAAGATTCCCGAGATCCACACCGACTTCACCGTCCTCCAGTCCGAGGACATCGGCCGCGTCAAGACCGGGTTCCGACTGCTCCAGCTCGCGGGCACCTGGTTGCCGATCGTGGCCGTCGTGCTGATCGCCGCCGGAGTGCTGCTCTCCGCCCATCGCAGAAAGGCCCTGGTGGCGGCCGCGTTGGGGGTCGCGGTCGCCACAGCGCTGCTCGGCGCGGGCCTCACGGTGTTCCGGCTGATCTACCTGGACTCCCTGCCCAAGGGGGTGTCCCAGCCCGCGGCGGAGGCCGTGTTCGACGCCCTCGTCCGCTTCCTGCGCACCACGATCCGCAACATCGTGATGCTCGGCGTCGTCGTCGCCCTCGCCGCCTGGCTCACCGGACCCGGCCGCTACGCCGGTCTCGCCCGGCAGCTGTGGACGTCCGGCATCGCCGCCACCCGCGCCACGGCGAACCGCGCTGGCCTGCGCACCGGGCCGGTCGGCCCGTGGGTGCGCCGCTACCGGACGTGGATCACCTGGGTGCTGGTCGCCGCCGCCGTGCTGGCGTACGTCCTCTGGTCGTACCCCACCGCCTGGGTCGTCGTCGGACTGGCCCTCGGCCTGCTCTTCGCCCTCGCGGTCGTCGAGTTCCTGGCGCAGGACGACGACCGGGCGGCCCCCGAGCCGCCGGCCCGCGAACCCGCGGCCACCGGCGGCCCATCGGGCACCCCGTGACACCCCGGCCTCCCGGGACCCCCGGAGGCCGGGGCCCGCGCGGCGCCCGATGGGCCGCCGTGTGACGCTGGATCCATGGCCAGGGCGAACGACGAGATCGAGGCGATCCTCCAGGAGTACGCCGACCTCATCGCCATCACCGGCGGCGACGCCTTCCGGGCCCGTTCGTACGAGAAGGCCGCCCGTGCGATCGGCGGCTACCCCGCCGACGTGGCCACCCTCGACCCCGAAGGGCTGCGCGAGATTCCCCACGTCGGCAGGTCCATCGCCGACAAGATCGTGGAGTATCTGACGTCCGGGCAGATCAGCGCGGTGGAGGAACGGCGGCAGTCCGTTCCCGCCGGGGTGCGGGAGCTCATCGCCATCCCCATGCTCGGGCCGAAGAAGGCGCTGCTCCTGTACGAAGAGCTGGGCATCTCCTCCGTGGACCAACTGCTCGAAGCCGTCCACGAGGAGCGGCTGCGCGATCTGAGGGGCTTCGGCGAGAAGACGGAGGCGAACATCCTCCACGGCATCGCGCTCATGCAGAAGGCCGGCACCCGGATCCTCCTCAACGCCGCCATGGACGCGGCCGAGCAGATCGTCGCCGAACTGGCGGGCGTCGAGGGCTGCGAGAGGTGCGCCTACGCCGGATCGCTGCGCCGGATGCGCGAGACCATCGGCGACATCGACGTCCTCGTCGCCGCGGACGCCTCGGCTCCCTTCATGGACGCGCTCACCGCACTCCCGAACACGGCCGAGGTGATCGCCCACGGTGCCAAGAAGACGTCCATTCGCACGACCAAGGGCCTTCAGGTCGATCTGAGGGTGCTGCCGCCCGACTCCTGGGGCGCGGGACTGCAGTACTTCACCGGGGCCAAGGCGCACAACATCCGCACCCGCGAGATCGCGGTGCGCCAAGGGCTCAAGCTGTCCGAGTACGGGCTCTTCGACGCCGAGAGCGGCGAGAAGATCGCCTCCTCGACCGAGGAGGAGATCTACGAACGCCTCGGTCTGCCCTGGATTCCCCCGCCGCTGCGCGAGGACCGGGGTGAGATCGCGGCCGCACTCCGCGGTGAACTGCCCGTGCTGGTCGCCGAGGACGACATTCGCGGAGATCTGCACACCCACACCGATCTCACCGACGGTCTGGCACCGCTCGAGGAGATGGTCGCCGCGGCCGCGGCGCGCGGATACTCCTACTACGCGGTGACCGACCACGCCCCGGATCTCGCCATGCAGCGCATGACGAAGGAGAAGACGCTCGCCCAGCGGGAACGGGTCCGTGAACTCGACCGCAAGCACAAGGGCATGCGACTGCTGCACGGCACCGAGCTCAACATCGGCCCCGAAGGGGACGTGGACTGGCCCGACGACTTCCTCGCGGGCTTCGACATCTGCGTGGCCTCGATCCACTCCCATTTCAACCAGAGCCGGGACGCCCTCACCCGCCGCCTCGTCCGGGCCTGCGAGAACCCGTACGTCTCCGTCATCGGCCACCCCACGACGCGCAAGATCGGCAAACGGCCTCCCATCGACGCCGACTTCGACGCCGTCTTCGCGGCCTGCGCCCGCACGGGCACGGCCCTGGAGATCAACGCCCACCCCGAGCGGCTCGACCTCGGTGACGAGGACATCCTGCGCGCCAAGCGCCACGGCGTGCGCTTCGCGATCGACTCGGACGCGCACTCCACCATCCATCTGCCCTACATGCGGTACGGGGTGGCGACGGCCCAGCGCGGCTGGCTCTCCAAGGACGACGTCGTCAACACCTGGCCGCTGACGAAGCTCAGGCGCTTCCTGCGTCCCTCGGTCTGACCGCCCGGCCCGGCGCGCCCGCCGGCCCTACCGCCCGGCCCGCTCAGCACGGGCGGCGCCATGCGTCCAGTTGCAGCCGCTTGCGCATGGAGGACAGGCCCAGCCGTAGGGACTCCGCGCAGAAGTCCCGGTTGGGCAGCGCGTACTCGACATGGAAGACGGCCTTCCCCGCAGCGACGAACGGGGTGAGCTTCGCGCACTCGCCGTACTGCGCGCACTCCTCGTTGACCGCGAAGTCGAAGTCGCCCACCAACTCCTCCACTTGCGGCAGGTCGTTCTTCAATCCGACGGACAGTCCGCGTTCATGGGCGATACGGGCGATCATGCGGTTGTAGGCGAGCTGGTGGGCGGCGGTCAGAGGGAATCCGGTGTCGTTCAGATGGGCGTCCAGCAGATCGGGTTCGACCGCGTCGAAGCCCTTCTCCCGGCACATGTCGAAGCGCTTCTCCATGAGGGGGCCCAGCACGTCCAGCCGGCGGATGTCGAGCCACCGCTCGCCGTCCCAGCCGTTCGGCCGGCCGCGTACAGACACCGGGAAGTCCGCCTGGTCGGGGCGGAAGCGCTCCCAGGCACCGGCGTTGATGTAGCAGATGACCCGGCGTCCGTCCCGGTGCAGCCGTGCGACGTCGTCGGCGCTGTTCTCGAAGCCGTCGATGTCGTACACGGGCACGTCCGCCGCCGACGGGTCCGCGCGGCCGTCGAGCTGCCACTGCCAGGCCGTGCCGGGCCGCGGCTGCCAGCGGGCCCCGTCCGGATCCGGTGGGGTGCCGCCGGAGCACCCGGCCACCAGCAGCACGGCGAAGAGCAGGCACAGCCCGGGGAGACGACGGCGGTTCACGGAGCCTCCCGGTACAGGGCGGGGGGCGGTGCGCCCCAGGGGTTGGGCAGGGAGTCGGTGACCGCGCAGTGCACCGCGGCCCCGCGCTCGCCCGCCGCCCGGGCCGCGACGTCCGCCAGTGCCGTGGGCACCTCGTACACCAGGTGGCAGAACCGTTCGGGCGGATGCCGGGCGGTCCAGCGGGGCCGGGAGAAGGTGGAGAGGTAGACCGGCCAGGGGCCCTCGAACGTCACCAGCAGATCGGCGATCCGGGCGTAGCCCGGCGCCGGGTGCACCCCGTGGTTGAGGACGACCGTGCGGTGGCCCCGCCGGCGTGCGGCGCGGACGAGACGGCGGCAGGCGGGCAGGGCGGACCGGTCGGCGGGCACCTGGTCGAAGAAGCAGCCGTCGACGTCGTACCAATCGCGATGGTGGTCCAGATCACCGGCCACCGCCGTGTCCGGGCGCACCCCGTAGTCCAGGTCGACATAGCCGAGGACGCGCGTGCCCGCCTCCCGCAGGGCGCGGGCGGCGGAGACGAACGCGGGATCGGGCGCAGACCCGGGGCCGTCGGCCGGGTTCAGCACCACCCCGTGGACCCGGTCCCCGGCGGCCGCGACCAGCCGCCAGGCTTCCGGGTCCTCCGCGGGATGCACATAGAGCGGGACCAGCAGCGTCATGCCACCGGGTCCGCTTCCCCGTCGGCGCCGAGCGACGCCCACAGCGCGGTGAGGGAGTCGGTCAGGGTGAACCGCGGTTCCCAGCCGAGGGCGTCCCGCGCCGCTGTGATGTCCGAGCACTGCCAGGTCACGCCTGCGGAGCGCGCCGACCCGATGCCGGCCTCGTCGACCCGGCCCCGGAACCCGGCGACGGCCGCCAGCCCCTGCACCAGGTCCCGGATCGGAACGGCGCGGTCGCCGCCGATGTTGAGGATGCGCGGCAGCGGCCCGGAGGCGGTCGCCGCCAGCACCACCGCCCTGGCCAGGTCCCGCGTGTCGACGAAGTCGCGATGCGCGGACAGGTCACCGAACCGCACGACCGCGTCGTGGTCCCTGCCCGCCCGGCGCAGCCGGAGGGCGGTGCCGCCCGGCAGGCTCATCGGCGCGGCGCCCGGTCCGACCGGGTTGCCCACGCGCAGCACGACCGCGTCGAGGCCCGACGAGGCGACGGCCACCGTCCCGGCCAGTTTGGTGGCGCCGTACGAGCCCACGGGCCGCGTCGGTGCCTCCTCCGTGACCGGTACACCTGGCTCGCCCGCCCCGTACTCGGCCGCCGAACCGAGGTGCACCAGTCGGGCGGTCGGCGCGGCCTTGCGCAGTGCCGCGCACAGCACGGCCGGGCCGCGCGCGTTGACCTCGGCATCGGTCACCGGGTCGGCGCCGAGCGACCCGGCGCAGTTGACCACCGCGTCGGGGGAGAGGTCCGCGAGGCTCTCGGCCAGCCGCCCCGTGTCGGCCGTGGCGAGGTCAACGCGGAGGTCGGCGTCCGGGGACCGGCCCCCGCCGAACAGCCGCACGCTCCCGAGCGCGCTGAGCTGTGCGGCGACGTGGCGGCCCAGGTACCCGGTGTGGCCCAGGACGAGGATGCGCATGGGGTGTTCAGGCTCCCTTGAGCAGCAGTGACTGGTGGGTGGTGAACTCGGCGTTGGCCCGGTCGTAGTCGTCCGGCCGGCCGATGTCGAGCCAGTAGCCGTCGAACTCGTAGGCCCCCGGCGGGTTCCCGGCCTTCAGGAGGTCCAGGACGAGTTCGTCGAAGCCGAGCGGCAGCCCGGCGGTGTATCCGTCGAGCGTGTCACGGGACAGCCCGTACACGCCCATGGAGACGCGGTAGTCCATGGACGGTTTCTCGGCGAAGCCGACCACCCTCCCGGCGTCCGTGGTGAGCACTCCGAAGTCGATGTGCACCTTGCGGGCGTACGTGGCGATGGTCAGCGACGACCCGCTCGTGCGGTGCCGGCCCAGGACGTCGGCGAAGTCGAGGTCGGTGAGGATGTCCCCGTTCATGACGAGGAACGACTCCGGCAGCCGGTCGCGCATCGTCAGCAGCGGGCCCATGGTGCCCAGCGGGTTCTCCTCGGTCGCGTAGTCGATGCTCAGCCCCCATCGGGCACCGCTGCCGACGTAGGCGCGGATGATGTGGCCGAGATGGCCGACGGCGATGGTGCAGCTCGTGAAGCCGCTCGCCGCCAGCTGGCGCAGTACGATCTCCAGGATCGCGTGCCGGTCGCCGATCGGGACGAGTGGCTTGGGCAGTGCGGTGGTGTACGGGCGCAGCCGGATGCCCTTGCCTCCGGCGAGAATTACTGCGTGCACGGGAGCCCCCCTTTGAGTGCGGTGGTCGGTGGTCCGCCGGGTCAGATGTTGTAGATGCCGGTCTTGTAGCGGGAGAGGTTGGCGGGGTCGCGGAAGAACTCCACCGTCCGCGCCAGTCCCTGCTCCAGGTCGAGGGCGGGAGCCCACCCGGTCGCCTCCCGCAGCCGGGTCGCGTCCGCGACCAGCCGCATCACCTCGGAGTTCGCGGGCCGGATGCGCTTCTCGTCCTCCCGGACGTCGAGTTCGGTGTCCATCACCTTGCCGACGAGGCGCACCAGGTCGCCGACCGAGATCTCGCCGCCGGTACCGGCGTTGAGGGTCCGGCCCACGACCGCCTCGGCCGGTGCGGTGCCCACGGCCAGGAATGCCGCGGCCGTGTCCGTGGCGTAGGTGAAGTCGCGTGTGGGCCGGAGGTCGCCGAGAGTGATCGTGCGCTCCCCGGCGGCGACCTGCCCGATGACGGTCGGGATGACGGCACGCATCGACTGGCGGGGGCCGAAGGTGTTGAAGGGCCGCAGGGTGACCACCGGTGTGCCGAAACTGGCGTGGTAGCTGTCGGCCAGCCGGTCCCCGCCGGCCTTCGAAGCCGCGTACGGGGACTGGGTGTTGATGGGGTGGTCCTCGTTGATCGGCACGGTCTGCGCGGTCCCGTACGTCTCGCTGGTGGAGGTGTGCACCAGCCGCGGGGTCTGAAGGGTCCGCACGGCCTCCAGCACGTTGAGCGTGCCCGTGACGTTGGTGTCCACGTAGCTGTGGGGGGCGCGGTAGGAGTAGGGGATCGCGATCAGTGCCGCCAGGTGGTAGACGGCGTCGGCCCCTTCGGCGAGCCCGCGGACCGAGCCGGGGTCACGGACGTCACCGAGCACGATCTCGACCTGGTCGAGGACGTCCTGCGGCAGTGTCTCCAGCCAGCCGTAGGAGGAGAAGGAGTTGTACTGCGCCATCGCGCGGACACGGTGTCCCGAGGCGACGAGGGCCTCGGTCAGATGGGAGCCGATGAAGCCCTCGGCTCCGGTGACGGCGGCGAGCGGTGCGGATGTCAACTGTGGTTCCCTTCGGGGAGGTTCGCTGCAACGAGCGGTGGTGTGCGGGTGGTGGTGTGCGAGCGGTGGACGGAAGCGGGCCGGAGGCAGGGCCCGGAACCCGTGGGCCTGGCCGGGCGGTGGTCGCGAGCGGCACGAGCGGCGGACGGCGGGGTCAGGAGTGCGCGGTGGGCCTGCCCAGACACCACAGGACGGCGGTGACGAGCACCCCGGCGGCGGTGCCGCAGCAGATCAGCAGCGGGGTGGCGCCCGGTGGGCCGCCGAGCAGGGTCACCGCGGCCACCCCGGCGGCCGCGGTGAGCGTGGCCAGGGCCGGGAGCCAGGCCAGTCCGAACGCCTGGAGCAGCAACGCGGCCCACAGCAGTGCGGCGAGGGTCAGCAGGGGCGCCGGTTCGGCGCCGGTGAACAGCGCCGCCGGGACGAGCGGCAGCAGATAGCCGCCCATGCACAGCGCCAGCGTCCGGGCGGACCGCAGCCGGAACCCGGCCTCGTCCGCCGAGGCCCGCAGCGCCGCCACCGACAGTCCCCGGTAGCGGTACAGCAGCCATTCCGCGGGCCCCATGCTGACGGTGAGCACGACCACGGCCCAGGGCTGACGCTGCCCCAGGGACATCACCAGCGTGCCCGCGGCCAGACCGAACAGCCCGTACGGCAAAGAGCCGAGCAGCCGTGGCCGGGTGCCGCCGCCGGACGCCTTCTCCGCACCGAGCATCCCCCGGATCTCGCGGCCTGCGACGGCGACGGCCAGCACCACCGTCAGCACCGGGAGTGCGATCCGCGGCAGCGGTCCCGGGTCCCACCACGGCAGCACTGCCGCGCCCGCGGCCAGGGGGGCGAGCGTGCCGAGCAGCA
Organism: Streptomyces sp. HNM0645; assembly: GCF_030056615.1. Lineage (NCBI taxonomy): Bacteria > Bacillati > Actinomycetota > Actinomycetes > Kitasatosporales > Streptomycetaceae > Streptomyces > Streptomyces sp. HNM0645. Next base: position 89,557 of record NZ_JASHLT010000009.1, on the reverse strand, counting down.
GCCGTTCCCGGCCGCGGACCAGGAGCACTCCGGCCGCCGCGAGGTACAGCGACTGCCCTGCGCCGAACAGCGCGGCGGGCCCGGGCCCCGCCACCGCGAGGGCGGCCGCCGTGGCGAGCAGAGCACCCGAGGGCGCGCCCACGAGCAGCGTCCGGCCCGCCTCCGGCGGCCCCACCGCCAGCCGCAGATACGCCCGGTGGCTGAGCGCCTGGCCCCAGGCCCACGACAGCAGGCCCGCGAGCACGAGCGCGTACACCCCGCGGGGCGAGTGCCACAGGCCGGCGGTCAGCAGGTAGGCCAGGCCAGGCAGGGCGAACAGCGCCCCGCGCAGGGCGCACCTGACGTGGTCCGGCGCCCAGGGATCCGGCCCGCGCGGGGGCTCGGGGAAGCTGCGCGGCACCCGCGCGTACAGATCGGCGGCGAGCGAGAACAGATCGGGATGCCCGTAGCGCTCCTGGACCTGCTCACCCGTCAGGCCCTCGGACTCCAGCAGGGCCGCGACCTCGTACGCGTGCACCGCGGGTCCGATGCGATCGGCGAGCTCGGCGGCGAGGACGTCCACCGGGTCGTCCGGCATCCGTCTGCGCCGGGGCAGGCGCAGCGACAGGGTGGCGTCCGGCGCGGTGAGCCGCAGGGCCAGCGTGTCGCCCTGCCCGCCGTCGGGTTCGAGAGCCATCGGCCCGCTCATCCGGCCACGCTCCCCAGGGGTGCCTCGTCGCTGAGGGGAGTGCCCCAGGGATCGGCCAGCCGCACCCCGCGGACGGACAGCTCCAGATAGATGGCGCGGAAGGTGTCGATGGTCTGCCGGAGCGTGAACTGCTCGATCACCCGCAGCCTCGCGGCCTCGCCCATCGCCGCCCGGCGCGGGGGATCGGCCAGCAGCTCCAGCGCGGCCGCGGCCATGGCCCCGGGGTCGCGGGGCGGGACGACCAGCCCGGCGTCGCCGACCGCCTCCCGGACGCCGCCGACGTCGGTGGAGACGGTTGCCCTGCCGCACGACATGGCCTCGATCAGGGTGAAGGGGAATCCCTCGCTGATGCTGGACAGCATCACGACGTTGCCCGCGGCGTACGCGTCCTTGATGTCGTCGACCCGGCCCTCGAAAGTGACGGCGTCGCCGTGGCCGAGTGAGGCCGCGAGTGCCTCGCACCGCTCCCGGTACGCCTCGCCGCCCCGCGGTGTGCCGCCGAACAGCCGCAGGGTGGCGGCGGGAAGCGCCCCGCGGACCTCGGCGAACGCCCGGATCAGGGTCTCCAGGTCCTTGATGGGGTCAACGCGCCCCGCCCAGCTGAGCGTCGGGCCCTGCGGTTCGGGGCCCGCCGGCGGGAAGGCGGACGGGTCCACTCCGTTGTAGACGGTGCGGATGAGCCGGGGGTCGGCGCCGCCCTGCTCCTCCCACAGCCGGTTGTAGCGGTTGCCGGGCGTGACGAGGGCGGCCCGGCGGTAGCTCTCCTCGGCCAGCAGCCGGAAGAAGCCGAGCAGCACCGCCTTGACGGGCCAGCGGTACGGAGCGGTCCGGTAGCCGAGATAGCGTTCGCGCAGATAGACCCCGTGTTCGGTGAGCAGTAGGGGGACGCCGTGGAGTTCGAGCGCGGCCAGCCCCGGCAGCACCGCCACACCGCCGCTGACCGCGTGCGCCACTCCGCGCTCCGGCGGCCGCGCCGCGAGCGGCCGCAGGGCGTGCTCCAGCAGCGCGGTCGCGGTGACCGCGTCGTGGAGGCTGGGCCGCGCCTCCCGGACGGTCAGGCCCCGGCGGTTCCACACCGCGGTCAGGACACGCAGCGCCCGGTCACCGCGCAGCGCGGGACCGAGCGCCCCGTCCCGGGCGGCGTGGGCCAGTTCGTACAGGGCGGGGGAGAACCCCTCCTCGGCGGAGGGGTCCACCAGCGCCGTGAGGAAGCGCTCGTACGCCGCCATCAGCCGGCGTTCACGCCGGCCGCGGGGCGGTGAACCGGGGGGTGCGGGGCCCCACATGGGCACCGTGACCGGCTCGGCCACGTGCGGGGGCAGTTCCCAGACGACGGACTCCCGTCCGGTGCCGGTCACCGCGATGATGTCGAAGTCGATGTCGGGCATGCCGCCGACGAGCTGGTCGCACCAGACGCTCACCCCGCCGTGACTGTGCGGGTAGGTGCCTTCGGTGAGGAGGGTGACGCGTGCCGCGTCTCGGCGCGGCGCACGAGGCGATACGTGCATGGATGGGCTCCACGGCAGGAGGGCGGGGCGGGGCGGGTTCCGGGCGTTCCCGGCGGGAACGGCGCACGCCCTGCACGGCGTGCGGCGTCCGGAACCCGCGTCCTCGCGGTGAGCTGGTGCGGCCGGTGCGTTCGGGTCAGCGCTCGGCGCCCGGGACCACGGGGCGAGCGGCGCCCGCGGGCACGGGACCTTCGGGAGCGGGCGCCGTGGCCAGGCCGGGGCCGGCGGCCGGACTCCCGGACTCGGGGGCCGACGGCAGCGAGAGGGTCACGCCCTCCTGGCCGGGACCGGGTGGCACGCTGCCGGAGACGGTGCCCGCGTACGGCTCCCCGAAGGCAGCCGGTCCGTCCGGGAGTACCCGGGTGGTTCCCGCCGGCATGGTGGCGCGGACGGCCGTACCCGCCGGAGCCGTGACGGTGACCGTGTCGCCGATCCGGTAGGCGGTGACCTCACCGGCCTTCACCGCGCCGTCCCACGCGGCCCGTTCGCGCAGTTCCGCCCCGACGTCCTTCATCCTGGGGTTCACCAGCGGGGTGTCGTCCGCGTACAGCGCCGCGTACTGGTCGAGGATCCGGTCCAGGACCGGGTAGGCGATGCGGTCCTCGGCCAGGTTCGACTGGTGGATGAAGTGCGGCCGGGGATCGTTGGCCAGGACGTGGCCCATGGCGATCCGTGCCTCGAGCGGCACGATGTACTCCGCGTAGCCCGTCGCGGGGTCGAGCGGCGCGTCGAGACAGGTGGTCGTGGCCGAGTCCTCGCAGATGCCGCTGCCGCCCTGGGCCCTGCTGGTGTAGATCCAGTTGTACTCGTCGACCTGCTCCGCGGCCCGGCCCACGTTGTAGAACACGTTCATCGGGTGGCGCGAGACGGTGAGCGCGGGGCCGACCTGCCGCTGCACCGGATCACGGGAGTTGTCCGAGGCGAGCCAGGCGATGCCGTTGTCCGCGAGCGCCGGGGCGAGGTGGGGGTTGTCCTCGGGCTGCTGCGGCAGCAGCTTGAGGCCGGAGTGCTCCCCGGTGACCAACTCGCCGCCCTCCAGAGGCAGTCCGGCCCGCTCGGCCCACTGGCGGTTGTCGGAGATCTGCCGCGATATCTCGTCCCGCCCGACGTAGCGGACGCTGCCGTCAGGATTCGTGGCGCACTTCCACGGAACGACGCTCACGTCCTGCTCGCAGCCCAGGTACGGGTGGTCGTAGGTGTGGTTGATCCAGCGGAACGCCTCACGGTCCCCGGTGAGCCGGTCCGCCAGCGGATCCGCCCCGTCGTGCTCCTCCCGGTACTCGACGCTGCCGCCGCCGTTGTACGCGAGGTCGAGGGTGAAGTTCCGGGACCGCGACCACTCGACCGCGCGCCCGACGTCGTCGGGCGTCATCCGGATCGGGTTCGGCGTGCCCTGGCCGGGCAGGCAGTCGACGTCACCCGGTGTGCAGTTGAGCTCGGTGTCCCAGCGGTCGTCGGCGGCGAAGACGTCGTCTATGTGGACCGAGAACCAGTTGCGCGAGGTGCCCAGCCGTGTCCCCTGTGTCATCCAGTCGACGATCCCCCGGGCGAGCAGACGGAACTGCTGCTGGTACTGGTTGGCCACGAAGGTGACCACCAGTTCGCGGCGGCCGTCGTGGCGGTACTCGCCGACGAGCGAGCCCCGGGCGGCTCCCCCCGGGAGGGGCGCGTCGACGTAGGTGGTGAAGTCGGCGCCCGCCCGCGGCCGGGAGAGGAAGCCCCAGCTCTCGTCCACCGCCGGGTCGTTGTCCTCGAAGGTGAAGGCGCCGTCGAGATAGCCGAAGGGTCCGGCTTTCCCGGCCGCGGTCACCTGTGCGGTGATGCCGTCCACGGGTCCCGCGTACCCGCCGTTCACCGGGTACTCCAGCCCCGCCTGCGGCCGGGCGTAGGTGTACGCGTCGACCTGCGGGATCGCGTAGGTCTGCTCGTAGGCCGCCAGGGCGGCCATCTCCTGCGAACCGGCGGGGAACGGTTGGTCGTTGGGCAGCACCACGGCCTGGTACCTGGCGCGGGGACGGCCGTCGACCTCGTCCGCGAGGAAGGCGGCGTCGATGACGGGCCGGCCCTCGTCCGCGAGGTCGACCACGGTGTACGGGGTGCCCGTGCTGTCGAGTTCCGCGGCGATCGCGGCCGTTGCCGGCCCCCCGTCGGAGACCACCAGCACCCGGAGGTCGATCCTCGGCGCCGGTTCGGCCGCCTGCGCCGGTGCAGGCGGCAGTCCGCCGAGCGAGATGATGAGCGCTCCTGCGGCGAGCGCGGTCGTCCGTATGGTCCGCCGGACGCGGATCCGCTTCATGCGGTGGTGTCCCTCCCCCTGACCCCCCGGCACAACGACGCGGCGGCTCCCCCCGGAAACGCCGTGCCGTTGTGCCCTGTCCCGAGACATAGTGGAGGCTCTGTGTGGGTTCTGTGCGCCTACGGTGAAAACTGACGGAAAAGTGCAGGTGTCCCACGGAAGTCGGCGATGGGCGGGAGCGGTTCGTGTGCCAGGGGGCCGGGCGGGCGCGGCGGGTAAACGCTTGCAGTCGCCGGTCGGGCGGACAAGGCGCCGGCCGCGGCGGATGAGCATTTTCGGCCAGGGGTGTGCCGACACCGGCCGGGTGGGTGCCCGCGCGCACGCGCGGGAGTGTGATCGGAACCGGTCGGGTGCCGACGCGTAGGGGGGCGTACCAGTGGGCGCCGCCGCTCGAAGCCGTGCCCGTACGGCCGACGGCGGCCGCCGTCGCGAGTGCGTCCGGCGGCCGCCGCGGTGTCCCGGGGAGGTCGGGGAGGTGGGTCAGGTCGGGGAGGTGGGTCAGGTCGGGGAGGCCCGGCGGGGGCGCCGGGGTGCCGGGGCCGTCAGGAGGCGGCGGGCTCCGCGGGAGCGCAGGCCACCCGGGTCTCCGGCGTGTTGTGGATGCCGTCCTTGGTGCGCTGCCCGTTGTCGTACTCGTAGTACAGGTACGAGTAGAAGCCGATGGTTCCGTTGCAGCCGGAGTCGGCCGCGACCTGGTACGTCAGGGTGACGGTCCGGGAAGTGCCGGGGGCCAGCGGGATCTCGTAGTTCACGCCGAGGGCGGTCGAGCCGGTGCCCGAGCAGACGGCGCCCTGGGCGGTGCACGAGACGAAGTTGTACTTGAGGTCCTTGCGCTGGGTCGTCGCCCAGGTCGGCTGCACCGACTGGTAAACGAACCAGATGTCCGTCGACTGGTTGTTGGTCAGGGTCATCGTCAGCGACACGGTCGAGCCCGGTGTGGTCACCGGCTGGTCGACGGTGAAGGCCAGGTCCGGGGTGTCGGCCGCGGCGGGCTGCGCCGCGCCGAGGCATACGAGGGCCGTGGCGAGAGCGGCCGACTGGCCGAGGCGTCTCAGGTGTGTGATGCGCATGGGCCGGGAGGTTAGGAGAGTGCCGGCGGCCCCGTCTGCCCCGCTCCGCGCCGGGCGGACGCCCCCCGGCGTGAAACCGTCGTGGACCTGGGCGGGCCCGGCGGTCCGAGCCCTGCGTCCGCCTGGGTGCATATGCGCCGGACATTGCCGGTGCTCACATCCTCCACATCCGGTCGCTCACCGTGTCCGTGACGTCACTCAGTGGGAGTACGACAATGGCCTGTTCCGCGACGGGGCGTCCCGCCACCGGGACCCGGAAGCGGGCCGCACTCCAGGGGCACCGCGCCGGCGCGTCCGGCCCCGGAGTGCGGCCCGGCCGGAGTGGACGGACGATGAAGCCGACGAGCGGAGCGGCCGTGAGCAAGGAACCCTTCAACCCGGGCATGAGCAGCCGTGCGCTGGTCGAGCTGCACCACGTCGACAAGCACTTCGGTCCGCTGCACGTCCTGCGGGACATCAACCTGACCGTCGACCGCGGTGAGGTGGTCGTCGTCATCGGCCCCTCCGGCGGAGGCAAGTCCACGCTCTGCCGCGCCATCAACCGCCTGGAGACCGTCGACTCCGGCGAGATCGCCATCGACGGCCGGCCCCTGCCTGCCGAGGGCCGGGAACTCGCCCGGCTTCGCGCCGACGTCGGCATGGTCTTCCAGTCGTTCAACCTCTTCGCGCACAAGACCGTCCTGCAGAACGTGACCCTCGGCCAGATCAAGGTCCGCGGGAAGGACAGGAGGAGCGCCGAGGAGCGGGCCCGCGCGCTTCTGGACCGGGTGGGCGTGGGGACGCAGGCCGACAAGTACCCCGCCCAGCTCTCCGGCGGGCAGCAGCAGCGGGTGGCGATCGCCCGAGCGCTCGCCATGGACCCGAAGATCATGCTGTTCGACGAGCCGACCTCCGCCCTGGACCCGGAGATGATCAACGAGGTGCTGGAGGTCATGCGGCAGCTCGCCAGGGACGGAATGACCATGGTGGTCGTCACCCACGAGATGGGATTCGCCCGTTCGGCCGCCAACCGCGTGGTGTTCATGGCCGACGGCGGGATCGTGGAGGAGACCACACCCGAAGAGTTCTTCACCAACCCCCGTACCGACCGGGCCAAGGACTTCCTCTCGAAGATCCTCCACCACTGAGGGCCCGGCGCCCGCGCGCGACGTGCCGGAAACACGTACCACCCAGCGATCCCCAGGGATGATCACCATGATGCCTCGCAAGGTCTCCGCCGCGGCCGCCGCGGTGCTAGCGCTCGCACTCGCCGCCACGGCCTGCGGTTCGGACGGCGGCGGCGGTTCGGACGACGAGAAGAAGATCACCGTCGGAATCAAGTTCGACCAGCCCGGGGTCGGACTGAAGACGCCGGACGGCGGCTACGAGGGATTCGACGTCGACGTGGCCCGGTACGTGGCCCGGCAGCTCGGTTACGCCCCGTCCGACATCGTCTTCAAGGAGGCCAAGAGCGCCGACCGCGAGACGCTGCTCCAGCGCGGCGACGTCGACTTCATCGCCGCCTCGTACTCGATCAACGACGAGCGCCGCAAGAAGGTCGACTTCGCCGGGCCGTACTTCCTGGCGCACCAGGACGTGCTCGTCCGGGCCGGCGACGGATCCATCGCCAAGCCGTCCGACCTGAACGACAAGAAGCTCTGCTCGGTCACCGGCTCCACCTCGGCACAGAACGTCAAGACGAGGATCGCGCCGCAGGCCCAGCTGCAGGAGTACGGCGGCTACTCCGAATGCCTGACGGGCCTGGAGAACAAGACGATCGACGCGCTGACGACCGACGACGCGATCCTCGCCGGTTACGCCGCGCAGGACCAGTTCAAAGGCAAGTTCCGGCTGGGCGGCTTCAAGCTGAGCGACGAGTTCTACGGGATCGGCGTGAAGAAGGGCGACACCGAACTCAGGAACAAGATCAACGCTGCGTTGCAGAAGATGGTCGAGGACGGCTCCTGGCAGAAGGCGGTGGAGGCCAACTTCGGACCGGCAGGCTACCGCAGCGAACCTCCGCCGCGGATCGGCGTCTTCACCGGCTGAGGCCACCGAGACCGCCGAGACGCCGAGACGACCGAAACCACCGAGACGACGTCACCGAGGCGCAACCGTGTTCGACTTCCTGCAGGGGTACGACGTGCTCGGGGCGTTCTGGACGACCATCCAGCTCACCCTCTGGTCCGCGATCGGATCCCTGGTCTGGGGCACCGTGCTGGCCGCGATGCGGGTCAGCCCGGTGCCCGTGATGCGCGGCTTCGGTACCGGCTACGTCAACGTGGTCCGGAACATCCCGCTCACCGTGATCATCGTCTTCACGTCCCTCGGGCTGTTCCAGACCCTGGGTGTCAGCCTCGGAGCCGACACCTTCGACGTGATCAACTTCCGGCTCGCCGTACTCGGGCTGATCGCCTACACGTCGGCTTTCGTCTGCGAGGCAGTGCGGTCGGGCATCAACACCGTGCCCGTGGGCCAGGCGGAGGCGGCGCGTGCGCTCGGACTGGGCTTCGTCCAGGTGCTCACACTCGTCGTCCTTCCCCAGGCATTCCGCTCGGTCGTGGGCCCGCTCGCGAACGTGCTGATCGCCCTGACCAAGAACACCACCGTGGCCGCGGCCATCGGCGTCCCCGAGGCCGCGCTGCTGATGCGGGAGATGATCGAGAACGAGGCGCAGCTCATCCTCATCTCGGCCGTCTTCGCGGCGGGCTTCATCGTCCTCACCCTCCCCACCGGCCTGTTCCTCGGCTGGGTCGGCAAGAAGGTGGCGGTGAAGCGATGAGCTCCGTCCTGTACGACGTCCCAGGGCCCAGGGCCAGGCGGTGCAACATCCTGTACACGCTGGGCTTCCTGGTGGTCCTCGCTGCCCTGGCGTGGTGGGTCGTCACGGGCCTCGCCGGCAAGGGCCAGCTGGAGTGGTCCAAATGGGCGCCGTTCTTCACCGACTCCCGGGTGTGGACGACCTATCTCCTGCCGGGGCTCGAGAACACACTCGTCGCCGCGGCGCTCTCACTGGCGATCGCGCTGCCGCTCGGCGCGGTCCTCGGCATCGCCCGGTTGTCGGACCACTGGTGGGTCCGCGGTTCGGCGGGCGCGGTGGTGGAGTTCTTCCGCGCCATCCCCGTGCTCATCCTGATGCTGTTCGCCAACGCGGCCTACGCCACGCTCTCCGACATCAGCCCCGGCACCCGGCCGCTGTACGCCGTGGTGACCGGCCTGGTGCTCTACAACTCCTCCGTGCTCGCCGAGGTCGTCCGGGCCGGGATCCTGGCACTGCCCCTGGGCCAGTCGGACGCGGCCAGGGCGATCGGCATGCGCAAGGGCCAGACGATGCGCTACGTGTTGCTGCCGCAGTCGGTGACGGCCATGCTCCCGGCGATCGTCAGCCAGATGGTGGTGATCGTGAAGGACACCGCCCTGGGCGGCGCGATGCTCGGCTTCTCCGAGCTCCTGGCGTCGGTGCGGCCGATGAGTGCCAACTACGGCGCCAACACCGTCGCCAGCTTCACCGTCGTCGCCGTGATCTTCATCGTGCTGAACTTCGCGCTCACCTCGTTCGCAGCCCGGCTGGAGAGCCGGCTCCGGCGCGGCAGGAAGTCCACCGGCGCGGTGGTGACCGCGGACGCGGTGGAGGAGCTGGCGACGCCGGGCGAGCACGTCGGACGCAAGCCGGAGCCGCCGGAACGGCCCTGACGCGCGGTCCGCCGATCGGTGCCGCGCCCGGAGCGGGGCCGGGGCGGCGCCGGGGCGAACCGCCGAGCCCGGCTTCCCGGCCCGCCGCGCACACTTCCGGGTGCGCCGTGCACCGGTCGTCGGATCCCGTGCGCCCGGCTTCCCGAACCGCCGTAACCATCAGGAGCGGCCCCGGCAAGGCGACACGCGACCGTCGCGCCGTCCCGGATCCCATCGGGGCTTCTTGCTGCTCCGGATGACCGCCGGGCGGTTGGGCGGGCCGGCGCCCGTGCAACTAGTCACGGACATGGCCGTCGGCGCATCTCATATGACCGTTCCGCGGGAACCGGGTGACCCCTCAGGGCAGCACGGCCGGTGGAGGGGCGGCCGGTGGCGGATTCCCTCCCCCGTCACCGCCGGTGCCTCGCTCCTCGCCGCGCTGCCGCTCGCGCTGCTGGCGACGGCCGCCTGGCTCGGACGCCATGTGCGTCCCAGTGCCGACGAGTGGTGCTTCCTGCCCGTGGTGCGCGACCAGGGCTTCGGCGGAATGATCGGGAAGTTCTACGTCACCGACAACGGCCGCGTCGGCAACGGCCTCCTCGTCGGGCTGTACGCCCGGTTCCCCGTGGCGGGCCACCAGTGGTACGCGGCCCTGAGCGCGCTGTTCGTCCTGGCCGTGCTGTGGGCCCTCGTCGTCCTGGTGCTGCGCCGCGCCCGCCAGTCGGTGCCGCGCGGGCTCGCGCCGCTCGTCGCCGCGATGGCCACCGCGGTCTTCCTCCTCGCGACCCCCAACACCTACAAGACCCTCTACTGGCCGGCGGGGTCCGTCTCGCACACCGTGGCTCCCGCGCTGGCCTGCGCCGCCGTCCTCCCGGCGCTGACCGCCGGGACCCGGCGCGGCCGTGTCGCCGCACTGGCCGTCGCGGCTGCCGCCGGGGCCTTCACGGGCACCCTCTCCGAGGAGACCTCGGTCGTGGCGCTGGTGGTCCTCGGGGGACTGTTGCTGTTCGGCCGCCGGCTCGTCACCGACCGGGTGTGGCCCTTCCTGCGGACATGGGCGCTGACCGGCGCGGCCGGGATCGCGGTCGGCACCGCCGTGCTGATGACCTCGCCGGGCTCCCTCCGCAGGCGAGAGCGCTTCGGCGCCGAGACCACCTCGATCCTGGCGCCGGACTCCCTGCTCGCCTCGGCCCGCGGCTTCGCCCGGATCACGGAGACCGTCCTGACGACCTGGGTGTACGGGGGAGTCCTCGCCGCCGGAGTCCTGCTCGGCCTGCTCGTCCGTCCCGCCCGGACCGGCACCGGTCCGGCCGCGCTGCGCCCGTGCCGTCCCCTGCCGCTGGCCTGTGCGGGTGTGCTCGCCGTCCTGGTCTCCGGCTATCTCTGCACCGTCGTCACCTACCCGGTCTTCGGCCCGCGCATCGTGACCGCCGCCCGTACCTGGAACGACTACCTGCTCCTGTACGTCCTGGTGCTCACCGGCCTCGGCGCCCTCCTGGGCCGGGCGCTGCGCGGGCGCGGCGACCGGCCGTGGGCCGTGGTGACGGCCGCAGCGGCAGCGGCGGGCCTCTACGCCGCGTCCGTGGTGGGGCTGGCACTGCCGCTTCACCACCTGGGCCAGGACATGCGGGTGCGGGCCGGGCAGTGGGACCGTCAGGACACGGCGCTGCGCGCGGCGGCGGCACGCGGGGCGAAGGTGGCGCCGTACACACCGACTCCGGTCGCCGGGATGCTCGAACCTTTCCGCAACGGGGGCCGCATCCCCTGGCCCGCCCGGTGTGTCGCCGAGTACTACGGGCTGGAGCGGATCACTCGCTCGACGCGGGTTCCGTGACCGCCCGCCGCGCACCGGACGTGATCGCCCAGCGTGCGACCAGGAAGGACAGCGGGGTGACGAGAATCCCGGCGGCGACCGCCGCGAGATGCTCGTCCATGCGCAGCCGGCTCACGGCCAGATGGAGCAGTACGCCGCTGCCCACGAGACCGGCCGCCCCCGACAGCGGATAGCGCACGAAGCCGCGCCACGTCGGCCGGGTGCGGAGGGTGACGTACGAGTTGAGCAGGAACGAACCCGTGACGCCCACCCCGTACGCCAGGGCGTGCGCGGCCAGGTACGGCAGCCACATCAGGAGCAGGGCGTACACCCCGTAGTACACCCCGGTGTTGACCACCCCGATCACGGCGAAGGCGGCGAACTGCCGCAGGACGGCGGGGTTCACCGGCGGGGCCGGGACTGCGCCGCGGCCGCCGGGGGAACACCGTCCGCGGGCCGGGGCGAGGCCGCGTCGCTCTCGGCCACGACGTAGTGCGGCCGCCGTTTCGCCTCGTGGTAGATCCGGCCGACGTACTCGCCGATGACCCCGAGGGTCGCGAGCTGGACGCCGCTCAGGCCGACGATGGCGGTGATGAGCGTCGCGTACCCGGGTGTCTCGACGCCGTTGAGCACCGCGTTCGCGACGATCCACACCGCGTAGCCCAGGGCGGACAGGAAGAGCCAGAGACCGGTGTGGATCGCGAGGCGCAGCGGACGGGTGTTGAAGGACAGCACTCCGTCGATGCCGTAGTCGAGGAGGCGTCTGACGCCCCATTTGGAACTGCCCGCAGCCCGTTCGACGTTGCGGTAGGTGAAGCCGGCCGTCGGGAACCCGATCCAGGAGAAGAGCCCCTTGGAGAAGCGGTTGCTCTCCGGAAGCGACAGCACGGCCTCGACGGCGCGGCGCGACAGCAGCCGGAAGTCGCCCTCCCCGTCCGCGATCTCCACGTCCATGAAGTGCCGCACCATCCGGTAGTACGCCCGGCTCACCGCCGACCGAACGGCGCCCTCGCCCGTGCGGTCGCGACGGGCGACGACCTGGTCGTAGCCGTGCCGGTACAGCTCCAGCATCCGGGGCACCAGCTCGGGGGGATGCTGCAGATCGGCGTCCATGAGCACCACCGCGTCGCCCCGGGCCATCCGCATCCCGGCGAGCAGTGCGGCCTCCTTGCCGAAGTTGCGGCTGAAGGAGGAGTAGCGCACGTACGGCGAAGCCGCCGCGAGCGCCCTCAGCCGGTCGGCGGTCCCGTCGCCGCTCCCGTCGTCGACGTAGCAGATCTCGAAGCGCTCCCCGGTCGGCTCCAGCGCGCCGACCAGCGCCGCGTGGAAGGCGTCGATCACCTCGCTCTCGTCGAAGCAGGGGACGACGACCGTCAGCTGGGGATGTGGCATGCCTCCAGTGGAACGCGGAACGGGGCGTCCGACCGCGGTACCTACTCCGCACGAGTGTGTCGGGGCGCGACCGCCGGGGCGGTGACGTGCGGGAGCCGCGGATGCCCCGGCGTCCCGGCGTCCCGGCGTGCACGCGTACGGCGCCGGGGTCGGGTGCGGCGCCGGAGGGCACCCGGGCCGGCTCGCCGCCGCCCCGTGTCACGGAGCGGCGGGCGTGCCTCCGGCCACGGCCGGTCCGCCACTGACGACACGTACGGGTGACGACACGTACGGGCGCGGCCGGCCTCCGCACGTCATGCGTGCGAGGACCGGCCGTGGCCGGAGGTCCGGCTCACTTGACCGAACCGGCCATCACTCCCTGGACGAAGTGCCGCTGGAAGGCGAAGAACACCACCACGGGCACGACCAGCGACAGGAACGCGCCGGGTGCCAGCACATCGATGTTGCTGCCGAACTGCCTTACCTGCGACTGGAGTTCCACCGTGAGCGGCTGCGACGAACTGTCCGCGAAGAGCAGCGCCACGAGCATGTCGTTCCAGACCCACAGGAACTGGAAGATCGCCAGACTCGCGATCGCCGGACGCCCCACCGGCAGCACCAACCGGGTGAAGATCCGCCACTCGCTGCCGCCGTCCATCCGTGCCGCCTCCAGCATCTCCCGGGGGATGTCCGCGAAGTAGTTCCGCAGCAGGAAGACGGCGAACGGCAGCCCGTAGGCCACGTGGAACAGCACCACACCGGGAATCGTGCCGAACAGCCCCAGCTGGCCGAAGAGTTTGGCGACCGGCAGCAGACCCACCTGGACCGGAACCACCAGCAGCGCCACCACGAGCAGGAAGATCCAGTCCCGGCCCGGGAACTCCAGCCAGGCGAAGGCGTATCCGGCGAGCGCAGCGAGGACGATGACCAGGGTGGTCGCCGGCACCGAGATCAGCACGGTGTTCCAGAACGCCTGGGTGATGCCCGCGTTCCCCAGCAGCTCCGTGTAGTTGTCGAAGGAGAGCTGCCCCGGGCTGGTCAGCGTGGTCCACCAGCCGCTGCTCGCGTTGTCCTGGGGCGTACGCAGCGAGGACAGCAGCAGACCCGCGAGCGGGGTGATCCAGACCAGGCCGATCACCACCAGGAGGGCCTGGACCACGCCGTTGCCGAGCCAGTGGCCGAGCCGGCCGCCGGACTTCGCCCGTGCCGTCCCGCCGGTGGCGGCCGGCCCCTGCACTGCGGCGGGGTCGGTGGGGGTGGCGCTCATGACTGACTCCTGCGGAAACGACGGACGTTGAAGACCATGGCGGGGATCACCAGCAGCAGGAGCAGGACGCCGAGCGCGCTGCCGAGCCCCTGGTCGTTGCCGCCGCCGAAGGACACCAGCCACATCTGCGTCGCCAGTACCGTGGCGTCCTCCTGCACCGGCCCGGGCGCGATGATGTAGACGAGGTCGAAGACCTTCATCACATTGATCACCAGGGTCACGAAGACGACGGTCAGGATCGGTGCGAGCAGTGGGACGGTGATCCGGCGGAACACCTGCCACTCGTTGGCCCCGTCCATCCGGGCCGCCTCGAGTGCGTCGCGCGGCAGCGAGGACAGCCCGGCGCCGATGAGAACCATCGCGAACCCGGTCCAGATCCACAGGTAGGCGCCGATGATGGCCGGGGTGACCAGCGCGGGCCCGAGCCAGGAGACCCCCTCGTAGGGCGGCGCGAAGTTCGCCGCGGGCAGCCGCACCGTGTAGGAGCCGGGCTCCAGGTCCCGGAAGGCGAAGGAGCCGTCGGCCGCGGTGGTGGCGGAGGCGACGGTCCTGCCGTCCCGGACCGCCTCGACGGTCATCCCCGGCAGCCCGCTCTCGGTACGGTCGACCGTGCCCTGCTCACCGCCTCCGCCAGGGGTGAAGTCCAGATAGACGACGCCGGACAGCTCACCGGCGCCCGCCTTCTTCTGCGCCGCCCCGTGCGCGGGGCGCGCCTCCTCCGGGATCTCCGCGGGCTTCACCCCGACGAGCCCGAGCGTGAGCACGTCTCCCGGTGACGCCGCCCCGGTCGTGGCGTAGGACCCGTCGGGCCCCTTGGCGAGGCCCTGTCCGTCCCTGGCGCGCGCGGTCGGGTACGGCGACGAGCCTTCGAAGGCGTCGTGCACGCCGACCACGGCCGCGTTGAGCACGCCCTTGTCCGGGTCCTCCTCGTAGGCGAGCCGGAAGATGATGCCGGCGGCGAGGAAGGAGACCGCCATCGGCATGAAGAGCAGCAGCTTGAACGCCGTGGCCCAGCGGACCTTCTCCACCAGGACGGCCAGGATCAGCCCGAGTCCGGTGAGCAGGGTCGGCGCGACGACGACCCAGATGGCGCTGTTGCGGACGGCCTTGAGCGTGGCGGGATCGCGGAACATCTCGGTGTAGTTGCCTGCGCCGACGAACCGGGTGCCGGAGGCGTCGAAGAAGCTGCGCCCCACCGAGAACAGCACCGGGTAGACGACGAGCGCGCCGAGCAGCAGCAGCGCCGGGAGCACGAAGGCCAGGGCGACGACCCGCCGGCGCCGCCGGGCGCTGCGCCGGGGATCCGCGGCCTTCGTCGGCCGGGGCCGCCCCGCGGACGGGGCGGCCTGTGTGGTGACTGCGGTCATGGGACGTCAGCCCTTGTACGCCTTGGCCGCGGCGTCCTCGAGACGGGCCGCGGTGGCCTTCGGGTCGGACGGGTCGCGCAGGAAGTCCTGGAGCAGCTTCCACTCGCCCGCGCCCTTGGTGCCGCCGAAGGCCGCGGGCGCCTGGTCGGACATGTCGAAGCGGACGGAGTCACCGGCGTCGATCAGCGACTTGGCCGTCTCGCGGGTGGTGTCGTCGCCGTACGAGGCGAGGTCGAGCTTCTTGTTGGGGGAGAGGAAGCCGCCCGCCTCGGCCCAGACCGCCGCCGCCTCCGGGGTCGCCAGGTACTCCAGGAACGCCATCGCGGCCTTCTGGTTCTTGCCGTCCTTCAGCACGACTGCGGCGTCACCGCCGCTGACGACCGGCGCCTTGCCGCCGTCGACCGCGGGGAAGGGGAAGAAGGAGGCGTCCTCGCCGATCTTCCTGCCGAACTGGTCCTTGGCGACACCGGCGACGAAGTCGCCCTCGTAGACCATGCCCGCCTCGGGCTCGGGGCCGAAGACCTTCTCGACCGAGCCGGGGAAGTCGGTGGCGAGCGCGCCCTTCTGGCCGCCCGCGATGAGTTCCTTGTCGGAGAACAGCTTGCCGAGCGTGGTCAGCGCGTTCACCACGCTGGGGTCGGTCCACTGGAGCTTGTGCGCGGCGAGCTGGTCGTACTTCTCGGGACCGGCCTGGGAAAGGTAGATGTTCTCGAACCAGTCGGTGAGTGTCCAGCCGTCCTCACCGGCGACGGCGAAGGCGGGCAGACCCGAGTCGGCGACGGCCTGGCCGGCCTTCAGCATGTCCGCGTACGTGGACGGCGGCTTGACGCCCGCCTGGTCCAGTGCGTCCGGGCTGTACCAGACGGTCGACTTGTGGGCGGCCTTGAAGTAGAGGCCGTAGAGCGAGCCGTCCACGCTGCCGTAGTTCTTCCACACGGGCGCGAAGTTGCCGTCGACGGACTTCTCGGTGGTCTTCGACAGCGGGGTGAGCCAGCCGCTCTTCGCGAACTGCTGGAGCACACCGACCTGCGGGACCATCACCACGTCGGGGGCGTTGCCGCCCTCGATCTTGCTGCCGACGACGGTGGAGACGTTGTCGCCGGTGGAGACGAACTGCGTCTTGGCGCCGGTCTTCTCGGTGAAGGCATCCAGCACCTTCTGGAAGTTCTTCTGCTCAGCGCCGGACCAGACGCCGGCGACCGTGATCGTCTGGCCGTCGAGAGACCTGTCGTCACCGTCGGCCGGCGTGACGGGGTCGCCGCCGCAGGCGGTCGCGCCGAGGGCGAGGGCCAGGGCGGTGCATCCGGCGAGCATCGTGCGTCGTGGGTTCATGGCAGAACTTCCTTACCGGTCGGGAAACGGGCGGAGCGTCGCAGAGCGTGGTTCACGGGGTGGTGCGGTTCGGGGACGGGCGTGGTTCACGGGGTGGTGCGGTCGTTGATCCACCAGGCGGCGGTGGAGCCCGGCAGGGCACCGGTCGGGCAGGGGCCGCTGGACAGCAGCGGCGCACCGGAGACGGGGGCGGGCACGGGAGCGGTGCCGAAGTTGACGGCGCACACCAGCCCGTCGCCGCGGACGAAGGCGAGCACGTCGGGCGGTGAGTCGAGCCAGCGCAGGCTGCCCTCGCCGAGCTGCGGCAGCCCGCGGCGCAGCTGGAGACCGTCGCGGTACAGGTGCCAGAACGAGCGGGTGTCGGCGAGCGCGCGGTCGGTGGCGTGCTCGGCGAACCAGCCCGGCTGCGGCAGCCAGGGCTTGGCCCCTTCGGCGCCGGAGGTGAAGCCGAACGGCGAGGCATGGCCCGACCAAGGCAGCGGCACCCGGCATCCGTCGCGGATCCGCGCCCGGCTGCCGGTGCGCCGGAAGATGGGGTCGGTGAGCACCTCGTCGGGCAGGTCCACGACCTCCGGCAGACCCAGTTCCTCGCCCTGGTAGATGTAGGCGGCGCCGGGCAGTGCCAGCATCAGCAGTGCGGCCGCCCGGGCACGGGCCGAGCCGAGTCCGCTGCCCTCGGTGCCGGACTCTCCGTACCGGGTCACGGTGCGGACCTGGTCGTGGTTGTTCAGCACCCAGGTGACGGTGGAGCCGGTGCCGGCGATGTCCTGCATCGCCTCGGAGACGACCTTCCGGAACGCCGCGGCGTCCCACGGCGCGCTCAGCAGGTCGAAGAAGAAGGCCTGGTGGAGCTCGTCCGGCCGTACGTAGCGGGCGTGTTCGCGCGCGGTCGGTACGGAGACCTCGCCCACCAGCAGGCGCTCCCGGCCGTCGCGGACGGTGTACTCCTCGCACACCGAACGCCAGTGGCGCCACACGTCGTGCACCTCGGGCTGGTTCCAGGCGAGGGGGTTGACGGAGTCGCGGGTGCGTGCGTCGGCCTCGGGATCGGGGGAGTCGGGCAGCTCCGGGTGCTTGAAGAGCCCTGCGGCGACGTCGATCCGGAAGCCGTCGACGCCCCGGTCCAGCCAGAAGCGCAGGACCTGCTCGAAGTGGGCACCGGTCTCGGGGTTGCGCCAGTTCAGATCGGGCTGCTCGGGCGTGAACATGTGCAGGTACCACTGGCCGGGGCTGCCGTCCGCCTCGGTCACCCGGCTCCAGGCGGGCCCGCCGAACATCGCGTGCCAGTTGTTCGGCGGCACGTCACCGCCGGGTCCGCGGCCCTCGGCGAAGTGGAACCGGGCGCGGGCCGCACTGCCGGGGCCGGTGGCGAGGGCCTCGCGGAACCACGCGTGCTCGCTGGAGCAGTGGTTGGGGACGATGTCGAGCAGCACCTTCATGTCGAGCCGCTGCGCGGCGGCGATCAGCAGCTCGAACTCGGCCAGGTCGCCGTAGACGGGGTCCACGTCGCAGTAGTCGGCGACGTCGTAGCCGTGGTCGTGCTGCGGCGAGGGGTAGAAGGGGCTCAGCCATATGCCGTCGACGCCGAGCTTCTTCAGGTACGGGAGTCCGGTGCGGACCCCGGCCAGGTCGCCGATCCCGTCGCCCGTGCTGTCCAGGAAGCTGCGGACGTACACCTGGTAGATCACCGCGTCGCGCCACCAGCGGTGCGGGGGGCGGTGCGAGAGGCCGTGGCCGGCCGTGGCTGTGAGCGTCACCCGTTGACCTGTTTCTTCGTGAAGGGGTGCCCGCGACCAGAAGGTCAGCGGTTATGCATGCATGTTAAGTAGGGGTGTCGAGAAGGTGTCAACGGTTGTGCAGGAATACTAAGGGAGTTGGGGCTTATGTCCGTAAATGTTCCTACGGCTTGAGTCCGGGGTGATGTGATCCCGTTACCTAACAGGTAGGTAAGCCGGATGGGTGCGGATGAAGAGCCGGGCGCTCAGCCCCGGCGGGCGACCGCAGAGAGCTCGCGGGAGAGCCGGCGCACGGCCTCGTCGGGGTCCTGGTGCTGTGCCATCGCGTCGTGCACGACGGCCTGCACGGCCAGGCTCACCTGCCCGTACCGCGCGCTCTTGGGCCGCGGTGCGGCGGACAGGACACTGGCCCGCAGGGCGGGCAGATACGGGAACCGCCGGATCAGTCCGGGGTCCCGGTAGAGCTCCGCGCGCACGGGCGGCAGCGCGCCCTCCGTCAGCACCTTCCGCTGTACGGGGGTGCTGGTCAGGTAGGCGATGAGGTCGTTCGCCGACTCCGGATGCCGGGCCCGGGCGCTGACTGCGAGGTTCGACCCGCCCAGCACGCTGGTGCCCGGGCCGTCGGGTCCGGGCAGCGGTACGGCGCCGAACTTCCCCGCCACCCGCGAGTCCTTGCCGGAGGCCCCGGCGTACGCGTAGGGCCAGTTGCGCAGGAACAGCAGCCTGCCGTCCTGGAAGGCATGCCGGGACTCCTCCTCCTTGTAGGTCAGCGCCTCCCCGGGGATCCAGCCGTCGCGCACCCCGCGGGTGAGGAAGCCGAGGCCGGTGCGGGCCGCGGGGGAGTCCACGGTGACCCGGCCGTCGTCGCCGAGGATCGTGCCCCCGGCCGAGTACACCGCCTCCGTCGCGTTGACCGTGAGGCCCTCGTACGGCAGGAACTGTCCCGCGTAGCCGCCGAGGCCGTACCGGGGGGCCAGCGTCCGGGCCTGGTGCTCCAGCTCCGCCCAGGTGCGCGGTGGAGTCAGGCCCTCACGGTCGAGGACGTCCTTGCGGTAATAGAGCATCCCGGCATTCGTGACATACGGGACGGCGTACAGCTTTCCCTCGTACGTCGCCGTGTCGAGCACCGGCGGCAGGAGGCTGTCGAGCGGGAAGCGGCCCGCCTCCAGCGGGGCTATCCAGCCCGCAGCGGCGAACTCCGAGGTCCACGCCACGTCCATGTTGAGGATGTCGTAACGGCCGTCGCCGGAGCGCAGTCCCGTGGCCAGCTGCGCCCGGGTCTCGTCCGCGGAGTCCGGCAGCTCGACCAGCGTGACCTTCTCGTCCGGGTGGCTGCGGTTCCAGCCCTCCAGCAGCGGTCCCAGATACCCGGTGAGGTCGCCGGCGGTGGCCAGCGTCATGGGGCCGCGCCCCTCGCCCCGTGCCGCGCCGGCGGAGTCCGCGCCCGTCCCGGTGCCCGCCGAGACGTATCCCGTGAGCACCACCGCCGCGACGAGGAGCCCCCTACCGGCGGCACGTATCCACCGCATAGGTTCCTCCTGTGCACCGGCGTGGGCTTCTTCGACCGCGTCCAGGGCATGTATACCCGTTAGGCATGGGCGATACTAGGGCCCGTATCGGATGACGAGAGCGATCCGGGCCACACCGGACACGGTAGCGGACCGCCCTCGGCCGGCTGGCGGACAACAGGGAGGAGGGGAGCGCGCGTGCGTCTGCCCCTCCTGGCGCTGCTGTCCCGGGGGCCCGCCCACGGCTACGAGCTCAAGCAGGACCTTGAGCAACTGCTGGGCTCCGCGTACCCTCAGCCGAACGTCGGCCAGATCTACGTGACGCTCGGGCGCCTGGAGAAGTCGGGGCTGATCCAGGGCGAGGAAGTCGCCCAGTCGAGCCGGCCCAACAAGAAGATCTACCGTCTCACCGAAGCCGGGACGGAGGCGCTGCGCGCCTGGTTCGAGGAGACGGCGGACGAGCCGCGGGTACGGGACGAGTTCTTCATGAAGCTCGCCCTCGCCCCGAAGACCGGACTCGCCGACCAGATCGCCCTCATCAACAAGCAGCGACGCGAGTACCTCAACACCATGCGCAACCTGTCGAAGCTGTCCGCGACCGAGGACCGGGACAACCGCATCGCCCATCTCCTGATCGAGGGAGCCATGCTGCACCTGCAGGCCGATCTCGACTGGCTGGAGCGCTGCCAGGAGGAGCTGGAGGGGCTGGAATGAGCCGCACCCCCGACCCGGACGACACCGGCCGGGCCCCGCTCCTGCGCGCCGAGGGGCTCGTCAAGACCCACCATGGAGAGGGCGCCCCGGCCCACGCCGTGCGAGGGGTGGACCTGTCCGTGCGCCACGGGGAGTTCGTCGCCGTCAGCGGCCCCTCCGGGGCCGGCAAGTCGACCCTGCTGCACCTGCTCGGCGGACTGCAGCGGCCCGACGGCGGAAGCATCTGGCTCGACGGCGAGTGCACCGACTCCTACAGCGAGGCCCGGTGGGCGACCGAGCGGAGGCGCCGGATCGGCATCGTGTTCCAGTTCTTCAACCTCGTGTCCAACCTCACAGTCGCCGACAACGTCGAGCTGCCCGCCCTGCTGGCCGGCGCCGGATCCCGGCAGGCGCGCGCCGAGCGCGAGAAGCTGCTCGCCGAGCTCGGTCTGGAGGGCAAGGCCCGCAGCATGCCGGGCGAGCTGTCCGGTGGTGAGCAGCAGCGTGTCGCACTGGCCCGCGCGCTGGTCAACCATCCCCGGCTGCTGCTGGCCGACGAGCCCGCCGGAAGCCTCGACAGCAAGGGCACCCGCGAGGTCATGCGCCTGCTGTCCCGCTTCCACCAGCGCGGCCAGACCATCCTGCTCGTCACCCATGACGCACGGCTCGCCAGCGCCGCCGACCGGGTCATCAGCTTCTTCGACGGCCGTATAGCCGACGACGCCGAGCTGGGCGGCACCCCCGCCCGGGGCGCCGGGCTGTCCGGCGTCCTCGAACTGAAGGACTGACCGTGCGGGCCACACTGCGCTGGGCACACGCCGATCTGCGCACCCACCGGGGCGAGGCACTGTTCATCGTCTCCGCCACCGCGGGCATCGTCGCGGCCCTGCTGCTCGCGGCGGCGCTCTTCGGCTACGCCACCAACCCCTGGCAGCGCGTCTTCGCCCAGTCCCACGGCGCCCACGTCTGGATCCACACCGGGCCCTCCGCCGACCCGGGCCGGCTCGCCGCCCTCGACGGGGTCGAGGCCGTGTCCGGCCCGTTCCGCACCGCGGCGGCGACCGTGGCCTCACGTGGTGCCCGGGCCTCCGTCGAGCTCCGGGGCGCCGGAGCCGAGCCGCCCGCCACCGGGCGTCCGCTCCTCACCTCCGGCCGCTGGCTCACCCCGGCGACCCCCGAAGGCGTCGTCCTGGAGAGCAGCCTCGCCCGAGCCCTCGTCGCGGGCCCGGGCGACACCCTCACCCTCTCCGGCACCGGCCGCACCCTGACCGTCATCGGCGTCGCGGACAGCGCCGAACCGCGCTACCGGCCCGGCGAGCGACCCGGCACCGTCTGGGCCCTGCACGCCCAGGTACGAGACACGGGCGAGAGCCCCGGCCGCGTCGTCGGTCTGCTGCTCACCGATCCCGCCGACACCGACTACGCCGTCCAGCGTGCCGTCACCGTGCTCGGAGCCGGGGCGGTCACCGACGTCTCCCACTGGCAGCAGGCCAGATCCGAGGCCCAGGGGGACACCCGGCTGCTCGGCCAGGTCCTCGGGCTCTTCGGGCTCGGTGCGCTGCTGGCCGCCGCGCTCGCCGTCTTCGGCGCGATCAGCACCCGGGTGCGCGGCCACCTCAGGGACATCTCCGTCCTCAAGGCCATCGGCTTCACCCCGGGGCAGGTGGTGCGGGTGTTCCTGGTGCAGCACCTGGCCTTCGCCGTGCTCGGCGCCCTGGTCGCCACGCTGCTCATCGAGACCCTGGGCAGCGCCCTGCCCGGACGGCTCGGCGAGGCGGTCGGCGTCTGGCAGGGGCTGCCCGGGCACACGGCCGCCCTGCTCGCCGTGCCCGTCGCCGCGGTGCTGTTCATCGGCGCCACCACCTGCCTCGCCGCCTGGCGGGCCGGCCGGGTGCCTCCGGTGCCGGTGCTCCCGGCCGGGAAGGCCCCGGGCGGCCGGCTGTCCGGACCGGCCAGAAGGGCACTCGGGCTCGGGCTGCCCCCGGCCCTCGTCCTCGGCTGGCACCGGGCCTTCGCCCGCGGTCCGCAGAGCCCCGCCACCATCGTCCGGCTGGCCCTGCCGCTGCTGCTGATCACCGTGGCGCTCAGTGCCTGGACCACGATCGCGCGCTTCGACAGCAGACCGGCGGAACTGGGACTGCCCTCTGCGCTGACCGCCCGCGCGGACGGCGGTCTCGCGGAAGGGGAGGCCGCGGCGCTCCTCGACGGCCACCCGCAGGTCGTGGCGGCCCACCCCGGTGTCGAGGTCGCGGCGCTCGTCCCCGGCCAGACCGGCACCATCGCACTGCGCGGCCTCGGCACCCGCGAGCGGCCGTACCCGTACACCGTGGCGGAGGGCCGGGCCGCCGACGGACCCGACGAGGCGGTGGCGGGGCAGGGCCTGCTCGACCTCCTGGGCGTGGAGGTCGGCGACTGGGTGCGTATGACCGTCGGGGGCCATCCGCAGATCCTCCACATCGTCGGCCGGAGTATCGAACCGGAGAACGGCGGACGGACCGTCTCCACCTCGCTCGACACCCTCCGCGAGAACGACCCGGCCCTGCGTGCGACGCTGTTCCAGATCCAGCTGCGGCCGGGAGCCGACCCCGCCCGTGTCCGCGCCGAGCTGACCGACGCGTCGGCGGGGAGTCTCGACATCCACGAGGTCACCAGCCCGGCCGACCGGCTCTCCACCATGCGAGGTGTCGTCGCCGGGCTCATCGGCGTGCTCGCTCTGATCGGGCTCACGGAACTGTCGACGGCGATCGGCGGGAGTGTACGGGACGGGGAGCGCGATCTCCTCGCCCTCAAGGCGATCGGGCTGTCACCCCGGCAGATCACGGCGGTCACCGTCACCGCGGTCGGCTGCACCGCGCTGGCCGCAGCCGTGGTGGGAGCGGGTCTCGGCGTGCCTCTGGCCCGCTGGCTGATCGACGCCGAGGGCCGCTCCAGCGGCATCGGCGCCGGTATCGCGCAGGCCCCGTCGCCGCTCCATCTGGCGCTGCTCGCTGCCGCCGCCGTCCTCGGCGCGATCGCACTCGCGGCGCTGCCGGCGGCCCGGGCCGCGCGCCGCCGGCTGGTGGACACCCTTAGCGCGGTGGCCTGATCCGGACCGCCTGCCCGGGCTCGCCGCCTCGGGGGTGCGAGCCGGCGGGGCGGCCGGTCCGCTGCTCGGTCCTCCCGGTGCGGTGCCGCCCGGCGCAGGCGCGGAACGGACCCGGGACCGGTGCCTACCGCGCCTCCCATGCGGGTCGCGGCCCCGGCTCCTCCGGAGGCGGTTGACGGGTCACCAGCAGGGGGGCGACGTCCTCGCGGACCGTACGTTCGCCGATGATCACCTTGGCCACGTCCCCGCGGCTCGGGATCTCGTACATGACGGGCCGTAGGACATGCTCCATGATTCCCCGCAGGCCCCGGGCCCCGGTGCCGAGCAGCATCGACCTCTCCACGACGGCCTCGAGCGCGGCCTCGCTGAACTCGAGCTCCACGCCGTCCATTTCGAACAGCCGCTGGTACTGCTTGACCAGGGCGTTCCTCGGCTCGGTGAGGGTCCGCAGCAGCGCGGTCCCGTCCAGGCCCGACACCCGCGCGACCACGGGGAGCCTGCCGATGAACTCGGGAATCAGTCCGAACCTGATCAGATCGGCGGGCATCACCCTGGCGAACGGGTCCCCGTCGTCGCCCCCGTCCCCGAAACCCACCTCGGCGGCGAAGCCGAGGCCCCGCCTTCCGGTCCGGTCGTCGACGATCGTCTCCAGCCCGGCGAACGCTCCGGCCACGATGAACAGCACGTTCGCCGTGTCGATCTGGACGTACTCCTGGTGCGGATGCTTCCGGCCGCCCTGCGGCGGCACCGACGCGGTGGTGCCCTCAAGGATCTTCAGCAGGGCCTGCTGCACCCCCTCGCCCGAGACATCGCGGGTGATCGACAGGTTCTCGCCCTTGCGCGCGATCTTGTCGATCTCGTCGATGTAGACGATGCCGGTCTCGGCGCGCTGCACGTCGTAGTCGGCCGCCTGGAGTAGCTTGAGCAGGATGTTCTCCACGTCCTCGCCGACGTAGCCGGCCTCCGTGAGGGCGGTGGCGTCGGCGATGGCGAACGGGACGTTCAGCAGCCGTGCGAGGGTCTGCGCGAGGTACGTCTTGCCGCAGCCGGTCGGGCCGAGCAGCAGGATGTTGGACTTGGCCACCTCGACCGGCTCGTCCTCCTCCTGCCTGCCGCGGACCCGCTTGTAGTGGTTGTAGACGGCAACGGCAAGCGACCGCTTGGCCGACTCCTGGCCGATCACGTACTCGTCGAGGAACCGGTGGATCTCGGCCGGCTTGGGAAGCTCCGTCAGCGGTGTGGCGGTGAAGTCGGAGAGCTCCTCCTCGATCAGCTCGTTGCACAACTCGACGCACTCGTCGCAGATGTGCACCCCGGCCGGCCCGGCGATGAGCCGCCTCACCTGCTTCTGGCTCTTCCCGCAGAAGGAACACTTCAGCGGGTGGCCGTCCTCACCGATGCGTGCCATGAACGTGCCCAGCCCCCTCCGGATGGTCTCGTCATTCAGATGTTACTCTCATTCGAGCAGGCAGGGGCGACGGCGCACGCGCGACGAGGAGAACGATGGCTCGGCTCACCAGGACTCAGACGCAGCAGCGCACTCGTGCCTGCGTGCTGGCGGCGGCCCGGGACGAGTTTGCCGAGCACGGTTTCCGCGCCGCCAGGATCGACGCCATCGCCGAGCGGGCCGGCCTCACCAGGGGCGCCGTCTACTCCAACTTCCCCGGTAAGCGCGCCCTCTACTTCGCCGTCCTCGCCGAACTGGCCGAGCGCGCGCCCTCGACGGCCGGGCCGGCACCCGGGCAGGGCCGCGCCGCGGCCGAGGCCCTCGGCGCGCTCGCCCGGGCCTGGGTCACGCGACCGGCGTCCGCCGGGTCGGAGCGCGGCGGCCGGGACCGCGTGGGGGCCGGGCGCGCCGGCGCAGCGGGGCCGGGGGCGGCCGGGTTGGGAGCCGACCTCATACCGGAGGTCACCGCCGACGAAGGGCTGCGCCGGCCCTACCGCCAGCTCCTCGAAGTGGACGCACTGCTCGTCGCGCTGGCGCTGGAGGCGCTGCAACCGCTCACGCCGGTCCCGGGTGTTCCGCCGCGCCGCTCGGTGCGGCTCGCCAAGACCGTCCTCACCACCCTGCACGGCGCGAGCCGCACGGCCGCGGCGGCGCCGGGATTCATCGAGCCGTTCGACGTCGTCAGCGCCTGCGAGCAGCTGGCCGGACTGGAGCTGGGCGACTGGTGGGCCCCGCCCACCGGGGCAAGGCCCGCGCTCCGGGCCGACGAGCCATGGGAGCCGCCCGCGGCGGCCGAACTCGTACGGGGCGGGCCCGCCCCCCTCGCCTCGGACGGCGTGGTGGCCTTCCTCGGCATGCACCGGCTGTCTGCCGTCGAGGAGGCCGTACGGGCCGCCCCGCCCGGCACGGGGGTCACCCTCGTCGCCCTCACCGGGCAACCGGACGAGCTCGTTCCTCTGTCGCGTCTGGTCGTCGGGGAGCTGAGCCGGTGTCTGCGGGAGGCGTTTCCGCCGTCGGCGTGGCCGGGCCTGCGGGTCGTGTGCGACGGTGCGGGGGAAGTCGCCGCCGCGGCCGGGATCACCGGCGTCGACGACACCACCGAGGCGGCAGTCCGCGTCGCGGGCGGCCGCATCCTGTACCGGGCGACGGGCCCCGGCGCCTGCCACGCCGTCGCCTCCGCCGCGCCGTACGCCCGGCACGCCTCCGCCGCGGGCTGACGGGCCGGCTCGCGCCGGGCCCGGGCACGAGCCCGGGCCCGAAGCGCACCCGAAGGCCGGCTTCTTGTACGGAGGTGAAGGGCTCCGGGGAGCCTCAGAGCAGCTCGGAGTCGAACAACCGCAGCAGGGCTTCCCCGCCCGCCTCAGTGTCCGGCGCGTCCCCCGGGAGCGGCTGCTCGGCCCAGATGATCTTGCCTTCGGATGTGTACCGCGTGCCCCAGCGCTCCGACAGCTGGGCCACCAGGAACAGCCCGCGGCCGCCCTCGTCCGTGGTCGCGGCATAGCGAAGGTGCGGCGAGGTGCTGCTGCCGTCGGCGACCTCGCAGGTCAGGCCCTGGTCGTACAGCAGCCGTACCCGAATGGGCTGGGTGCCGTAGCGGATCGCGTTGGTGAGCAGCTCGCTGAGGATCAGCTCGGTGCCGAACGCCATCTCCTCCAGCCCCCACTCCGCCAGTTTCGCGACGGCCGCAGCGCGCATCCCGGCGACCGCGCTCGGGTCCGACGGCACGTCCCACTCGGCGACCCGGTCCGGGCCGAGGGCGCGGGTACGGGCGATGAGCAGGGCCACGTCGTCCTTCGGGCGGGCGGGCAGCAGCGTCTCCAGCACGCCCTGGCACGTCTGCTCCGGTGTGCCGTCCGTGCGTGCGAGGGCGCGGCGCAGCAGCTCGATGCCGACGTCGATGTCGCGGCTGCGGTCCTCGATGAGCCCGTCCGTGTAGAAGACGAGTCTGGTCCCTTCGGGGATCTCGAGCACCGCGCTCTCGAACGGCATACCGCCGAGCCCGAGTGGGGGCCCCGCCGGGAGCTCCGGGAACTCGACGCTGCCGTCCGGGCGGACCAGCGCCGGCAGCGGATGCCCGGCCCGGGCCATCGTGCAGTGCCGCGACACCGGGTCGTAGATGGCGTAGAGGCAGGTGGCGCCGGTCATCGCCGGGCCGTCGGGACTGCCGCCGGGGCCCATCTCGTCCTGGTCGATGCGGCCGACCAGGTCGTCCAGATGGCCGAGGAGCTCGTCGGGCGGCAGATCGAGTGTGGAGAAGTTGTGCACCGCGGTCCGCAGCCGCCCCATCGTCGCCGCGGCGTGCAGCCCGTGGCCCACCACGTCGCCGACGACCAGGGCGACCCGGCTGCCCGGCAGCGGGATCACGTCGAACCAGTCGCCGCCCACCCCGGACTGGGCCGGCAGATAGCGGTGCGCCACCTCCACGGCGCTGTGCTCCGGCAGCGCCCTCGGCAGGAGGCTGCGCTGGAGCGTCACGGCGAGCGCGTGCTCACGCGTGTACCGGCGGGCGTTGTCCACCGACACCGCGGCCCGGGCGACCAGTTCCTCGGCGAGGGACAGATCGTCCTCCTCGAAGGGGCCCGGCTTCTCCGAGCGCCAGAAGTTGGCGACCCCCAGCACCACTCCGCGGGCCTGCAACGGCACGGTGATGAGCGAGTGGATGCCGTACTCCACGATCGCCTTCGTCCGCTCGGGGTCCTGCGCGCGCCAGCCCAGCGCCCTGGACAGGTCCGGCACCACCTCGGCCCGTCCGGTGCCCATCCCTCGGGCCTGCGGCGTCGAGGGCAGGAACGCGATCAGCCTGCCGCGTTCGTAGAGCGGGTGGCCGTCGCGGATCCCGCTGACGGCGGTGCGGCGCATCTCGCCCGCGGAGCCGTTCGGCTCCTCCCCGTTGAGTACGGGGTCCGCGAGGTCCACCGTGACGTAGTCGGCGAAGGAGGGGACGGCGACCTCGGCCAGTTCCTCGGCGGTCCGGGTCACGTCCAGCGTCGTCCCGATCCCCACGCCGGCGTCGTACAGCAGCTGGAGGCGCTTGCGCGCCACCTCGGCCCGGCCCGTCAGCGCCTGCAGCTCGGTGGAGTCGCGGATGGTCGCGACGGTGCCCAGCGGGCCGCCGGGGCCGTCGGTGGACCGCTGGTTGACCACGAGCAGCCGGTCTCCGGCGGTCAGCACCTCGTCCGTGGCCGCCGTGCCCGAGGCGAGCAGTTCCGCCGTCGAGGGTTCGAGACCGGCCAGATCGCGCACGGGCCGCCCCTCGGAGTCGGGGCCCAGGCCCAGCAGCCGGCGGGCCTCGTCGTTGGCGAGCAGAAGCGTTCCGTCTCCGCCGACGATGACGACGCCTTCCCTTACCGCGTGGAGGACGGCGTCGTGATGCTCGTACATACGGGTCATCTCGGCCGGGCCGAGCCCGTGCGTCTGGCGTTTCAGGCGTCTGGTCGCCAGGGCCGTGCCGGCGGTGGCCAGGGCGAGGCCCGCAGCCCCCGTGCCGAGGATGACCGGCAGCTGCCGGTTCACCGCGCCCGTGACGTTGTGGACGGTCAGGCCGGCCGACACCAGCGCCTCGACCTTGCCGTCCGGGCCGGTGACCGGGACGACCGCCTGGACCTCCTTGCCCAGGGGGCCGTCCACGCTCTCGAGCAGCACCTCGCCCTGGAGGGACGGTTCGATGGTGCCGACGAAACGGTGCCCGATCCGTTCCGGCAGGGGATGGGTGTAGCGGATCCCGTTGGTGTCCATGACGACGATGAAGTCGACGCCTGCGCGCTTCCGCGCCTCCTCGGTGATCGGCTGCAGGACCCGGGACGGGTCGGGGGTGTCCAACGTGGCGAGCAGACCGGGGGAGTGGGCAAACGATTCGGCGACCGCGACCGACCGGTTGCGGGCCTCACGGTCGGTGTCGTGCCGGGTCTGGAGGACCAGGGCGAGGATCGTGCCGAGAACGAGCAGGACCACGACCGCCACCTGGAGGATGAATACCTGCCCGGCGACGCTCCTGGGGCGTTTGCCGATCAGTGGCCGAA
The DNA here is from genome assembly GCF_030056615.1 of Streptomyces sp. HNM0645. Classification (NCBI taxonomy): domain Bacteria; kingdom Bacillati; phylum Actinomycetota; class Actinomycetes; order Kitasatosporales; family Streptomycetaceae; genus Streptomyces; species Streptomyces sp. HNM0645. Next base: position 60,706 of record NZ_JASHLT010000009.1, on the reverse strand, counting down.
CCGACACGCCCCGCAATCGGTCGAAGCGCCTGATCACGCTGTCCTTTCTAGCACCGCTTGCCCCCATCGGGCCATACGCGTCCGGCAACGTTCGACCTCGGAGGTTCGGAAGTGAGAAGACCCGTCACGGACAGGTATAGAGGAACTCCGCCGACGCGTCGTGCCGCGAGGGGGAGCTGAGACGCAGTTCGGCACGGGCGCGGTAGGCGCCCTCGCCGTGGAAGGTCCACAGCAGACGCAGCCGCGCCCTGTCCTGTCCGCGGGCCATCCGCTCCGTCAGCACCTCGGACGCGGTGCCGTCGCTGCGCACCCAGCGGTAGGTCAGGGCGCCCGGCCTGCCGTCGGTGCGCACCACGGCCGTGACGACGGCGGTTCCGTCACAGCCCGGGCCGCCGGGGTCGGTGTCCACCGCGACGCCGCGGACCGTGGGGCCGGGGCCGAACCGCTGCCAGCCGAGGAACAGGAGGACGGCGAGCAGGATCACGGCCGCCAGGGCGTAGCGGCGCAGCCCGGACGCCCACGACCGGCCGGCGCCGCGAGCCGGCGGGGGCGCGGCACCCGGCAGCGTGCCCGTGTGCCACACGACGGTCGTACGGTCCCCGTCGTATCTCTCCCGCGCCGCCGCCGTGACCCCCGGGCCGAAGCGCAGCACCGTGCCCTCGACCGCGTCCGGCGGCGTGTCGGGCAGCTCGGACCAGTGACTGGCCAGCGCCGTGGCGCTGTAGTCCTCGGGCGACGGCGGGCCGTGCCCCTCGCCGTCCGGCGACGGGGGAGGGGTGCGGAAGGGGACGCGCGGGTCGTTCATTCGACCGTGCACCTCCTCGTCACGATCTCCTGCCGCGAACCGCCGTTCGCGGCGCCCGGCGAGCTGTCCGCCGTGAGCCGCCAGTAGCAGGCCCTGGCGTTCTGGAACGCGTGCTCGACGGTGAGCGTGTACCTCGTGGCGCCACTGCGCTCGAAGGTGTCGGCGGCGCCGTCCGGGGTGCCCGGGCCGCCCTTGGTCGCGGCGGTCGCCCAGTCCAGGACGATGCGCACCGGGCCGGTGCCGTCCGTGACGACCTCGACGGTCGCGGTGGCCGTCGCCGTATCCGTCTGCCTCAGTGAACCGATCGACACGGTCGCCACCGACGGCGGCTCCGGGGTCACCGGTGGTTCGGAGGTGACCGGCGGGGGCTCCGGTGCGGTCACCGGCGGGGACGTCGAAGTCCCGGGGGCGGTGGACGGGGCGGCAGGGCCAAAGGAGCCGGCGGTCGCCGTCGGCCCCGGTGCCGAGGACGACGGCGAGGGCGAGGAGCCGGGTGACGCGGAGACGGCGGGCGGCGACGGCGCGGCGGTGGTCGTGTCCGGCGCCGGGGGCACGGCGCTCGTGGTGGCGACCGCCCGCGCCGCCGGACTCACCGGACCATCGCCGGCGGCCTGCGCCGCGATCACCAGTAGCAGCCCCAGGACGAGCGCGAGCGACGCGGCGAACAGTCCCTGCCGGTCCGGCCACAGGCCCCCGAGCCGGTGGCCGCGCCCCAGCGAGGTCGACGCCCGCGCCGCCACGGAGACGGGCGGCGCACCGGCCGAGGGAAGCAGCAGCGGCAGCAGCGCTGCCAGCGCGGCGAGCTCCCCCCTGCCGCGCTCCTCCCAGTCGGGTCCGACGGCCTCGCACGCGATCGCCTCCAGCTCCGCGACGAACGCCTCCGCGGACTCCGGCCGCTCCTGCGGGGACTTCGCCATCCCGCGCCGGATCAGCGGCCGCAGTGCCTCGGGCACCCCGTCGACGGGTACCGGCGCACTCGTGTGCCGGAGCGCGAGCTCCGCGAAGTTCTCGCCGGTGTACGGCTTGCGTCCCGTGACGCACTCGAAGAACGTCGCCGTGGCCGCGTACACATCGGCGGCCGGCGAGGCCGGCCCGCCGGTCCACTGCTCCGGGGCCATGTACGAGGGCGTGCCCGCGACCCCGGGTGTCGTGCCCCGCCCCGCCGCGATACCGAAGTCGACGAGCTTGGACGAACCGTCCCGTGCCACCAGCACGTTCTCCGGCTTGTAGTCGCGGTGCACGACTCCCGCCCGGTGTGCCGCCGCGAGCCCCAGCAGCGAGCCCTTGAGCACCACGAGGGCGGGCGCGGCGCCGGTCGCGCCCTCCCTGGCCAGCAGGGCGCGCAGCGCTATCCCGTCCACCAGCTCCATCACGATGGCCGCACCGTCGGGGCACTCGACGTACTCGTACAGCCGGACCACGTGCGGGGTGTCGAGCCCGCTCAGCAGCCGTGCCTCCGAGCGGAAGGCACGGACGAAGGCGGTGTCCCGGCGCAGCCGCTCAGCGAGGTACTTGACCGCCACCGGCGTGCCGGTGCCGTCGTGGACCGCGAGCACGACCCGTCCGCTGCCGCCCGAACCGAGTTCTCTGGTCTCGGTGTATCCCGGGACCGTCCATGCGTTCATTCCACCCCCTCGGCGGACGCGGCCGGAGCGCACCGCCGGCGCCGCGCGCGCCTTCGTCCCCACAACAGACACACGTACGGTACCGGCCGGTTCCCGGCGGTCCGCCGGTCAAGGGCGTTCCGCGGCCGGTGTCCGGCCGGTGCGGGCGATCAGACCGTGCAGCCGCTCGGCGGCGGCCCGGCCGAAGGACGGATCGTTGATGTGGGTGGGGAAGTCCACCGTCCCCACCGCGCTGCCCGCCAGCCCCTCCCGCAGCGCCGCGAACAGGGCCGCGTCGGCGACCGGGTCGTGGTAGGGGCCGTCCGGTGCCCCGAGCGTCGACAGCCCGCGCAGGGGCACGCACACCTCCGCCGGCCCCCGGGCGCCGCGCAGTTTCTCCGCGATGCCCCGGCCGAGCTCGGAGCACTCCCGCGCGGTCGTGCGGACCACGGTCACGGACGGGTTGTGCACCCGCACGTCCCGGTCGCGCAGCCGCTCCGGGACGGTGTGGGGAGGCCCGAACTTCACCATGTCGAGGGCGCCGAGGCTCACGACCTGGGGCGTGCCCCGGCGGCCCGCGGCGCGCAGTCGGTCGGGGCCTGCGGTCAGGCTGCCTCCGACCAGTTCGTCCGCCAGCTCACTGAGCGTCAGGTCCAGCACTCCGGCGAACAGCCCCTGCTCCGCCAGGGCTTCGAGGGTGCGGCCGCCGGTGCCGCTGGCATGGAACACGAGCACCTCGTATCCGAGCTCGGTCAGCCGCTCGCGGGCCGCGTCGACCCCGGGCGTCGTGACGCCCGCCATGCTCGCCGCCACCAGCGGCCTGTCGCCCGCCCCCAGTCGCTCCGGCCACACCGCCCGGGCGTTCTCGGCGAACCCCTTCGCCATCCCGGAGACGGCATCGACGGCGTTGGCCAGGACGGGGGCCGAGACGCAGTTGACGCCGGCGATGTCGACGATGCTGTACATCATCGTGATGTCCGTGGATCCGACGTATGCGGATACTTCGCCCGACGCCATCGACGACACCATCAGCTTCGGTACGCCGAGGGGCAGACCGCGCATGGCGCGAGTCGCGATGGAGGTTCCGCCGCTGCCGCCGAGGGCCAGTACTCCGTGCAGCCGCCCGGCCTCGTACAGCCGCAGGAGGGTGACGGCCGCACCTCGGGCCATCGTGGTCACGGCGGCGCCGCGGTCCCCCTCGGCCCGCAGCCGTTCCAGGTCCGCGCCCGCCGCCCGGGCCACCTCGGAGCGCGGCACGTCCGCGCGCAGCCGCGGCTCGCCGGCGACGCCGGCGTCGACGACGACCACCCCGACGCCGTGCCGCAGCAGCCGCTCCCGAAGCCACGCGTACTCGAGACCTTTGGTGTCCAGGGTGCCCAGAAGGACGACGATCGCCATCCCGGTACTGTCCGCGAGAATCGACAAAGCGACAAGGGTGCCCGCGGGCGGCTCCGGTGGTATCAGCCGGACCGGGCGGCGTCCTCACCGCGGCGCCCGGACGCCCGGCGCCCGGCGCCCGGACGCCCGGCGCCCGGACGCCCGGATGCGGCGGATACGTCCGAGCAGGCCGCGCCCCGGCCGGCCTCGGGTGCGTCGGGCGTTAGGGACCGCGGCCCGGCCCCGTTCCGGCGGCCGGGCGCCCCCACGCGCACCCGCCGAGCGGTGGGCTTACGCTGGACTGGCCGTTCACCGTGGAGGTGTGCCATGTCGCGTAACCACCACTTCCACCTCGAACGGGGCCGCCACTCGATCACCGTCAACGTCGGCCCAGGCAGGACCGGGGGCATCGAGCTCGTGGTCGACGGCAAAGTGATCGAGTACCGGAGGGAGCACGGTACGGGCACGACGGTGCTCAGCGGTCTGCTCCCCGACGACCCGGCCCGGGAGTTCGTCGTCCGGGTCCACCAGCCGCACCTGGTGCGGATGAAGCCCGGCTGCACCCTGGAGCTGGACGGTGTGGAACTGCCGATGCCGGAGCGGTACACCGCGCTCTGAGCGCCGCCGATCGGTCCCGCCGGTGGTCGCTTTCGAGTGACCCCGGCGGCTCCGTGCCGCAGGCGGCGGCCCGCCGTACCGGAGCATCGCAGTCGGCCGGACTCGCCGGCCCTGGACCGTGTCCGCGAAGCCCCGCCCCGCCGGCGGATCGTGCCACCGACGCCGACACGGCCCAGCCGCCGGATCCGGTGGAAGGCCGTCATGCACATCCTGCTCATCGCCAGCGCCTACAACAGCCTCACCCAGCGCGTCCACGCGGAGCTGAGGGACCGGGGCCACAGCGTCGCCGTCGAGCGCACCCCGGACGGGGACGCCGTGCGCGAGGCCGTCCGCCGGCACGAGCCCCGCCTCGTGCTCGCCCCCATGCTGAGGACCGTCATCCCGGCCGACGTCTGGACCCGCCACACCTGTCTCGTCGTCCACCCCGGCCCGGTCGGCGACCGGGGGCCGTCGTCCCTGGACTACGCGGTCCAGGAGGACGCCGGGGTCTGGGGCGTCACCGTCCTGCAGGCCGACGGGGAGATGGACGCCGGAGACGTGTGGGCCACCGCGAACGTCGCCCTCCCGCCCCTCGCCAAGAGCGATCTCTACCGGGGTGAGATCTCCGACGCCGCCCTCACCGCCGTACTGCTCGCCGTCGACCGCTTCTCCTCCGGCACGTACGAGCCCCGGCCGCAGAGCGCCGGCTACGGCCAGGTGAGCGTCCGGCCGTACGTCCGCCAGGAGCTCCGTCGCATCTCCTGGGAGGACGACTCCACCGAGACCGTGCTGCGCAAGCTGCGCGCCGCGGACTCACAGCCGGGCGTGCTCGACGAACTGCTGGACGGCGAGTGGTTCCTCCACGGCGGCCACCCCGAGGACCAGCTGCGCGGCCGCCCCGGTGAGCTGCTCGCCACCCGGGCCGGCGCCCTGTGCCGGGCGACTTCGGACGGCGCCGTGTGGATCCCCGAACTGCGGCCCCGCCGCGACGCCGCGGGACGGTCCGGTGTCAAGCTGCCCGCCACCCTGGCGCTGGGGGACCGGCTGCCGCTCCTGCCGGATCTCCCCGCGCCCCTCGGCCTCGGCGAACACCGCCGTACCTGGAGCGACATCCGCTACCGGGAGGAGGGGCCCGTCGGGGTGCTGTCGTTCTCCTTCCCCGGCGGCGCGATGAGCACGGAGCACTGCCGGCGGCTGCTCGACGCCTACCGGGTGGCCTGCTCCCGGCCCACCTCGGTGCTGGTCCTCGGGGCGGCGCGGGACTTCTTCTCCAACGGCATCCACCTCAACGTCATCGAGGCTGCCGCAGACCCCGCGGCGGAGTCCTGGGCCAACATCAACGCGATGGACGATCTCGTGGAGGCCGTGCTCACCACCACGGACCGTCTCGTGGTGGCCGCCGTCGGCGGCAACGCGGCCGCGGGCGGGGTCATGCTCGCACTGGCCGCCGACGAGGTCTGGTGCCGTGCGGGGTCGATCCTCAACCCCCACTACCGGCTGATGGGGCTGTACGGCTCGGAGTACTGGACCTACTCCCTGCCCCGGCGCGTGGGCGGCCCCATGGCCGAACGCCTCACCTCCCAGGCCCTGCCGGTGACCGCGACCGCCGCGCTCCGCCACGGTCTGGTCGAGCGGGTCGTCGAGTGCGGCCCCGAGGAGTTCGCGGGCGAGGTCACCCGGATGGCGGCACGCCTCGCCCCGAATCCCTCGACCCAGTCCCGGATCGCCGCCAAGAAGGCGCAGCGGGAGCGCGACGAGGCCGTCCGGCCGCTGGCCGCGTACCGCGCGGACGAGCTCGCCCGGATGCTGCGGACCTTCTCCGACCCGACCGCCCCCTACCACCGGCTGCGGCGGGCCTTCGTCCGAAAGGAGCCACCGCGGGACACCCGGCCGGAGGAGGCCGCGGTGGCAGCCGGGACGGCCGCCTGTTAGCAAGGGACGAAGGCCCGATTTCGGGTCTTTTGTCGCGATATCCCCCAGGAGACGCCTCATGGATGCAGGAACGCCGACCACGGTCGACGCCGCGGCCTCGTCCGGCGCGGCCGCGGCCGAGGACAAGCCGATCCATATCCTCTGGATCAACGCCGGACTGAGCTGCGACGGGGACTCGGTCGCGCTGACCGCCGCCATGCAGCCGAGCATCGAGGAGATCGCCCTCGGTGCCCTGCCGGGACTGCCGAAGATCCAGGTCCACTGGCCGCTGATCGACTTCGAGTGCGGTCCGGTGGGTGGCGCGGACACCTTCATCGAGTGGTTCTTCAAGGGGGAGCGCGGGGAGATCGACCCGTTCGTGCTCGTCGTCGAGGGCTCCGTGCCGAACGAGTCGATCAAGCAGGAGGGGTACTGGTGCGGCTTCGGCGACGATCCCGAGACCGGCCAGCCCATCACCACCAGTGAGTGGATCGACCGGCTGGCGCCCAACGCCCTCGCCGTGGTCGCGATCGGCACCTGCGCCACGTACGGCGGCATCCACGCGATGGCCGGCAACCCCACCGGCGCCATGGGTGTGCCCGACTACCTCGGCTGGGACTGGAAGTCCAAGGCGGGCATCCCGATCGTGTGCGTTCCCGGCTGTCCGATCCAGCCGGACAACTTCGCGGAGACGCTGACGTACCTGCTCTACCAGGCGGCCGGCTCCGCACCGATGATCCCGCTCGACGACAAGCTCCGCCCCACCTGGCTGTTCGGCCAGACCGTCCACGAGGGCTGCGACCGGGCCGGCTACTACGAGCAGGGCCAGTTCGCCGAGACGTACGACTCGCCCGAGTGTCTGGTGAAGATCGGCTGCTGGGGGCCCGTCGTCAAGTGCAACGTGCCCAAGCGCGGCTGGATGAACGGGATCGGAGGCTGCCCCAACGTGGGCGGCATCTGCATCGCCTGCACCATGCCGGGCTTCCCCGACAAGTTCATGCCGTTCATGGACGAGCCGCCCGGCGGCAAGCTCTCCAGCACGGCGAGCGGAGCCTACGGCGCCGTGATCCGCAGGCTCCGCAACATCACGGCCAGGGCCGTGGACAAGGAGCCCAAGTGGCGGCACGCGGGCGACAGGATCACCACCGGCTACCGGCCCCCGTGGTCGACGTGACCCCCCTCCGGGACGGCGACACCCCCTCCGGCTCGACGACGTGAAGACGTGAAGAAGGGCACCGCACACACGATGGCACCGAAGACACAAGCGGCCGGCGACGGCCTGGTGGAGATGTCCTGGGATCCGATCACCCGGATCGTGGGCAGTCTCGGCATCCACACCAAGATCGACTTCAAGCAGAAGCGGGTCGCCGAGTGCTACAGCACCTCGTCGGTCTTCCGCGGCTACAGCGTCTTCATGCGCGGCAAGGACCCGCGTGACGCGCACTTCATCACCAGCCGCATCTGCGGCATCTGCGGTGACAACCACGCCACATGCTCCGTCTACGCGCAGAACATGGCGTACGGGGTGAAGCCGCCGCACCTCGGTGAATGGATCATCAACCTCGGCGAGTCCGCCGAGTACATGTTCGACCACAACATCTTCCAGGAGAACCTGGTCGGGGTCGACTACTGCGAGAAGATGGTCCGCGAGACCAACCCGGGCGTATGGGAGATGGCGCAGCGCACCGAGGCGCCGCACGCCGCCGAGCACGGTTACCGCACCATCGCCGACATCATGACCTCCCTGAACCCGCTCGAGGGCGAGTTCTACCGCGAGGCTCTCCAGGTCAGCCGCTACACCCGGGAGATGTTCTGCCTGATGGAGGGCCGCCATGTGCACCCCTCCACGCTCTACCCGGGCGGCGTCGGCACGGTGGCCTCCGTACAGCTCTTCACGGACTACATGTCCCGCCTCATGCGCTACGTGGAGTTCATGAAGCGTGTCGTCCCGCTCCACGACGACCTGTTCGACTTCTTCTACGAGGCCCTGCCCGGTTACGAGGAGGTCGGCCGCCGCCGGGTGCTCCTCGGCTGCTGGGGCGCCCTGAACGACCCCGAGTACTGCGACTTCACCTACGCCAACATGACCGACTGGGGACGGAAGATGTTCGTCACCCCCGGCGTCGTCGTGGACGGCAAGCTGGTCACGAACGACCTCACCCAGATCAACCTCGGCATCCGGATCCTGCTCGGCAGCTCGTACTACGAGGACTGGGAGGGCCAGGAGCAGTTCGTCACCCACGACCCCCTCGGCAACCCGGTCGACCCGCGGCACCCGTGGAACCAGCACACCATCCCCGCCCCCCAGAAGCGGGACTTCGGAGACAAGTACAGCTGGGTCATGTCCCCGCGCTGGTTCGACGGCAAGGAGTACCTGCCGCTCGACACCGGCGGCGGCCCCATCGCCCGGCTCTGGTCCACCGCACTCTCCGGCCTGGTCGACATCGGCTACGTCAAGGCCACCGGGCACAGCGTCGTCATCAACCTGCCGCGCTCGCTCACCAAGCCGGAGACCACCTTCGAGTGGAAGATCCCGCAGTGGAGCAACGCCCTGGAGCGCAACCGCGCCCGCACCTACTTCCAGGCGTACTCCGCGGCCGTCGCGCTGCACTTCGCCGAGAAGGGCCTCGAGGAGGTCCGCGCCGGACGCAGCCAGACCTGGGAGAAGTTCGACGTGCCCGACGAGTCCATCGGAGTCGGCTTCACCGAGGCCGTCCGGGGCGTCCTCTCGCACCACATGGTCATCCGGGACGGCAAGATCGCCAACTACCACCCCTACCCGCCGACCCCGTGGAACGCGAGCACCCGCGACACCTACGGCACCCCCGGCCCGTACGAGGACGCCGTGCAGAACACACCCATCTTCGAGGAGAACTCCCCGGAGAACTTCAAGGGCATCGACATCATGCGGGCCGTCCGCAGCTTCGACCCGTGCCTGCCGTGCGGCGTCCACATGTACGTGGGCGACGGCCGGACGGTGAAGTCGATGCACGTGCCCACCGGACTGAGCGGCCTCGCCGGATGAGCCCGGTCACGGGCACGGTCAGTGCGGAGCAGGCGGGCCGCCGCGTCGAGGAGATCCTCGACCGGCTGGCCGCCGACGGCGACGAGCGGGCGTGCGCGGCGGCCGAGGAACTCGTCCGGGTCCTCATGGACTTCTACGGCGCCGGACTTGCCAGGACCGTCGAACTGCTCGCCCGCCCGCCGGACGCCGAGCCCGCCGAAGGGCGTCCCCCGGTGCCGCTCGCCGGGCTGCTCGGCGACGAACTCGTCAGCAGCCTGCTGGTCCTGCACGACCTGCACCCCGAGGACGTGCCCACGCGTATCGCGCGTGCGCTGCGCGGCGTGCGGCACTCCCTCGAATCGGCCGGGTACGACGAGAGCACCGGCGTGCTGCGGCTCCGCCTCACCGGCTCCACCGGATGCGGCTGTCCGAGCACCCAGGAAGTCGCGCGGCAGGCGGCCGTCGAGGCACTCGGCTGCTTCGCGCCCGAGGTGACGGCGGTGGAACTCCACCCCGTCACCCGCGAACCGGCACTCCTGCAGATCGGCGCAGGGCCACCCGGCGGTGGTTCCGCCGCGGGCCGGGCGCCGGCCACGGCGACGTGAGCGCGGTCCCGACGGGTCCGGGGCGGCAGCGGCCCGCCCCGGGGCCGCGCGGACTGCGCCGGTTCACGGCGCCCCGGCCGCCCCGCGAGGAACGCTGCGAACTGTGCGGAGCCGCCCTCCCCGACGCGTGTCACCGGCATCTGGTGGACACCGAGAAGAGGGCCCTGACCTGTGCCTGCGGTCCGTGCACCCAGCTCCTCGACCGGCCCGGCGCGTCGCGGGGCCGCTTCCGGGCCGTGCCCGCACGCCACCTCACCGACCCCGGACACCGCATCGACGACACCACCTGGGAACTGCTGCGGATCCCCGTGGGCGTCGCCTTCCTCTTCCACAACTCGGCGCTCGAACGGCCCGTCGCGCTCTACCCGAGCCCCGCGGGCGCAACGGAGAGCGAGCCGGAGCCGTCGTCCTGGGAGACGGTGCTGGCCGCGACCGAACTGGCCGGAATGCTCGAACCCGACGTGGAGGCACTGCTGCTGCGCCGCTCCGGCGGCCGCACCGAGTGCCATCTGGTCCCGGTCGACACCGCCTACGAACTCGTGGGCCGGATGCGGCTCACCTGGCACGGCTTCGACGGCGGACCCGAGGCCCGCGCCGAACTCGACGCCTTCTTCGACCGCGTACGACAGCGGGCCACACCGCTCCGGGGGAGCCGGGCATGACCGAATTCACCTTCCACTGCACGGACGTACGGGCCGATCCGTACGCCGCCGGCCCGACGCTCGTCTTCCGGCTGCGCATCACCGCGTCGCCGGGAACCCGCGTCCACGCCCTCGCCCTGCGCTGCCAGTTGCGCATCGAACCTGCCCGGCGCGGCTACGCCGACTCCGAGGCCGAGGGCCTGAGAGACCTGTTCGGCGAGCGTTCGCGCTGGGGCACCTCGATGCATCCGATGCAGTTCGCGCAGGTCTCCCACATGGTGCCCGGCTTCACCGGCGAGACCGAGACCGATCTCCCCGTGCCGTGCACCTACGACATGGACGTCGCCGCGACCCGCTACGCCCACGCCCTGTCCGAGGGCGAGGTGCCGTTGCTGATGCTCTTCTCCGGCACCGCCTTCACCGGCGCCGGCGGATTCCACGTCGAACCGGTGCCGTGGGACCGGGAGGCCGCGTTCCGGATGCCCGTGAAGGTCTGGCAGGAGATGGTCGACCAGCACTTCCCGGGCTGCGCCTGGATCCGGCTGCCACGGGAGACCATGGACACCCTCCTCGCCTTCCGCTCGCGGCGGGCACTGCCCTCCTGGGAGTCCACGGTCGAAGCCCTGCTCGACGCGTCCGGCGGGAGGACGGCCCCGTGACCACCGCCGTCTTCACACCCGAGACCGAGGCCCGGCTCGCCACCGCGCGCCATGTCGCCGACGCGGTCCTCTTCGAGGGCTACGTGCTGTACCCGTACCGTGCCTCGGCGGCCAAGAACCGGCTGCGCTGGCAGTTCGGGGTGCTCGTGCCGCCCGCCTGGAGCGCACGCCGCGAGGAGTACGACGCCCAGCACACCGAGTGCCTGATGGAGCCCCGGCCCGGCGCCCATCTCGCGGTGGAGGTCCGCTTCCTCCACGCACAGCGGCGCACCGTCCAGCGGGTCACCGCGAACGGCGGCTTCGAGACGGTCCGCGAACTCGACCTGGAGGACCGGGTCCTGGTCCCCTGGGACGAGGGAGTCGAGGAACGCGTCGAACTGACCGTGCCCGTCGCCGACCTGGCGGGAGAGGGCGTCGCCGTCCCCTTCAGCCGGCCCGCCCGTGAGGAGACCGAACCGGTCCTGGACGGCGGGGGGCGTACCGTCGGCCGGCTCCTGCGCCGCCGGGAGGAGATCAGCGGCGTCGTGAGGCTCTCCGCCGCCGAGCTCGACGGCCCCTACCGGACGATGCGGCTCACGGCCGTCGTGGAGAACACCGCTGACTGGATGCCGCAGCCCGGCGGGGACCGCGACGCTGCGCTGCCGTACTCGCTCGTCGCCAGCCACCTGCTGCTCTGCCTCGACCGCGGCTCGTTCCTGTCCATGACCGACCCGCCGGAGTGGGCCAAGGGAGCCGTCGCGGCCTGCCGGAATCTCCACACCTGGCCCGTGCTCGCGGGCGAACCCGGCCGAACGGACCTGGTGCTGTCGTCGCCGATCATCCTCGAGGACCATCCGGCCATCGCACCGGAGAGCCCCGGTGCCCTCTACGACGCCACCGAGATCGACGAGATCCTCGCCCTGCGCACCGCGGCCCTCACGGACGAGGAGAAGCGCGAGGCCAGGGGCACCGACGAGCGGGCCGCCGCGGTCATCGACCTGGCCGACACCATGCCCGCGGAGGTCCTCGAACGGCTGCACGGCGCCGTCCGCAGCCTGCGGGAGGTCACCGGACACGCGCCGCGCGAGGACCCCCTCGCCACCGCCCGCCCCGACACCCCCTGGTGGGACCCGGGCGGCGACACGAGCGTCGACCCCGAGCACGACCGGGTGACGGTCGACGGCATCCCCGTCGGCGCGGGAAGCCGGGTCGTGCTGCGGCCCGGCCTGCGTCACAGCGACGCGCAGGACCTGTTCCTGCACGGCCGCACCGCGCTGGTCGAGGCCGTGCTGCACGACGTGGACGGCGGTGTGCACATCGCGGTCACCGTCGAGGGCGACCCCGGCGCCGACATCCGCCGCGAGCAAGGCCGGTTCCTCTACTTCCAGCCCGACGAGGTCGAACCCCTGGAGACCGTATGAACGCCCCCGCGCAGGACCGCCCCCGGACCCTCGTCGCCGGCGTCGGCAACATCTTCCTCGGCGACGACGGATTCGGCGTCGAGACCGTGCGCGCGCTGGCCGGGCAACCGCTGCCGGACCACGTCGAGGTCGCCGACATCGGCATCCGCGGCGTCCACCTCGCCTACCGGTTGCTGGACGGGTACGACGCCCTCGTCCTGGTCGACGCGACGGCCCGCGGTGGCGAGCCGGGCACGCTCTACCTCATCGAGCCGGACCCCGGCAGCGGTAACGTCGCCCCCACGGACGCCGTCGCCCTCGACGGCCACCGGATGTCCCCCGACGCCGTACTGGCCCTGCTGGACACGCTCTGTGCCGGTACCGGCGCCGCAGCGCCCCGCCGCGTCCTCGTCGTCGGCTGCGAACCCTCCTGCGTCGAGGAGGGGATCGGACTCAGCCCGCAGGTCGCCGCCGCCGTACCGGGAGCGGTTCGCATGATCACGGACCTGGTGCACCAGTCAGCCCCGGCACCGACCGGTCTCACACGAGGAGCACACCCATGAACAAGAAGGTCATCGGCGGCGCGGCCGCCGCCACCGCGGTCGTCGCGCTCGTCAGGGGATTCCTCCCGGACATCAGGCGCTATCTCCGCATCCGCAGGATGTGAGCGCACCGCGTGACTCGCGGGATCCGACCCGCGTGCCGTGACCCGCGGGACCAGCCCCCGCAGGGTCCGGTGCCGAACCGAGGGAACCGGGCCCGCACTGCGCGGCGGGAACCCGGCGGCCGCCCGGCCCGCGGCCGCTGCACCGAACGGCGGACGCGACCGGGCACCGTCGGCGCGCCGGTCGGAGCGGCCCGGCGGGCGCGCCTGTAATGGGCACGGTCACGCCCGCCCCCGGGCACAACGGGCCACCGCCGCGCAGGACGGAGACCGATGCACGAGATGTCCATCGCGCTCGCCGTCGTCGACCAGGTCGAGGAGGCGGCTCGATCGCACGGCGCCACCGCGGTGCGCACCGTGCGCCTGCGGATCGGCGAGCTGGCCGGGGTCGTCCCCGACGCGCTCGCCTTCTCCTTCCAACTGGCCTGTGCGGGCACCCTCGTCGAGGGAGCCGAACTCGTCACCGAGACCGTCCCCGGCCTCGCCCGCTGCGCCCCGTGCGACGACGAGTGGGCGGTGGGCATGCCGCCGCGGCTGATCTGCCCGGTGTGCGACCGGGCCACCGCGGAACTGGTCTCCGGCCGCGAACTGCGGATCGCCGCCGTGGAGTGGCACGACGACCCCGCGGGCCCCCGGGTTCGCGAACCGATCTCCGAGGAGGGCTGACCCATGTGCCGTGTTGTCGATCTGCAGCAGGCGGTGCTTGCCAAGAACGACGCGACAGCCGAGGTCCTGCGCGGGGAGCTGGCCGCGCGCGGGACGACCGTCGTCAACGTGCTGTCCAGCCCCGGCAGCGGCAAGACCGCCCTGCTCGAGGCCGAACTCCTGCTGGCCCGGGAACGGGGTGTCACGGCCGCGGCCCTCACGGCCGATCTCGCCACCGAGAACGACGCCGTGCGCCTCGCCCGTTCCGGCCTGCCCGTCAAGCAGGTGCTCACCGACGGTCTCTGCCACCTCGAGGCCGACATGCTCGCCGGGCACCTCCACGGCTGGCTGGCCGAGGACACCCGGCTGGTCTTCGTCGAGAACGTCGGCAACCTCGTCTGCCCCGCCTCGTACGACCTCGGAGAGGCACTGAGGGTGGTGCTCGCCTCCGTCACCGAGGGCGAGGACAAGCCGCTGAAGTACCCCACCGCCTTCGGTCTCGCCCACCTCGTGATGATCACCAAGACCGACATCGCGGAGGCCGTCGGCTTCGACGAGGCCGCCTTCCGCGCCAACGTCGAGCAGGTCAATCCGGGCGTGGACGTGGTCCTCACCTCCGCCCGTACCGGCGCCGGCACGGGAGCGCTCCTCGACCGGGCGCTGGCCGCGGCGGAAGGCACCGCGGTCCACATGCCGGTGATGGCACAGGCCCGGGCATGACCACCTCCGCGCCGGGGCCGGCCGCCTCCAGGCCCGGGCCCGTCGCCCCCGTGTCCGTCCAGCGGCGCCGGGTCACCGTGCGGGGCGTGGTGCAGGGGGTCGGCTTTCGCCCGTTCCTCCACAACCTCGCCACGGGGCTGGAGCTGACGGGCCATGTGACGAACACCGGTGACGGAGTCGTCGCCGAGGTGGAGGGGGCACCGGTCGCCGTGGCCCGGTTCTGCGCCCGGATCGCCGAGGAGGCCCCGCCCCTCGCACTCGTCGAGTCCGTCCACGACCGGGAGGTCCCCGTCACCGGAGGCAGCGGGTTCCTCATCGTCGCCTCGGACAGGGACGGCCCCGTGCGAACCCTGGTCTCCCCGGACACCGCCACCTGCGCGGACTGCCTGCGTGAACTGGCCGACCCGGCCGACCGCCGCCACCGGCACCCCTTCATCACCTGTACGCACTGCGGCCCGCGCTTCACCATCGTCACGGGTCTGCCCTACGACCGCGAGCACACGACGATGGCGGGCTTCCCCATGTGCGCCGACTGCGCCCGGGAGTACAGCGACCCGGGCGACCGGCGCTTCCACGCGCAGCCCGTTGCCTGCCCCTCCTGCGGACCGCGGCTGCGGATGATCGTGGCCCCCGCCGCCCCCGGCCTCCGTCCACGGCACGTGGTCGCTCCGGACCCCAACGACCGCAGCCTCGGCGGGCCCGTCGTCGCCGACCCGCTGCAGGAGGCCCGCGAACTGCTGTCCGACGGGGCCATCCTCGCCGTCAAGGGCCTCGGCGGCTACCACCTCGCCTGCGACGCCGGCAACAAGGGGGCCGTGGCACTGCTGCGCCGCCGCAAGGCCCGCGGTGACAAGCCGTTCGCGCTGATGGCCAGGGACGTCGAGGACATCGGGCACCTGGTCCACCTCGGCGCCGAGGAGCGTGAACTGCTCACCGGCCCGGCCCGTCCGATCGTCCTCATGCGCCGCCGCGTACCCCCCGCCGACGCCCCGCCCGGAACCCCGCGGCCGGTGGAGGGGGTGGCCCCCGGCAGCCCCGACCTCGGTGTGATGCTGCCGTACACCCCCCTGCACCAGCTGCTGCTCGGCCTTCCCGGCGAGGAACGCACCGGCCCCCGGCTGCTCGTCATGACCAGCGGGAACGTGGCCGGGGAACCGATCGTCACCGACGACGAGGAGGCCCTGGAGCGGCTGGCCGACCTGGCCGACGCGTGGCTGCTGCACGACCGGCCCATCCACGTCCCCTGCGACGACTCGGTGGTGCGCGTCTGCGACGGGGAACTCCTCACCCTGCGCCGCTCCCGTGGGCACGCCCCGCTGCCGGTCACCCTGCCGCTGCCGGTCCCGCCCGTCCTCGCCGTCGGCGGAGACCTCAAGAACACCTTCTGCCTGGGCAGCGACCGCAGAGCCTGGCTGTCCGCGCACGTCGGCGACATGGACGACCTCGCCACCCAGCACGCCTTCGCCTGCGCGGAGGAGCAACTGGAGGAGATCACGGGAGTGCGGCCGGAGCTGATCGCCGCCGACCGCCACCCCGGCTACCGCTCCGCCCGGTGGGCCCGGAACAACGCCGGGGGCCGGCCCGTCGTGCATGTCCAGCACCACCACGCGCACATCGCCTCCGCCATGGCCGAACACGGCCTCGACGGCAGCCGCCCCGTGATCGGCGTCGCATTCGACGGAACCGGATACGGGGACGACGGCGCCGTGTGGGGCGGCGAGGTCCTGCTCGCCGACTACGACGGCTTCCACCGCTACGCCCACCTCGGCTACGTCCCGCTCCCCGGCGGCGACGCGGCCGTGCAGCGCCCCTACCGCATGGCACTCGCCCATCTGCGCGCGGCCGGTATCGGCTGGAGCGGCGACCTGCCCTGCACCGCCGCCTGCCCCGAGCAGGAACTTCCGCTGCTGCGAACGCAGTTGGAGCGCGGCCTGAACTGCGTCCCGACCTCCAGCATGGGCCGGCTCTTCGACGCGGTCTCCTCCCTCGCGGGCGTGTGCCACGTGGCGGGGTACGAGGCCCAGGCCGCGATCGAACTCGAAGCCGCCGCGGTCCTGGCGGACGGCGAGTGCGGGGAGCCGTACGCGTTCGGGCTGCGTCCGGCGGGCCGGGGTCCCGCCGCCGCGATGACGGCCGACCCCGCACCCGTCGTGGCCGCGGTCGTCGACGACGTGCGCGCGGGCACGCCGGCGTCCGTGATCGCGGGGCGCTTCCACGGCGCGGTCGCCGCACTCGTCCGCAGGGTCTGCGCCACGGCCCGGGAGCGGCACGGGCCGGAGACCGTGGCACTGACCGGGGGAGTGTTCGCCAACGCGGTGCTCTCCTCGGCGTGCGCGGCCGGGCTGCGGGAGGACGGTTTCACCGTACTGCGCCACCACCGGATCCCGCCGAACGACGGAGGGCTGGCGCTCGGCCAGCTCGTCGTGGCCGCCCGTGCCGCGGGGGGCGCCGGATGACGCGGCGGCAGACAGCACGACAGCGAGGAGAGACGCATGTGCCTGGCGGTACCCGGCAGGGTGCTGGACATCGAGGAACGGGACGGCACCCGCATGGCCACCGTCGACTTCGGCGGGGTCGTCAAGGAGGTGTGCCTGGAGTATCTGCCGGACCTGCGGGTCGGTGAATACGCCATCGTCCACGTGGGATTCGCCCTGCAGCGCCTGGACGAGGAGTCGGCGAGGCGGACCCTGGAACTGTTCGAGAACCTCGGACTGCTGCAGGAGGAGTTCGGCGATCCGGACGGGTTCGGCGACCCCCTCGAGGAGGCCCGGCGATGAAGTACATCGAGGAGTTCCAGGACCCGGCGCTGGCCGAGCGGCTGCTCGACGAGATCCGCGCCGCGGTGACGCGGCCGTGGGCGCTGATGGAGGTGTGCGGGGGCCAGACCCACACCATCATCCGGCACGGCATCGACCAGCTCCTCCCGGACGAGGTCGAGCTGATCCACGGCCCGGGCTGCCCCGTATGCGTCACCCCGCTGGAAGTCATCGACAAGGCCCTGGAGATCGCGTCCCGCCCCGGGGTGATCTTCTGCTCCTTCGGCGACATGCTCCGGGTACCGGGCACCGGCCGCGATCTGTTCCAGGTACGTGGCGAGGGCGGTGACGTAAGGGTGGTGTACTCGCCGCTCGACGCGCTTCGCGTCGCCCAGCAGAACCCGGACCGGGAGGTCGTGTTCTTCGGCATCGGCTTCGAGACCACCGCCCCGCCGAACGCGATGACGGTGTATCAGGCCCGCAGGCTCGGAATCCCGAACTTCAGCCTGCTGGTGTCCCATGTGCGGGTGCCCCCCGCGATCGAGGCGATCATGCGGTCGCCGAACTGCCGCGTCCAGGCATTCCTCGCGGCCGGACACGTGTGCAGCGTCATGGGCACCGACGAGTACCCCGGTCTCGCCGAGCGGTACCGGGTCCCCATCGTCGTCACGGGCTTCGAGCCGCTGGACATCCTCGAGGGCGTACGCCGCACCGTCCTTCAACTGGAGCGCGGCGAACACACCGTGGACAACGCCTACCCGCGGGCGGTCCGGCCGGAGGGGAACCCCGCGGCCCGCGCGATGCTCGCCGACGTCTTCGAGGTCACCGACCGCGCGTGGCGCGGCATCGGCGTCATCCCCGACAGCGGGTGGCGGCTGTCGTCCCGGTACCGGGAGTACGACGCCGAGCACCGCTTCCAGGTCACCGGCATCGACACCCGCGAACCGGCGGCCTGCCGCAGCGGCGAGGTCCTGCAGGGGCTGCTGAAGCCCCACGAGTGCGAGGCGTTCGGCACCGTCTGCACGCCGCGCACCCCGCTCGGCGCCACGATGGTCTCCAGCGAGGGCGCGTGCGCGGCCTACTACCTCTACCGGCGGCTGGACCTGCCGGCCGCCGTCACGCGTTCCCCGGAGGGGAGTCCCGTTGTCTGAGACCACCGAAGCCCCGGACGTCCTCGCGTGGACGTGCCCGCTGCCGCACCGCGACCGGTCCCGGGTGGTGATGGGCCACGGCGGCGGCGGAGCCCTCTCCGCCGAACTGGTCCGCGAGGTGTTCGCCCCCGCCTACGGCGGACCCGCGCTGTCCGCCATGGGCGACTCCGCGACGGTCGAACTGGGCGGTGCACGGCTCGCGTTCTCGACCGACTCCTTCGTGGTGCGCCCGCTGTTCTTCCCCGGCGGGAGCATCGGGGACCTCGCCGTCAACGGCACCGTCAACGACCTCGCCATGAGCGGGGCCCGGCCCGCGTACCTGTCCTGCGGGTTCATCCTCGAGGAGGGCGTCGAGACCGAGGTCGTACGGCGGGTGGCCGAGGCACTCGGCGCGGCGGCCCGTGCGGCGGGCGTGGAGGTGGCGACCGGCGACACCAAGGTCGTCGAAGCGGGCCACGGCGACGGCGTCTTCATCAACACCTCCGGCATCGGCCTGATCCCGCGGGGCGTCGACCTGCGGCCGCAGCGTGTGGTGCCCGGTGACGTGGTGATCGTGAGCGGCCCGATCGGCGTCCACGGCGTGGCCATCATGAGCGTGCGCGAGGGGCTGGAGTTCGGGGTCGAGATCGAGAGCGACTGTGCGGCCCTCGCCGGTCTCGTCGAGGCGATGCTCGCCGTCACGGAGGATCTGCACGTGCTGCGCGACCCGACCCGCGGGGGACTGGCAGCCGCGCTGAACGAGATCGCGTCGGCGTCCGGCACGGGTGTCGTCGTCCAGGAGCGGTCCGTCCCGGTCCCGGCCCCGGTGGCCAACGCCTGCGCCGTGCTCGGCCTGGACCCGATGTACGTCGCCAACGAGGGGAAGCTCGTCGCGTTCGTGCCCCGTGAGCACGCCGACGCCGTACTGGCGGCGATGCGGGCGCACCCGCTCGGCACGGAGGCGGCGGTGATCGGCGAGGCGGTGGAGAACCACCCCGGGATGGTGGTCGCCCGTACCGGGCTGGGAGGCACGCGCGTCGTAGATCTGCCGCTCGGCGAGCAGCTGCCCCGCATCTGCTGACCTCGGACGACCGGCCACCGCGGCGGCCCGGTACGGACGGCGCACCCCGCGGTGCGTGGGGTGCGCCGCCGTCCTCGTGAAGCCGCCCCCCGTGCCGGGCACCGCTCCTCCCCGGGGCGACCGGATCCCGAGGGCGAGGGGCGGCCGCATCGACCCCGGCCGCAAGCGCCGGAGCCGCGCCCCCTTCCGGGAGGACGCGGCTCCGCCAGTCGCTGCGTACCTGAACCGGGCTGTCAGATGACGGACTTGACGAGGTCCTCGCCCGCACCCGTGGTGACCCTGACCGGTGGCGTGCCGGTCCCGGTGTGCCGTTCCCTCCAGTTCTCCAGCGCGGAGCGGCAGGCGTGGTCGAGGTGGTGGAGGCCGGAGATGTCGAGTTCGACGGGCCGGTCCTGGGGGAGGGCCTCCAGGTTGTCGAGTATCTTCGGCAGGCGCAGGAAGGTCGCGTTGCCGGAGAGGTACGCCTGGACGGGGCCGGCGCCCTTGTCGACGACCTCCAGCCTGACGTGGGATGTCTCCCAGGCCGTCTTGACGACCGACAGGGCCACGCCGATGAGTACGCCCTCGAACATGCTGACGGCGACGATCGCCGTGGCGGTGACGACGAGGATGAGGGCCTCGCCGCGGTTCTCCCGCCAGAGCGCGGCGAGCGTGCCGACGGGGACGAGCTTGACGCCGGCGTGGACCAGGATCCCCGCGAGAGCGGGGATCGGGATGCAGGCGAGGACGTCCGGCAGGAGCGCGGCGAAGAGCAGCAGCCAGACACCGTGCAGGACGCGCGACGCCTTGGTGCGTGCGCCCGACCGGACGTTGGCCGCGCTGCGCACGATCACCGCGGTCATGGGCAGGGCACCGAGGACGCCGCACACGGCGTTGCCCGCTCCCTGGGCGACGAGTTCCTTGTCGTACGCGGTGCGTGGACCGTCGTGCATGCGGTCCACGGCCGCCGCGCTGAAGAGGGACTCGGCGGACGCGATCAGGGTGAACGCGACGACCGTGCCGAGCAGGGCGAGCGTGCCGAGGTTCCCGAACTCGCCCAGCGGGGGCGGCTGGACGGCGTCGAGGAGGCCCCTGACCTCGACGGTGGGCACGTCCACGCCGGGCAGCAGGGTGACGAGGGCCGCCAGGCCGACCGCGGCGAGCGGGCCGGGGACCCTACGCATCGGCCGTGGCATCCGCCGCCACAGCACCAGGACGGCGATGGTGCCAGCGCCGGTGCCGAGGGAGATCAGCGCCCGGTCGTCCTGGGCTGCGCCGACGAGTGCCGCGGGCAGTCCGGTGAGCTTGCCGATGCCGGAGTCCGGGGCCTCGGCGCCGATGACGGAGTACGTCTGCCCGGCGATCAGGACCAGACCGATCCCGGCGAGCATGCCCTCGACCACGGAGAGGGAGATGGCGCGGAAGTAGCGGCCCAGCTTCAGGGCGCCCATGAGCATCTGGAGCACACCGCTGACCAGGACGACGACGCCGAGGGCGGGGAGGCCGAACTCCTGGACCGCCTCGAAGACGAGGACGGTCAGACCTGCGGCCGGGCCGGACACCTGGAGGCTGCTGCCCCGCATGAGTCCGGTCACGACACCGCCCACGATTCCGGTGACCAGGCCCAGTTCGGCCGGGACGCCGGAGGCGACGGCGACACCGACGCACAGCGGCAGGGCGACCAGGAAGACCACCAGGGAGGCGGCGAAGTCCTGCCTCAGATGAGGGTACCTACGCTCGCGTGCCGTTCCGGCGTTCGCCTCCGGGCTTGGGCTCGTGCTCATGAACGGCCTCACAGCGCCTCGAACGCGTCGGATTCCGGACGGTGTTCGCGCACCGCGCCGGTGTGGACCTCGTAGTACCAGCCGTGCAGAGACAGGGTGCCGTCGGCCAGGCGCTTCTCCAAGCACGGGTACGAGCGCAGGCGCAGCAACTGGGACAGGACGTGGTGGGTGACCGCGCGTTCCACACACGGGTCGCCGGGGTCGGCGGTGTCCGGTTCGCCGGCCGCGTGGGAGAGCCAGTCGCGGACGGCGGGTACGCCGTCGAGGTCGTCGCCGCGCACGAGGGCGCCGACGGCGCCGCAGTGCGAGTGGCCGCAGACCACGATGTCACGGACGCCGAGGACCTCCACGGCGTATTCGATGGTGGCCGTCTCGCTCGCGGGGTGGGCGGAATGGTACGGGGGCACGATGTTGCCCGCGGTGCGCAGCTCGAAGAGATCGCCCGGACGCGCCCCGGTGATCAGGGCCGGAACGACCCGGGAGTCGGAACAGGTGATGAAAAGGACCTGGGGGGATTGGCCCTGGCCGAGCTCGGCGAACTCCTCAGGGCGCTGTCCGAACGTGCGGGCGTTGTCGATGAGGGGCTGCATGTGCTGCATGGTGGTACTCCTCCTGGCGCGCCGTGGGGGTGGCGCGTCGGACGTGCAGGACAGGGTGGTGCCGGACTCCGCCGCTGTCAGCAGCGGAAGACCTGAAGGACCGCGGGGGCGTGGTCAGTCGGGCGTCTCCCGCATCTCGACGAAGCGCTCGCGGTGCTGCCGCAGCCCGTCCCCGAGGCGGTCGCGGGGGCGGGACCGCCACGTGGTGATGCCGGACCCCGGCGTGCCGCGTCGCCCGCGGGGACCGGGTGACGGTCGCGGGTGCGCGAGGGGTCCCCCGGCCGTTCGGACGGGGTGCCGTCGTCGCAGGCGGGGTGTGTCGCGTTGCCGGGGGCCAGGACCGGGGGCCCGCCGGGTCCGGCATCGGCACGGGCCGACGGTTGACGTTCCGTCACCAGCCGGGCCTGGGGCGGCGAAGACGGTGGATGGGCAGTGGCGGATGCCGGAAGGACCAGGGCGAACGCCGGCGCGAACAGGGCGAGCAGAGCGACGACGAAGGTCCAGCCCGCGGTCCGGGCCGTCATACGTGTGCTCATGCGCCCCCTTCGTGCCGTGCGCGCCCAGCCCAATGACAGGCCAAAGGACAGGTCAACAACTGGTCAAGGCACACGTTATCCAGGGGAAGCTGTTTGCAGCGTTAACTCGGGGTCGCGGATCGAAGAGCGCCCGAAAAAGGTCGTTCGGCTGTCGGGAAACGTCTGTTGGCCTGGGGCTTTCGCTGTGTACCAGGGGCGTGCGCGAGGGTTCCGCGCGCCCCTGAAGTGTTCGACGGTTGCATCTGGAAGTGCTGCGGCAGGGGCGAAGGACGGCTGTCCCGCCGATGGATCGCCGGACCGCCCGGCGTCACGGCGCCCGCGCCGCCGCACGGCAGTACGCGTCGGCCCGCCCCAGCGCGCCGTGCCGGGCGCGGAAGAGCCCGCATGGTCCGGCCCGTTGACCTTCCGCGAGCTCGAACGCCGCATTGGTGCATGCCGGTTGGGGATCGACGGAGCAGAGCAGCCGGGCACGTTCCCGGCGCCGATGGCGGTCCTCGCCGACGCGGGGCGCCTTGCCGCCTCCGCTTCCGACCAACTGCACGTCGGCGACCGGTGGATGTCGCCGGATGTCGCACGCGCCCAGCAGCCGTCAGAGCCGCCGCCGACAACGGGGCCCGCCGATTCCGCCGACCGTTCCGCATCCTGGTACGGAACGCTGGGCAGCGGCTCGGGGAACCAGGGCCACGTACGACTCCCGCCGCACCCGCGCGGAGCGCAGCACGTCGGCCGCGAGCCGCGGCACCGTGTGCCCCCCGGGCCGGGAGGGGGAACACCGACGGGGCGGCGTACGCCGACGAGGTGTCGGGGTACGCCGCCCCGGCCGCGGAACACCCGCGGCCACGGCCCGCGGGCCGGCCCTTCTCCCGCTACTTCGGGTCGCGGCCGAACAGGGACGTGGACCAGGAGTGGCCGAGCGCTGCCAGGCCCAGGCACCAGACGACGGCGAGCCATCCGTTGTGGCCGATCCCGGTGCCGAGCAGTAGTCCGCGCAGGGTCTCGATGGCCGGGGTGAAGGGCTGGTACTCGGCGAACGGCCGGAACCAGCCCGGCATCGCGTCGACCGGCACGAACGCGCTGGAGAGCAGTGGCAGGACCATCAGCGGCAGGGCGTTGTTGCCGGCCGCCTCGGCGTTGGGGCTCGAGAGGCCCATCCCGACCGCGATCCAGGTGAGCGCCGTGGAGACGAGCGCCAACAGCCCCACGGCCAGGACCCACTCCAGGGCCGTGGCGTCCACGGCCCGGAACCCGATGGCCACGGCGACGGCCCCGACGAGGACCACGCTCATCACGCACTGCAGCACGCTGCCGACGACGTGCCCGATGAGCACCGATCCGCGGTGGATCGCCATCGTGCGGAAGCGGGCGATGATGCCCTCGGTCATGTCGTTGGAGACGGACACCGCGCTGCCGATCGTGGTGCCGCCGATCGTCAGCAGCAGGATGCCGGGGACGACGTAGGCGATGTAGTCGGAGCGGTCCGCACCGCCACCGCCGATGCCCGCGCTCATCACGTCGCCGAAGACGTAGACGAAGAGCAGCAGCAGCAGGACCGGCGTGAGCAGCAGGTTCAGGGTGAGGGACGGGTAGCGCCGGGCGTGCAGGAGGTTGCGGCGCAGCATCGTGGCGGAGTCGCGCACGGCGAGTGGCAGGGAGCTCATCGGACGGTCTCCTCGGGATGATCGGGGACGTCGGCACCGGCGGTGAGGGCGAGGAAGACGTCGTCGAGGTCGGTGGTGTGCACGGTCAGTTCGTCGGCCTCGACGCCGGCCGCGTCCAGCCGGTCCAGGAGGGCACGCAGCTCGCGCTGGCTGCCGTCGCCGGGGATCCGCAGGGCGAGGGACTCCTCGTCGGGGGAGGCCTCGTGCAGTGCGGACGCGGCGCTCCGGTACGCGACGGGGTCGGTGAAGCGGAGTCGGACGTGTCCGCCGGGGACGATCCGCTTCAGCTCCTCGGCGGTGCCCTCCGCGGCGATCCTGCCGTCGTTGAGCACCGCGATGCGGTCGGCGAGCTCGTCGGCCTCCTGAAGGTACTGGGTGGTGAGGAAGACGGTGACGCCCTCGGAGACCAACTCGCGGACGATCCGCCACATGTTGTGCCGGGAGCGCGGGTCGAGGCCGGTGGTCGGCTCGTCGAGGAAGATGATCCGCGGGTTGCCGACCAGGGTCATGGCGATGTCGAGGCGGCGTTTCATGCCGCCGGAGTAGGTGGAGGCGGGCTTCTTCGCGGCCTCGGCGAGGCCGAAGCGCTCCAGCAGGTCGGCGGCGACCCGCCGTCCCCCGTGTCTGGAGAGGTGGTGCAGGTCCGCCATCAGGAGCATGTTCTCCTCTCCGGTGATCAGCCCGTCGACCGCGGAGAACTGCCCGGTGACGCCGATGGCGGCGCGCACGGCCTGCGGGTCACCGGCGAGGTCGTGGCCCGCGACCCGGGCCTGCCCGCCGTCGGCGGCGACGAGTGTGGAAAGGATCTTCACGGCGGTGGTCTTGCCGGCGCCGTTCGGGCCGAGCAGCGCGAACACGGACCCGGCCGGGATGTGCAGATCGATGCCGTCGAGGACGGTCTTGCCGCCGTAGGACTTGCGAAGACCGGCGGTGGAGACGGCGGTCGGCGACGGGTGGCGACCGTCGTCCCGACTGGATGTGGGCATGACAGAAGACGGCACGGGGCCCTCCGTTCGAAGGCTGGAGTGTCTGGGAAGTGGGTGTGTCGGGGCAGTTCTTCGGAGGTCAGCCCGTGGCGCGGCGGATGTCGATGTTGCCGTGCCGGGTGCGGGCCCGGACCGTGACGGTGTCCTCGGTCGTCTCGGGGGCCCCGGAAGCGTTGAGCGTGTTGCGCACCTGGCCGGAGCCCGAACTGACGTCGAGCCAGGCGGCCGTGCCCTCGCGGATGCCGACCTCGATGGCGCCGTATGCGGTCTCCAACTGGACGGTGCCGCGGGACACTTCCCCCACACGCAGGGTGCCGTGGGCGGTCGTGGCGGTCACCGAGTCCTCGGCGCGCCGGATCTCGATGTCGCCGTTGGCGCCGCTCACCCGCACCTCCCCGGTCGCGGCGCGGACCGTCGTGGTGCCGTGCGAGTTCTTCAGGACGGCGGGGCCGTCGACGAGTCCGACGCGCAGACTGCCGGAGCTGGTGGTGATCTCGGCCGTGCCCTCGACCCGTTCCACGGTGATCGAGCCGTGGGACGCGGTCAGTCTCAGCGGGCCGGTGGTGTCGAGGCGTACGTCACCGGACGAGGTCTTCACGTGTACCGCGCCGAGCCGGCCCTCGGTGAGCACCTGGGTCCAGGCGCCGGTCGCGTCGACGCGCGAACCCGTGGGCAGTTCGACCGTCACGTCGACGGTACCGGTGCGGCCGAACAGAGCGGACTTGGGCGTCCTGACGGTGAGCGTGCCGTTCGCGTAGGCGACCTCGGTCTGGTCGGCCGCCCGTACGTCCTGGTCCCGCTTGGGGTCGCGGGGCCGCACGTCGACGACGGTGGCGAGGCCGTCGCCCGCGGTGAACTGGAGGGAACCGGCCTCCACGTGCGCGGCGACCGAGATCGGTTCGGGAGTGTCGAAAGAAGGCATGGCTGTCCCGTCCTCTTGGGTCTTCAGGACGTCCCCGCTGGTGGGACGTGGTGTCGGTGAAGTGGTGAGGGCAGGTGCGCGGTCAGCGCACCCAGCCCGTGAAGCTTTGTCCGAGGGTCTGGGTCCTACCGGGCGTACGCTGCCGGGTGCCGCCGTCGACCGCGGCCGACACGGCGCGCACCAGCCACGCGTTGACCGAGAGGCCCTCGCGGCTCGCGGCCTCCTCGGCGCGGGCCTTGAGATGGGCCGGCAGACGCAGGTTGACGCGGGCGGTGCCGCCCTCGTCGCCGTCGGCCGGCGCGGGCGGCGTGAACGTCTCGACGGGGACGGTCGGCTCCACCGGGGCGCCGCCGTCTGCGGGGGGCGGCGTCACCACGAACTCGGGGTCGAGCCCGCGCAGTCGTACGTCGACAGAGCCGGGGGCGAGCTCGCGGGTGATCTCGTCCATCGCGGCGGAGAGCGCCTTGAGGAGGGTCAGCCGGGTCGCCGACTCCAGAGGGGCGGTCAGCCTCCCGGCCAGCTCGCGTGCTTCGTCGCCGCCGGCTTCGGCGGCCACCGCGAGTTCGCGGCGGAGGTTGTCGACATAGGGGGTGAGATCCATGGCGCAATAGTGGCACCACTGTGGCGCTAAGCGCAAGCCCGGATGGTGCCACGCCAGGGTGGGCTTGCTGAAGTGCCTGCCTTGAGCTGCGGAAACGCGCGCGGAGGGTCGGGTTCGGTGTGGCGCCGTATGTGCTCGTGCAGGGCTGTGAAGTGGTGAGGTGGCATCGTTTGGTGCCTTGTGGCACCGCTCTGGTGCCACCTGGTGCGGGGTGGCGCCATGGGGGGCGGTCCGGTCCTCCGGGTGCAACGGGGCCGCGCTGCGATGTCCCCGGATGGTCCGCGTCATGGGTGCGGGGTGCGGGGTGCGGGGTGCGGGGCGTCGGGTGGCGGGGGCGGCTGCGCCCAGGATCCCGCGCCGCGGAGAAGCGCACCGGGACTCATGGGTACGAGTGGCTGGCCGGCGGGCGCCCGTCGCTCGGACGGTTTCCGTTCTGTGATCTTCCGGCGGGCAACCCTCCGTACCGCCGTCCGGTCCAACTCCTGCCGCGTCCTGCGCGGGCCACCCGTCCCCCCACTCCAGAGGTCTTGGTATGAGTCGTCCTTCCGCGCCCCAGCCCTCGTCCGCCGGCCGCACTCCCGCGGCCGCCGGCGGGCGGCCCGCCCGTTCGCGGGCGCCGTTGAGCGCCGTGTGTCTGGTGGCACTGGTTCTGGCAGCCACCGCCTGCAGTGGTGAGGACGGCGCCGCGGTGTCCCCGGCCGGAACCGGCTCGCCGTCGCCGTCGTCTTCGACGGCGCCCGCGACCGTGGGTCCGGCCGCTTCTCCGTCCCCCTCGGCGACGGCGTCCCCGAGCGCCTCGGCGACGCGCCCGGCGGAACCCGTGCGCGTCGCCGAGCCCAGCGGGACCGCGGAGCAGCGCGGGGCGGGCAGCGGGCAGACGTCACGTCCTGTGTCGGGCGGACAGCGGGACGACTCCCAGGGCGAGCCGCAGAGCGTCCCGCAGAACCCCAACCGCGGCACCGACCCGCCGCCGGCTCCGTCGCGGCCCGTGCCCACGCCGGAGTGGAGCGATGCCGTCTGGCAGCCGGGCGACCCGGTCGAGGAGCGGTAGGGGCGGAGCGGGAGGAGCCCCGAGCCGCGCGAAGTGCTCCCTCGGCACCGGGCCCGAGCGGTCGCCGTCCTGAGGACGACGCGGAGGCGGCGCGCTCAGCCGCAGGGCGGAACAGGCGTCGGCGCCACACCGTCCGACGTCATTCGGTACCGGCTCCGGGGCCGAATGACGCGCCGTCAGCGCCCGGCGCACCGGCATCTCGCCCCTCCCGTGCGCAGTCGAGGGCGTCATGCGCCGTACGCGCTTCCGTGCGCCCTGTTCCCGCTCCGGAGCGCAGAAGGCGCACTCCGCTTGTGGAGAGCGCTCCTGTGCCTCCCCGTTCGCGACTAGTCATCCGATACGGGGGCAACGGCTGTACGTACTGACCGTTGGTGTCCGGCCGATCACGTTGAGCGGCAGGACGGTTGAGGGGGCGAGGCGTGATTCGGGTACTGCTGGTGCACGACAGCTGTCTGATGCGGTCCGCACTGACGGCGTTGCTCGGGCGGGAGCACGACCTGGAGGTGAGCGAGTCGTCGTGGCGGGCGGCCGTCGGGCAGGTCCGCTCCCTGCAGCCGCACGTGTGCATAGTGGACGTCGAGTGCCCGGGCGCGGCCATGCTGGGGAGCCTGATCGGCCGGCTGCGGCGTGCGACCGGGTCGGCCGCGGCGCTCCTCGTGCTCGCCACCGGCACCAGACCCGGTCTGCTGCGCCGCGCCTTCGACGCCGGAGCCCTCGGGTACGTCAGCAAGGACGCGGGACCGCAGCGGTTGCTCGACGGCATCAGGCAGGTGGCCGCGGGCGAGCGGTTCGTCGATGAGTCGCTCGCCTTCGGCTTCCTCCAGGCCGCGGAGATGCCCCTGACGTCGCGTGAGCTCAGCGTCCTGCGCATGGCCGCGGAAGGAGCGACGATCGCCGAGATCGCGCGCGGTCTCCACCTGTCCCACGGGACCGTACGCAACTACATGTCCGCGATCACCCGCAAGACCGGAGCCCGCAACCGGGTCGACGCCATACGGATATCCCAGCACGCCGGCTGGGTCTGAGCATCGCACGACCAGGCCGGCCGGTCGGCGCCGCTCATCCTGCCTGCCAGTGCCCCACGAGATCGCGGTAGGTCTCGGAACGTTCGAGCAGCTCCTCGTGGCGCCCGGCCGTCGCTGTCACCCCGTCGAGAACCAGGACGCGGTCCGCGCGCCGTGCGGACGAGAGCCGGTGTGCGATCACCAGCAGTGTCCCCGGCCGGTCGGCGAAGGCACGCTCGGCGCGGGCCTCGGCCGCCGGATCCAGATGGCAGGTCGCCTCGTCCAGCAGGACCAGGCGCGCCGGGGCGAGGTACGCCCGTGCCAGGGCGACCAGTTGGCGCTCGCCCTCCGAGAGGGCCGCGGGATCGATCCGGGTGTCCAGCCCGCCCGGCCAGTGCGCCAGGCGGTCGAGGCCGACGGCGTGCACCGCGGCCTCCACGGAGGCCGTCGGGGCGCCGTCGGGGCACAGGTACAGCAGGTTGTCCCGGAGGCTGCCCCCGAACACGTAGGCCTCCTGCGGAATCAGCGCCCGCCCGGCCGCGAACGCGTCCCGGTCCGGACGGTGCACGGGCCTGCCGCCGATCAGCAGCTGCCCGCGGTCCGGGACCAGCAGCCCGGCGACCAGACCGAAGAGAGTGGACTTGCCGATACCGCTCGGGCCGACGACGGCGAGGTGCTCACCCGGCTCCACCAGCAGATCGAGGCCGTCGATCACGGGCGTCGCGCCGGGGCCGTAGGAGAAGGAGAGAGACCGCAGTTCCAGGCCCGGTGCCGCGTCGCCGGACTCCCCGGGCGGCGCCACCGGCGGAGCCGGGCGCCCGGGGACCGTGACCGCGCCACGTGACTTCGGACGCGGGGCCGCGCGGGGCGGAACCCGGCCCACGGCCGCCTCGGCGGGCGTCGAGCCAGGAGCCGAGGGCTCGCCGGGGCCGGTGAGGCGGTCGAGGATCACCAGCAGCCGGGTGCCGGCCGCGCCCAGGCCGTTCATCAGGGTGTTCAGGGCCGGCAGCAGAGCCTGCGTCAGGTAGGTGAGAGCGCCGAGCAGTTCCCCGGCGGTGACCCCTCGGTCCAGCAGCCAGGGCGCGGTGGCCAGGAGCAGGACGACCGGCGCCTGACCGGCCACCCCGAGTGCGAGGGTCCGCACGGCGGCCCACCGGGCGAGTGCCCGCGCGGACCGGGTCTGGGCGTCGACCAGCGAGCCGGCCGCGTCCTCGGTGCGCGCCTGCGCACCGCAGGCGACGATGTCCCGGAGCCCGGCGACGTCGGAACCGAGCCGGGCGGCGAGTTCCTCGTCGGTACGCAGGAAGTCCCGCTGCCGGGTCGCCATCGGACGCAGCGCCGCGGCGAAGAGCACGAGCCCGGCGGCCAGTGGCGGCAGGACGACCACCAGCAGCGCGGGTGCCAGCGCCGCGAGGCCCGCCACGACGCCCGCGGCAGTGAAGACGAAGGACCTGGTCACCATCACCAGCCCGGCGAACCCGTCCCGTGCCGCCTCCGTCTGGTGGGTCAGCCGGGAGACTGCCGCATGGCCGGTGTGTCTCCGCTGCCCGGCGACCGCTGCGGACAGGGCCGAGGAGACGACCCTGCGGACAAGGCCGTCTCGCAGCGGTTCCACGAGGTCGGCGAGACGGCGGAACACGCGTTCCGTGGCGGTTCCACCGGCGACGACCGCCGCGGCGGCCAGGGCCAGCCAGACGAGTCCCACGCCCGGACGCCCGGCGAGGAACCCCCGGTCGAGCGCCGCCGCCACGGCGTAACCGCCGAGGAAGGTCTGCGCGGACTCCAGCAGTGACCAGCCGCCGAGGCGCAGGAGCACCCCGCGCCGCCGGGTGAGGAACGGGACGGCCGGCGGCAGTGTCCTGCGCAGCGCCCCCCGAGCGGGATCGGTGGCCGGTGGCGTGGCTGCGCCGTCGTCCGGATTCGTGCCCCCCGCACCGGGCCGGAGCGCACCGTCCGCCGCCGACGGCGCCGCTCCCGTGGCCGATCGGGCCGGTCCCGCGGTCGTCCGCTCCCGTCCTGCGGCCGTCATGCCGTCCCGCCCGTCAGCTGGTGGCCCTCAGCCGGGTCGCTCCCCGGTCCGTGGTCGTCCGGGCGGTGGTGCGGCGTTGCCTGGTTCGCGGCGGATCGGCTCGGCGTCGCGCGGTGCTCCGTCGGGCGGCTCGACGCCGCGCGGCCGTCACGCGCGGTGCCGTCACCGGCTCGCGCGACGCCCGGCACGGCGTCCGCCCCTGCGGTGCCCGGCACTCGGTCCGGCGCCTCGCCGGGGGCGGCGAACACGGCACGGTACTCGGGCAGCGCCCACAGCGCGGCATGCGGACCGACCGCCCTGACGCGGCCGCCGTCGAGCCATGCGACGAGGTCGGCCCGCGCCGCCGACGAGACCCGGTGGGCGACGACGAGACGGGTACCGGGCCGTACCTGGTACAACAGGGCCCGCGCGACCTGGCGTTCGGTGACGCTGTCCAGGCTCGACGTGGCGTCGTCGAGGACGAGCAGCCGTCCGGCATGGGCGAAGGCCCGTGCGAGGCCCAGTCGTTGAGCCTCACCGCCGGACAGCGGGGCGCGGGTCAGCGGTGTGGCGTAGCCGTCCGGCAGCCGGCGTACGAAAGCATCCGCGCCCGCCGCCCGGGCGGCGCCGGTGACCTCGGTCATGGACGGTTCGCAGGGCCCGAAGGCGATGGCCTCCCGCACGGTCGCGCCGAACAACGCGGGCCGCTCGAAGGCGTACGCCACCTCCCGGCGCAGGACGTCACGTTCGATCTCCGCCACGGGGACGCCGTCCAGGAAGACGGTGCCGGCGTCCGGGTCGTCCAGTCGTCCGGGAAGCCGGGCCAGAGCCGTCTTCCCCGAGCCCGACCGGCCCACCAGGGCCAGCGTGGCACCGCCCGGCACGACCAGGTCGACGCCCCCCAGCACGGTCCGGCCGTCGCGCACCACCGAGACGGCGCGGAACTCCAGCCGGCCGGGACCGTCGGCGGGGAGCCCCCGCTTTCCGTACGCGATGACGGGTACGGCCATCGCCTCGGCGGTGCGCCGCGCCGCGGCCCGGCCGCGCAGGAGGCCCGACAGTTGCCCGACGACGGCACCGACGCCCGCGGCCAGGGCCGCGTAGCGGAGCGCGGCCAGCAGCTCGCCGACGCTCATCTCCCCTGCCGCCACACGCAGTCCGCCGACCGCGAGCACTCCGGTCTCCAGCAGGGGCAGCAGCACCGCGCCGCGGGCGACGGCTCGGCCGTAGACGTGCCACATGTGCCGCCCCCTGGCGGCGAGTTCCGGCAGGGGGGCGAGGATGCGTGCGCGTTCCCGCTCCCACGTGCCGGCGGCGGCGACGGTGCGGGCTCCGTCGAGCGCCTCGACCAGACGGGCGGCGATGTTCCCCTGGACCTTCTGGTACTCGGCTACCCCGGCGGAGGTCTCGCGGGTGAACGCGCGGACGAGCAGCACCAGCAGCGGCGCTCCCGCCACGAAGACGGCAGCCGTCCACAGATCCGTCACGGCGAGCGCGACCAGTCCGCCGACCGGCAGCACCAGAGCCGGTACGGCTGCCGCGGCGGTCGCGGGTGTCGTGGCGGCCTCCGTCACGTTGGCCGTCAGCCGGGTCACGAGATCCCCGCCGGTGAACCGCTCGGCCGCCCTCGGCCCGGCGGCGAGCACCCGGCCCAGGGCACGGCGGCGGATGCGCGCGGCCGAGACCGCGGTGAGCGTGCCGGTGAGGTGCGCGGAGGCCGCGTCGCACAGGATGTCCGCGACGACGAGTGCCGCGCACAGCGCCAGCCACGGTCCGGCCTCCGCCGCCCCGGCGAGGACGAGGTCCAGTGACCGGCCGAGCAGGGCGGGCAGGGCGATGGCTGCGCCCGCCGACAGCAGGCCCGCCGCGACGAGCGCCGCGGTCCGTCCGGCGGACTCCCGTACCGCGTCCGTCAGCAGCGAGCGGGCGCCGCCGGACCCGGACGGCCCGTCGACGCCGCGGGTGCGGTCACCGGCCACGGGCGCCGGACGTTGGGTGGTCATGGGCGCTCCCTCGTCGTCCGAGCCGAACGGTCCCGGGCGAGGGAACCGCCCGGGACCGTTCGGACTGTGTCACCGGCGTCGCACGGACTGCCCGCGCGACGACCGGGTCAGTTGCAGGTGGTGACGCTCAGGCTGCTGTCGCCGCAGAGCAGCAGGCTCGCGCGGCTGCCGCCGCCGGTGGCGATCTCGTCCGTGAGCTCGTCCTTCGGGGTCTCCATGCTCTGCAGGTCGAGAAGCGACATGATGGTCTTCCTTTCTCGGGGACGGAATGTGCCTTGCCATGACCTCCGATGACCGGAGGTCAGCTCTGGGGGCCGTTCGCACGGCCGGGCGGAACGGGCGGAAGGAACGGCAACTGCACCGGCGCGTCGTCCAGCGCGGCACCGAGGGCCAGCAGACAGCCCGCCGTTCCCGTGGCGAGGTCCATGGAGAGCCGCATCATCTGCTCGCCCGGGAAGGCGAGACGGCCCTCGTACGGCAGGGCGTGCCAGGACAGGACACCGATCTGCCGTGCCAGGTCGGCCCGTGAGGTGCCGGGCCCGGCCGCGGCCGTCCGGCTCAGGTGCAACACCATGCCGGCGGCCCCACGGAAGAGTCCGGGCTGCGCGTAGAACTTCGCCTGCGCGGCTCGTACGATTTCCTGCCGCGCCCGGGTGAAACGGTCGTCGTCGCCGTGGACGAGCCAGTCGTCGAGCACCATGCCGATGCCGGCGCTGCCCGCACCGAGATAGGGCATGGTGCGCCAGCCCTCGTCGACCTGGAGCGCTCCGCCCGCGCCGTGGACGCAGCGGTCCAGATCGCGGTGCAGCGCATCGGCCGCGAGGCCGAGCAGGGACGGATCGCCCGTCCGTTCGTACAGGCGCAGGTGCAGCAGGGCCGGGCCGGAGGCGCCGTGGAGCAGTCCGGCCCGCTGCCGGGCGGGCTGGGCGCGATCCGCCGCCGCAGTGCGGGCGACGAGCCGGCCGCAGCGGAGGGCGGCGTCCCGCAGCGAGCTCTCGCCGGTGGACTCCGCGAGTGCGTCGAGGGCGAGGCCGACGCCCGCGAGACCGCCGTGCAGATCCGGCCCCATGGCCGACCAGTCCTCGGCGAGGACGAGGTCGACCAGGTCCATGGCCGCCGCCCGGTGCCCGAGGCGGTCCAGCGTCCAGGCGATGCCGGCGAGCCCGTCGTAGAAGCCGAGAGGGGTGCCGGACGCCGGACGGCGCACGGTACGCAGCAGCCACTCCTCGGCCTCGGGCCAGGCGCCGCAGCCGGTCTCGGCGAGCGCGTACAGCACTCCGGCCGTGCCGTGGGCGAAGCAGGCGCCGCCCACGGGACCGGCGAACTGGGCTATGTCCCCGGGCAGGCAGCGGTCCTCCCGGCCGAAGCGGGCCGAGGCGCGGATGGCCTCCGCCATCGAGTCGCGGCTGCGCGGCCAGTCGCCCGGCTCGACGGGCAGGTAGTCCGGCCCGTGCGTCTCGGCCGGTTTCGCGGAGGGGTTCGTGGGCGGTGTCGCGGCCGGTGTCACGGAGGTATCCGCGGGAGACGTCTCGGCCGGTTTCTGGGAGGGCGCCGACGAGGTCCTCCCGGAGTACGGGGCGGACGGGAGACCGCGGGTGATCTCCGCGACGGCCGTGTCCAGGAAGGCGCGGTCCACCGGGAAGTTCTCGGCCACGATCTCCGCCAGATGGGCCGCCTTCGCCCGGTCAACGGCGAACAGGCTGGTCAGCGGAAGGAACAGGGCGAGACGCAGGCAGGCGAGGGCGTACCGGTCGACATCGGCGCCCCTGCGGTCCGCGGGGGCCACGAAACCGGGGTTGGCGATGACCTGGCGGCGGCCTTCCCCGATCGGTGCGGCCGCCTCGAAGTCCAGCAGCACCACGGACGACTCGTCCTCGGAGACCATGATGTTGAACAGGTGCAGGTCGTTGAAGACCACCCCCCGTGCGTGGATCCGCGCCACCGCGTCCTCCACCAACCCGTGGACGCGCAGCGCCCACTCCGTGTAGGCGGCGAGGGCCCGGTCGCCGGGGTTCTCCTCGATGAGTGGATGGCGCCGGGCGAAGAAGCTGTTGAGCGGCCGGCCCTCGATGTACTCCAGGACGAGGAAGCGATGGTCGCCGAGCGTGAACCAGTCCAGCACCTCCGGCGTGCAGTCGAGCCCGGACAGGCGCTCCAATGCGTCCTTCTCCCGCTCCAGCCGCGTCACCGCGTCCGCGCCGTCGGCCGCCAGCCCGGCGTGCGGCCGGCCCTCCTTGAGCACGACCCGTCTGCCCGTCCGCTCGTCCCGGCCGGCGTAGACGCCGCCGCCGTTGGAGAAGTGCAGGGCACGTTCCACGGTGTAGGGGATGCCGTCGGTGGTGGTGGCCGCCCGTGCCTCCGCGTGCGGGCGGAGGAAGCCGGGCAGTGTGATCCACTCCGGCACGTGGAAGGCGGGCCCGCGGACGTCCGGGACGAGCCGCCCCGAGCCGTCCTCGACGGCGGGCCGTAACTCCCCCTGTTCGTCGCGGCAGTGCCGCTCCGTGAAGCTCCCGTACCGCACGAAGACGGGCCCGGCACCCCAACGCAGATCACTCAGGATGTACGGTCCGGGTTCCCCGGCCAGGAGGGCGTCGAGATCCTCGGCCGCGGTCCGGCACTGTGCGTCGTCGGCGGGGTAGACGGTGATGAACTTGCCGCTCCCCGCCCGCTCCGCGTACTTGGCGTTGCGGATGTGCAGCAGATGCCGGCTCGGTACGAACTTGAAGGCGATGTCCCGGGGCACGCAGTAGTCCCAGACCTGGGCGAGCACCTTCTCCGCGTTGTCGAGACAGGCCGAGACATGGATCTTCCAGCCCTGCGCCGGCAGGTGGCTGTCGAGTGGACGGTACGCGAGCCAGTCGCCCTTGCGGTGCCGCTGCCAGCCCGCCGGCGCCTCGCGGCGCGCCGCCTCGTACGGCCTGCCCGGTCCGTCCCCGTCCTCGGCGAGCCGGTGCGGGGCGTCGTAGAACGTCCGGTCGGCGTCGCAGTAGACGGCGTACCCCTTGTTCATCTCGCTCCCCCTGTGGCCGGTTTCGACGTCCCGAAGACTGGCACGGTTCGGCAGGGCCCCGACAGTCACAACTGACACCAAGGGACCGTGAGGAACTCACGAGTAACCGGCGTGCGGCAGGACGCCGGGCGGCGGTCTGCCGGCCGGGTGGTCGGTCGGCGTCCGCGGCCGCCGACCGACAGGCACCGGCGATGTTCCGTGAAACTGCGTCGTTCCCGCGTCCGCGTCCCCGCGCGGGCGGGGCCCCACCGGGGCCGGCCGACGTGCACGGGCTCGTCACGGCGGCGCGGGTCCGGGCTCAGTCCGCCACGAGGACCACTTCCAGGGTCCGGGGCCCGTGGACCCCCTCGACCCGGTCCAGCTCGATGTCGCTCGTCGCCGACGGGCCGCTGATCCACGTCAGCGGACGGGACGGGTCCAGCCGCCCGAGAGCCCGCGGCACCGAGTCGACGACCTGCTCCGGGACCCGCACCACACAGATGTGGTGGTCCGGGACGAGCGTGATCCGGCGCCTGCCCTGCGCCGGGCCGCCGTCCAGCACGATCGTGCCGGTCTCGGCGACGGCGACGGCGCAGCCGGTGACGACGCTGTCCACGGCGTCGAGCTCCCGAGGGGTGCCCCCCGCACGGTCGGCGATCCGCACGGCGTCCGCCGCCGCCAGCCACCGCGGTGGCAGGCCGTCCGGCACCAGCACCGACGCGGAACCGCGCTCCGCCAGCAGCCGGGCGAGGAGCCCCGCCAGCCCGTCCGCGGAACAGCGGTGCACGAGCGCCCGGTAGTCCGTGAGGTTCTCGGCGAGCAGGTCCGCCGTCTGCTCCGGCGTGCGCGCACCGTGGACGCGCAGATAGTCGCGGGCGACCGGCACGTCACCGGGCCGTTCCTCGCGCGGTACGTCCGCCAGGGCGCGGCGGACCCGGCCGAGTACCGTGTCCCTGCTGCTCACTCGGTGCCCTCCCCTCGTGTGCGCTGCCACCAGTCGCGGAACGACTCGGCAGGCACCTCCGGCACCGCCCGGGTGTCCGTCCAGGCCCGGCCGGGCCCCGGCAGGTTCTCCGGATGCAGCCGGCGGGTGCGCGCGGCGAGACGCTGGACCGTGCGCAGCACCCCCGGGTGGTCGAACGTCCAGCGGGCGGCGCGCATCGCGGCCCGCTCGGCGGCGTGGCCCTTCGCCGGGCGGATGACGACCTTCCTTCCGTCGCGGGTCACCGGACCGCCTTCGACGACCCGTTCCCGCAGGTGTACCAGCACCTCCGGGATGTCGATGGCGACCGGGCACACCTCGTAGCAGGCGCCGCACAGTGACGAGGCGTAGGGCAGTGAGGCGTCCAGCTCACTGTCCGTGCCGCGCAGTTGGGGCGTGAGGACGGCGCCGATCGGGCCGGGATAGGCGGATCCGTACGCATGGCCGCCGGCCCGTTCGTACACCGGGCAGACGTTGAGGCAGGCCGAGCAGCGGATACAGCGCAGTGCCTGGCGTCCGACAGTGTCGGCGAGGGTGTCGGTGCGGCCGTTGTCGAGCAGCACGAGGTGGAACGCGCGCGGGCCGTCGCCGTCGGTGGTGCCCGTCCACATGCTGGTGTACGGATTCATGCGCTCGGCCGTGGAGGAGCGGGGGAGCAGTTGCAGGAACACCTCCAGGTCCCGCCATGTCGGTACGACCTTCTCGATGCCGACGACGGAGATCAGCGTCTCGGGAAGCGTGAGGCACATCCGCCCGTTGCCCTCCGACTCGACCACCACGAGCGTGCCGGTCTCGGCGACCATGAAGTTGGCGCCCGAGATCGCGACCTTGGCGCGGAGGAACTTCTCCCGCAGGTGAAGCCGGGCCGCCTCGGCGAGGTCGGCGGGCCGGTCGGTCAGCCCGTCCGGGGCGGGCCTGCCCCAATCCGCCATCCTCGCGCGGAAGATGTCGCGGATCTCGGAGCGGTTCCGGTGGATGGCGGGGACGAGGATGTGCGACGGGAGGTCGTCGCCGAGTTGCACGATCAGCTCGGCGAGGTCGGTCTCGCAGGCGGTGATGCCGGCCTCCGCCAGCGCTTCGTTGAGCCCGATCTCCTGTGTGGCCATCGACTTGACCTTGATGACCTCGGTCTCGCCGGTTGCGCGGACGAGCCGGGTGACGATGCGGTTCGCCTCGGCGGCGTCGGCCGCCCAGTGGACGTGGCCACCCGCCGCCGTCACCGCGTACTCCACCTGCTCCAGGTAGTGGTCGAGGTGGCGCAGCGTACGGGTCTTGATCGCGGCGCCGGCGGCCCGCAGCCGCTGCCAGTCGTCGAGTTCGGCGACTGCCCTGGCTCGCTTGTCGCGGATGGTGTGCGTGGCGTGGCGCAGGTTGCCGCGCAGGGTGGCGTTCCGCGTGGAGCGGGCCGCGGCCTTCGGGAAGGCGGGCATGCCGAGATACGTACCGCCGCTCATCGCGGGTCCCCTTCCGTGCTCGCGAGGATTTCGGCGATGTGGACCGGGCGGACCGCCGACCCGAGGCGGCTGAGTGTCCCCCCGATGTGCATCTGGCAGGAGTTGTCGACGGTGCACACCACCTCCGCGCCCGTAGAGGCGATGTTGCGGGCCTTGTCGGCCCCCATCGCCGCGGAGACGGCGGCGTTCTTGACGGCGAAGGTGCCGCCGAAGCCGCAGCATTCCTCGGCGCCGGGCAGTTCGCGCAGTTCCAGGCCCTCGACCTGCTCCAGCAGCCGGCGGGGCCGGTCGCCGAGGCCGAGCATCCGCAGGCCGTGGCAGGTGGGGTGGTAGGTGACGGTGTGCGGGTAGTACGCGCCGACGTCCACGACCTGGAGCACATCGACCAGGAACTCGGTCAGCTCGTACGTCTTCGGCACCGCGCGGGCCGCGGCCTCGGCGAGCTCCCGGCCGCGGCCCTCGGCGGCGGCCTTCGCACCGATGCGCGGGTAGTTGTCGCGGACCATGGCGGCGCAGGAGCCGGAGGGCGTGACGACGTAGTCGTAGGCGTCGAACGCGGTGGCGTAGCGGCGCACCAGCGGTTCGGTCTCGTGCCGGTAACCGGTGTTGAACTGCGGCTGGCCGCAACAGGTCTGCGCCGGTGGGAAGTCCACCTCCGCACCGAGGCGCTCCAGGAGGGTGACGACGGCCCGGCCGGTGCGCGGGAAGAGCGTGTCGTTGACGCAGGTGACGAAGAGCGCGACCCGCATGGCTCTGTCCCTCCTCGGCGGTTCCGGCCACGGCACCGGATCGGGCATCGGCACGGGCATCCGGGCCGGCTCCGGCGTCGGCCTCCGGCTCGGACACCGAATCCGGTGCGGGCGCCGGCCCGGGCTCCGGTGAGACGGGCTTCGGCCCGCTGCCCCCGGCTCGGACGTCGCCCGTGGGTTCCTGGTGCCGTGGCACCCGAGTCTCGCACAGGAGGCCCCCGAGCTCGGGCAGACCTCCGATCATGTGTCGGCCGTGCCGGTCTGCGCGAGGACGTTCCCGAGTGCGTCGGCCTCGGCGGGCAGCCCGCAGGTGTCCGCCGGCGGGCGGGGGACCGGCTCGCCCGCCCGCCGGCGAGCGCCGAATGGGCCGACCGGCCGCCCGGCGCCGACGGTGGCGGGAGAGCCGTCCCGTGCACGTTCCCCCGGCGCTCCGCGCGAGGTGGGCGTTGCGAGACGCGGCTCCGTGGACGCCCACGGCCGAGAGGCTGCAGGGGTGCCCCTTTCGGAGGGACGATGGGGCTGCGGCCGAGTGCTCCCGGCCGGGCCCGCGCCGCACACCGGTGCGCAGGTCGCGGTGCGGGCAGTGAGGAGGACTGGTATGTGCGCGGCCAGGTCCTGGACCGATCCCACGGTGGGGGAGCTCGCTCCGACCGCCTCCGGCGGGCTGCTCGACCTGCTGGGTGTGGCGGCCGTGCTGCTCGACGCCGAGGGAAGGATCGATCTCTGGAGCCCCCAGGCGGAGAGTCTGTTCGGCTACAGCGCCGAGGAGGCCCTGGGCCGGTTCGCCGGCCGGCTGCTGGTCCACGAGGAGGACCTGGATTTCGTGCTGGGCCTCTTCGCACAGGTCATGGAGGGCGGAGACAGCTGGGCCGGCGTCTTTCCCGTACGGCACAAGGACGGCGGCACCCGGCTGGTGGAGTTCCGCAACATGCGGCTCATGGACGACCAGGGCGACTACTACGCCCTGGGCCTGGCTGCCGATCAGA
The DNA here is from genome assembly GCF_030056615.1 of Streptomyces sp. HNM0645. Lineage (NCBI taxonomy): Bacteria > Bacillati > Actinomycetota > Actinomycetes > Kitasatosporales > Streptomycetaceae > Streptomyces > Streptomyces sp. HNM0645. The sequence goes on along the minus strand of NZ_JASHLT010000009.1, from coordinate 20,837 downwards.
CGACGCTCCGGCGGGTCGAACGGGACCTGGCCCTCTCCGCCCGCCTGGTGTCGCAGTCGCCGATCGGCCTGGGTGTGCTGGACACCGACCTCCGCTACATCTCGGTGAACCCAGCCGAGGAACGCATGAACGGCGTGCCTGCCGCCGAGCACGTGGGCCGGCACGTCCAGGAGGTGCTGCCGTTCCTGGACGCGTCCTTCGCGGCAACGATGCGCCGGGTCCTGGCGACCGGCACCCCGGTCCTGGACCAGTACACCGTCGGCAGGACCCCGGCGGACCCGGAGAACGAGCACGCCTGGTCGATCTCCTTCCACCGGCTCGAAGCCCCCAACGGCAAGGTGCTGGGCGTGGTGACGTCGAGCGTGGACGTCACCGAGCGGCACCGCGCCGTACAGGAGCAGCGACGCACGGTACTCGCCCTCCAGCGCAGCCTGCTGCCCCTCTCACCGCCGCCGCGACCGGGCCTGGCGGTCGCGTCCCGCTACCGGCCCGCCCGAGCCGCCGTGGAGATCGGCGGCGACTGGTACGACGTCATCGCGCTCGGCGGCGACAAGACCGCGCTCGTCGTCGGTGATGTCATGGGCAGCGGTGTGAGCGCCGCCGCCACCATGGGGCAGCTCCGAACGGCCACCCGCACTCTCGCCTGCCTCGACCTCGACCCCGCGGAGGTGCTCCGGAACCTCGACCGCATCACCCAGGAACTCGCACAGGAGACCATCGCCACCTGCGTCTACGCGGCCTACGACCCCCACAGCGGCCAGTGCCACATGTCCCAGGCAGGTCATCTGCCTGCCGCCCTCCTCCATGCCGACGGGACTCGGGAACTGCTCGACCTGCCCACCGGCACCCCGCTGGGAGTGGGAAAGGGCGACTTCGACGCCCGCACGGTCGCCCTCGACCCGGGCGACCAGCTCGTCCTGTACACCGACGGTCTGGTCGAGCGGCGGGACCAGCCCATCGACGCGTGCCTGAACGACCTGCTCAGCCTCCTGGACGACCCCGAACGCTCCCCGGACGACACCTGTGATGTGCTCCTGCGCACCCTGCGTCATCCCGTCGACCACGACGACGTGGCGCTGCTCGTGGCCCGGGTCCTGCCGTCCGTGCCCGGCCCGGACGCCGTGCGGCCGCCCGCGCCCGGGAGCGGGGAACACCGAGCGGGCGCGCAGCCGGCCGCGGGAGCGGTGAGCCAGGGCTCCGCTCCTCCCCCCGGCGGGCGCCCGCCAGCCGGTCCTCAGCGCAGCCGAGCCGTCGCAACGTGGATCTTGAACCCGCAGGGAACGCGCCCGTCCGGGCCCGCCATCTCCTTCGCCTCGGTCAGGAAGCCCGCACGCAGGCGCTCCACGGCGGCCCCGTCCAGCGGGCCGAGGTCGTAGACGCGGGACACGACCTCCCACACCTCGTCGGCCGAACCGCTGAGATCGATGGGGACGGTCTCCCAGTCCGTCGGGGTGAAGCCCGCCGGCCCCAGGATCTCGTCGAGCCCGTCGCGACTGCGCGTCCTTCTGTCCCCGAGTGCCGGGATGCGCCGGGAAGGGGGCGCTTCCTCGACGATGGACCGCAACAGGGTGGTGAAGCGCTCGTACGCCTCGCCGCCTACGCCTCCGCCGCCCAGGACGCAGGCCAGCACGCCGCCGGGAGACAGCACGCGGGCAACGTCCGCCGCGACGCGGTCGATCTCGGCCATCAGCATCAGTGCCATGTGCGCAACACAGGCGTCGAAGCTGTCGTCGGCGAAGGGAAGGCGCTGCGCGCGGCCCTCCTCCAACCGCACCTCGGACAGCGACGGTCGGCGCCGCGCCAGGGCCAGTGACTCCGGGGAGAGGTCGATTCCCGCGAGCCGCCTTCCCCCACTGCGTGCCAGATGCTCCAGCAGCAGGCCGTCGCCGCATCCGAGGTCCAGAACGCGTCTGCTTCCAGCCACCCGATCACACAGGATCTCGTAGCTGGACCGGCCGTCCGGGGCGCGGCCGCCCCCGAACGCCTCTGCCGTCACCGCCGGATGTTCGGCGTGAAAGGCATGGAGGAACGCTTCCTGCGATGCGGTGGTCGTCATCCCCCAACCTAAGTCGCCAGTTCCCGCGGGGGCACGCTCAGGGCGATGCCGAGTTCCCCGGATCGTCCTGCCGGACATTGAACACCCGGGGGGATCCGTACGTTTCAAAGGTAACTACATATCAGTTGCAACGAGCAACGGCCCGTGCCCGGTCCCGCCCGGTCCGGTCCGAGGCCACGGCGGAGGCATCGTGTTCGCCCGGAACGCCCAGGTGTCCGGTGTCGGGTGCCCGTGCGCCGCGCTCGTCACGCCGTCCACGGCAACGGTTCTGTGGACAAGGGGTGAGTCGATGCCCGGGATCCTCCGGGCATCGCCAGGAATCCGTACGACATGCGGCTTTCCCGTCCGGGGGCTGCGGAACAGGAACGAACGTGATGTCCAAGCGAACCGGCCGGATCGCGGTGCTCGCCGCGCTTCCCGCCGCCCTCCTGACCACCTGCGTCGCGTCCACGGCGTTCGCGGCTGAGAACCCGGCGTTCCAGATCGACCTCGAGCAGCTGAACGACTCCGGTTCCCGGGGAACGGCCATGCTGAGCCTTCGCGGCAGGGAACTGACGGTGTGGATCAAGTCGGAGGGCATGGTTCCGGGACAGCCCTCGGCGCAGCACCTGCACGGGTCGACCGACGGGCGCGACTTCCACTGCCCGGACGCGAGCGACGACACCGACGGCGACGGGATCCTCAACAACACCGAGGCCACGAAGGACTACGGCGACATCAACATCTCCCTCACCACGGAAGGGGGGACGGACGCGGGCAGTGGCCTGGCCGTCGACCGGATGCCCGTCGCAGACAAGGAGGGCAAGATCACCTACAAGCGGACCATCACGGTCTCGCAGGACGTGGTCGAGAACATCAAGGACCTCCACATCGTGCAGCACGGCATCGACCGCAACGACAACGGCGAGTACGACGTCGAGGGCGCCGGCAAGAGCGAACTCGACCCCAAGCTCCCCCAGGAGGCGACCGCACCGACCAACTGCGGGGTGGTCAAGGGCGCCGCTGTCGGGTCCATTCCGGTCGGCGGGATCGAGACCGGCAGCGGATCCGGTGCCGCCGGGCTCTCCCCGGGTGCGGTGACCGGCAGTGCCGTCGCGGCCACGGCGGCGGTCGGCGCGCTGGTCGCCGTCCGCCGGTGGACGACCACCCGCTCCGCGGCGACGGCGAAGACGGCGGGTGCCGCATGAACCGTTCCTCCGGCAGCGGGGCAGGGCCCGGTGCCCTGCGTGCGACCGTGTCAGTGATCGCCCTCGCGGCGGCACTGCTGCTCACGTCCTGCGGCGGCCAGGACGCGGCGGCACCGCCGGCCGGCTCGGACCGGAGCGCGGCACAGGACCCGGCGGCGGGCGCGGGAGCGGGCAAGGCCGCGGGTGCACTCGCCCGGTCCGCGCCGCGCGTGGTGTCCATCCCGTCCCTCGGAGTGCAGAGTGAGCTCGAGTCGCTCGGGCAGAACAAGGACGGGACGATGACGACCCCGAAGAACCCCGACCTCGCGGGCTGGTACGAGCCGGGCCCCACTCCCGGCTCCCAGGGGCCGGCGGTGATCGCCGGACATGTGACCTGGAACGGCAAGGCCGCGGTCTTCGAGAAGCTGAAGACGCTGAAGGCCGGCGACACGATCAAGGTGACGCGCGAGGACGGGAAGACGGCCGAGTTCGCGGTGGACCGCATCGCCGAGTACCCGAAGAAGGAGTTCCCCACCCTGGAGGTCTACAAGAACCTCGATCACGCGGGCCTGCGACTGGTCACCTGCGGCGGCCAGTTCGACGCCGATCGCCGCTACTACCCCAACAACGTCGTGGTGTTCGCCAGCATGGTGGCGGTCGCGTAGGGCGTGGTCCGAATGCGGCGTCGTCCGCCCGCAGCGGGGCCGGTGGCGCCCGGCCCGGGCGCCGTGGAGACGCCACCACGGTCGTGGGCACCGTGTGCGTTGCCGGGGGACCGCGTCCAACGCTCCCGGGGACGCGGCGGTGCCCACGACCGCGCCGGGTGCGACGAGCGCCTGTGCGGAGGGGCTCGCGCCGGGTGCGCAGACTCGACCCGGTCCGGCCGTGGTTGTATCTCCCCGCGGCGACCGTCGCAGCGCGGGTCTCATGGGCGCGGGCGCCGGGGCGGCGAGCGTGGAGCGGTGGTGCTTCTCGTGCTCCCACCGATCGCGGTCGACGACGCGCTCGCCGTCCTGGGAGGTGTGGAAGCCGGCCGGCGCGGATGGAGTGCCGGGGCGCGGGGATTCCGCGTCCGCCCGGGTCACCGGGGAACCGGTCCGGATCCGATCAACTCCATGGTCCAGCCCTGGCCGTTGAAATGCACGTTGACGACGAGAGCCCGAGATGCGCGGCCGTCGGGCAACTCCACCGTCACGGGCGGGTCGCCTGCCATGTCGGGCGTGAAGCCTTCCGGCTCGTCGTCCTTTCCGAACGAGGTGGCCCCTGCCCAGGGGGCGCCTTTCTCGTCGGGGGGATTCTCGGACAGCCGGACACGGGCAAACGGCACTCCGCCGACGACCGCCGGGCCGGTATAGGTGAACTGTGGTGCCCTCACGTCGAATACCCCCTCGGGACAGGGCTGCCCCGCGTGCCGGTCGCACGGGACGCAGCCGCTCGCGGTCCCTGCCGTGTGCCCGGCAAACGGGTGGTCATGCACCGCCGCCGCGAAGGTGCCCCGTCAGGCGGGGAGCGCCACGACCATCAGGGGCGGGCTCGTCGGAGAGGATGAACCGCCGGACGGTTCGACGGTGATGCCCATGCCGGACGCGTCGTGTACGGGCCCGTGCACGAGGACGGTCTGGGTGCCGGTGTCACCGCCGAGCAGGCCCGCATCGCGCATGGTGCCGGCGTCGTCGAACCAGAGTTGGTAGACCTTGCCTTCCGGCAGCGCCGGGAGATCCGAGGCGAGCATCACCGCCCGGTCGCGTTCCCGGGACACGACGAAGGTCACCCTCGCGCCGTTCTTCGCCCGGCCGCTGGTGTAGGTCGCGTCGGAGGCCGTCAGGACCCGGGAGACCCCGGCGGCCTCGGCCTCGGCGCGTTCCGCGCGGGCCCGGGCGTTCCCGGCTTCGTGGTGCTGCCAGAGCGCGGCACCGCCGGCGATGCCGACGGCGACGGCGGCCGCGAGAGCGAAACGGGGAAGTCGGCGCAGCCGGTGCGTCCGGTACCGCAGTACCGCCGGCGGCTCCTGCCGTACGTGCCGGATCTGCTCCACGACCCGCGCTCTCACCTCGGGCGCGGGCCGGACGGCCGCGGCCAGGCCGAGACGGACGGCCGTCGCCTGCAACTCCCGGACCTCCTGGGCGCAGGCGCCGCAGTCCATGAGGTGCCGTTCGAAGCTCTCGCGTTCGTTCTCGGGCAGTGCGTGCAGAGCGTAGGCGCCGGTCGCCGTGTGCAGGCCCGCGCCGCCGGCGCGACGGATCATGCCTCCACCCCCATGCAGTCGCGGAGCCGGATGAGGCCGTCGCGCAGGCGCGTCTTGACGGTGCCGAGGGGGAGGGCGAGGAGTTCCGCGACCTCGCGGTAGGTCAGCCCCCGGTAGTAGGCGAGGGTGACGGCCTCTCGCTGGAGCCGTGTGAGGAACCGCAGACAGCGCCGCACCTGCTGGTGCTCCAGGCGCGCCTCGACCTGCTCGGTGACGTGGTCGTAGGCCGGTGTGCAGTCGAGCAGGGCCGCCTTGTGGTCGCGGTCGACGCTCGCCTGTTCCGAGCGGACCCGGTCCACGGCACGACGGTGCGCAAGTGTCAGCACCCAGTTCGTACCGCTGCCCTTGTCGGCCCGGAACCTGGCAGCCGTACGCCAGATCTGGATCATGACCTCCTGCATCACCTCCTCCGACTGGGCCGGATCGCGCAGGACGCTGCGGATGGTGCCGAAGACCGCGCCGCTCACCAGGTCGTAGAGCTCACCGAAGGCGTCCTGGTCGCCACGAGCGACCTGGACGAGGAGAGCGTCGGCGGAGGGACCGTGTGCGGCGGCGGGAGTGCCGGGGCGGGCAGCTCGTGGGACAGGCATGAAGCTCCTCAACGATGTCGGGGCGAAGCAGCCCTCTTCAGCTATTCGCTGCTGGGAGCCGTGCGGATTGCCGCGAGAGGGATCCGGTCCGATCCGCCCGAACACCGCTCTCCCGATCCGCGGTACCCGACCCCGGACACGGCCGGCGGTGTCCGCCGGTTCGGTCGCCGCCCGTTGCCTCCGCGCCTCCCCACCGCGAGCCGCCCTTGGGTGTCCGCCGCTGCGCGGAGGAGACGTCGAGTCCTCTCGGGCCTGCGGCGCGGCGGACGACTTCGCGGTTGCGTCAACGGAGACCTGCTCGTTCCCTCGTTCGCAGGACCGACCAATCCGTGCTCGGCCCGCGTGCCGAATTCCCCCCGTGACGATCGAGAGCGCATCAGCTACCCGCCGCGTGTCGGCCTGCGCCAGTGGCCTGCTGGCCGGATTCGCAGCGCTCGCCGTGGCGGAACTCGCAGCGGCCGTGGTCAGACCGGAGGCGGGCCCCGTGACCGCGGTCGGCGGCTCGGTGATCGACGCCACCCCGGCCGAGGTGAAGGACTGGGCGATCCGTCAGTTCGGGACCCACGACAAGCTGGTCCTGCAACTCGGCATCGTCGCGGTGCTGTCGGCCTTCGCCGTCACGCTGGGCCTGTTCGCACTGCGGCACCGCCTGGCGGCCGTCACCGGGGTGCTGCTGGTCGGCGCCGTCGGTGCGGTGGCCGCGCTCGGCCGACCGGACTCCGTGTCCTGGACGGACGCGCTGCCCTCCGCCGTCGGGGCCGTGGCCGGCGCCGCGCTTCTCCATCTGCTGACCGCCCGGCTGACGGTGAGCCGGGGCGGCGCGCCGAACAGCCCCGCCGGCGGGGCGGACTGGGACCGCCGCGGATTCCTGGTGACCGCCTCCGCGGCGGCCGCCGCATCGGCCGGGGCAGGTGCGCTGGGACGCGGCCTCGGCTCCGCCCGCGGCGGTGACGCCGTCGCGTCCCGGGCCGCGGTCATGCTGCCTGCGGCGGGTTCACCGGCCGCGTCCGTACCTGCCGGTGCCGCTCTGCGCATCCCGGGCCTGAAGCCGTTCACCACCCCGAACGAGGACTTCTACCGGGTCGACACCGCCCTGGTCGTGCCGAGGGTGGACGCCACCACCTGGCGGCTGCGCATCCACGGCAGGGGCGTACGGCGCCCGCTCGGCGTCTCCTTCCAGGACCTGCTGCAGCGTGAACTGATCGAGCGGGACATCACCTTGACCTGCGTTTCCAACGAGGTGGGCGGGCCCTACGTCGGAAACGCCCGCTGGACCGGTGTACGCCTGGCCGAACTCCTCAGGGAGGCAGGCGTCGAGCCCCCTTCGCGCGGCGGCCCCGCCGACCAGCTCGTCTCCCGTTCCGTCGACGGCATGACGCTGGGTACCCCCGTCGAGGACGTGATGGACGGCCGTGACGCGATCCTCGCGGTCGGCATGAACGGCCGGCCCCTCCCGTTCGACCACGGTTTCCCGGTCCGCATGGTCGTGCCCGGCCTGTACGGCTACGTGTCCGCATGCAAGTGGATCGAGGACATCGAACTCACCACCTTCGCCGACTACGACCCCTACTGGGTGAAGCGCGAATGGGCCCGCAGGGCACCGGTCAAGACCCAGTCCCGTATCGACACGCCCAGGCCCTTCGCCCGGCCGACAGCCGGAACCGTCATGGTCGCCGGGGTCGCCTGGGCCCAGCACCGGGGCATCGACAGGGTGGAAATCCGCGTCGACGACGGCCCCTGGAAGCCCGCCGACCTCGCCACCGAACACACCACCGACACCTGGCGCCAGTGGTCCTTCCCCTGGAGGGCCGCTCCCGGACGCCACACCCTGAGCGTCCGCGCGACCGACCGCAGCGGACGGACGCAGCCGGAGAGACGGACCCGGACGGTACCCGACGGCGCCGACGGACGGCACTCCGTGCTCGTCACCGTCGAATAGCCCCGCCTGCCTCCTCCGGCGAACCCACACGCCACTCGGCGATCACGCCGGGTCATCATGAGCACACCCAAGGAGAACACGATGTACGCCCTGCGCTTCCGCCGCACCGCCATGGCCGTCACCGCGGCCGCCGTCCTGCCGCTCACGCTGAGCGCCTGCGGCGGTGGCGACAGTGCCTCCGACGAGGCCGCGGACAAGTCCGCCTCCTCGGCCCCGGCGGAGGAGCAGCCCCCGCCGGCCGGGGACGGGGCGGCACCCGCCGGCGGCCCCTTCGGCCCGGCCTGCGCCTCGGTGCCGAAGGAAGGTGCCGGTTCCTTCGACGGCATGGCGCAGGACCCCGTCGCCACGGCCGCCTCCAACAACCCCGCGCTGTCCACCCTGGTCGCCGCGGTGAAGAAGGCCGGTCTGGTCGACACCCTCAACAACGCCGAGAACATCACCGTCTTCGCCCCCACCGACGACGCCTTCGCCAAGATCCCCAAGGCCGACCTCGACAAGGTCCTCGCCGACAAGCAGATGCTCACCGACATCCTCACCTACCACGTCGTCGGCCGGAAGCTCACCGCGCAGCAGCTCGGGAACGGCACCTACGAGACCCTGCAGAAGTCCACGCTCACCACCAGCGGATCCGGCGAGAACTACACGATCAACGACAACTCCAAGGTGGTCTGCGGCAACGTCCCCACGGCCAACGCCACCGTCCACATCGTCGACACCGTGCTCATGCCCGACTCCTGACCCGATGTCCCGTCGGCGTCGGCCCCATCGACCCAGGGGCTCCCGCGTCCGTCGTGCCGACCGCACTCCGCCGGGTCCGAAGGACGGGCCGCCGCCGGGACTCGCTCCCGCGGCGGCCCGCCGCCATCGACGGAAACGGCCCGCGAACGCGGGAACGAACGGGGACGAACGGGGGTGAAGCGGAGCGTACGATCAACGCCCTACCGCGCGGGTGGTCGTCGCGGAACCGCCGGGCCGTGGCCGTGCGTTCGATCGCAGGCCCGCCGCGGAGCGGAGCTGCCGGCGGAGGGGGAGGACGTACCCGTCGGCCTCTGGGCCACGGCACCCGAACGCATGGCCCGGGTGACCGGTGTGCGCCTGTGGCCGAGATGTTCGTCAAGGCCGGTACACGAGCTCGATCGCCGCGGCCGCGATGACGGCCCAGACTCCGATGCCGAGCACCCACATGGCGTCGAGGAACGCGCCGGCGGTGATCAGGACCGCTGCCACTCCCGCAAGGGCGAGAGTGGCCCGGCGTATCCCTTGGTCCGGTAGCCAGTCAGGCATCACACGAGCAGTATGCGGCCCGTTCCGTGACTCCCCACGGCCCGCCCCGATCACTGACACTTCCTTGACACCGACCGGCCCCGACCCGCTCGGCAACTCGGCGGAGCCGGGCGACCGGCTCCGCCGAAGCGCTCCATTGCGAGCGTTTTCGTGGCGTAAGAAGCTGGAAGGACGGTGGACGTCGCACGTTCCGGTGGCGGGTGTCGCACCGAGCGGCGAGCCGAAGCCTGCTGCGGGAGGCTGCCGGCCGCGGCGGGTCCTGAGGGAGACGAGGTCCGGCATGTGGCGGAGGTGACATCGGTGGCGATCCCGCTGGTGGTGGGCGTCGACGGGTCCGAGGCGAGCCTGGAGGCGGTGGACTGGGCCGCCGATGAGGCAGTCCGGCATGACGTGCCGCTACTCCTCGTGCACGCTGCCGCGCCGGACCACGGGGCGGCCGATCCGATCGGCGTCGCCGCGGAACGGGCCAGGAAGGGCGCACCCTCGGCCCGGCTGTCGGGCGAGGTGCTGCACGAGGACCCCGCAACAGCCCTGCTGTGCAAGGGGCGCAACGCCTTCGCCCTGGTCCTCGGACGCAGAGGGCTCGGAGACCTCGCGGGGCTTCTCCTCGGATCGGTCAGTCTTGCCGTGGCGGCGCGCGCCGATTGCCCGGTCGTCGTCGTGCGCGGCCGGCCGGAGCACCGCGGCGTCCGGTTCCGCAGCGTCGTCGTCGGCGTCGAGGACGGCGAGGGAAGCGGCACCGCGGTGGATTTCGCCATGCGCGAAGCCCATGTGCGGCGCTGCCGGCTGGTCGCGGTGCACGCCTGGAGCGTCCCGTTCGGGGGCCTCGCCGATCCGCCGCCCCCGGCCGGGTACGGGGTCCGGACCTCGCGCCGCCCGCCCGCCCAGGTGCTCGACGACGCGCTGAACGGTCCCGCCGAGCGGTACGTGAACGCCTCGGTGAGCCGTCGGGTGGTCGAAGGCCCGGCGCGTCAGGCGCTCCTGGAAGCCGCGTCCGAGGCCGACCTGCTCGTGGTCGGTGCCCGCAGGCGACGCGGGCACCTCGGGCTCCAGCTGGGCCTGATCAACCATGCGCTGCTGCATCACGCGCCGTGCCCGATCGCCGTCGTCCCGCAGATGTGACGGCTCACAGCGCGAGAGTCCGGCTCGTCGTGGCGGCCCGGTCCGTCCCGGACCACCGGGCGCCGTGACATCCCTCGCGCGCGGACGCCCGCCGCGATCGTCCGGCCCCCGACCGGATGTGGGAGACGCGCCCGGGCTCCGCTCCACGTCGACTCACGGGCCTGCGCCGGGTCCTTCGGCGTCGTCGGTCCGGTACCTGAGGTGCGTGGAGACCGAGACGACCCCGTCCACACTCCTGCACAGGCGTTCGACAACGGGGACCAGGCTGCGGAACTCGACGGATCCGTCCAGGGTGACCTGCCCCTCTCGTACGTCGACCGACACCTCCGAGGGAGCGAGCCCCAGGGTCTGCTGCAGCACCTCCCGGGTGATCTCCTCGCGGATGGCGTCGTCTCGACGGAGGAAGATCCGCAGCAGGTCACCGCGGCTGACGATGCCCCGGAGCTTGTCCGTCTCGTCCACCACGGGCAGCCGCTTGATGCCGTGGACCTCCATGAGGCGGGCCGCCTCGACGACGTTCCACTCCGGGCGCGCGCACACCGCGGGAGCCGACATCAGCTCCTCTGCCCTGACTCCCTCGGCCTTTGCCCTCTCCCACGCCTCCGGATGCGGGATCGCCGTCCTGCCGGACGGGTCGGCCTGGTCCGCGGACTTGCGCAGCAGGTCCCCCTCGGACACCACACCCATCGGGCGGTCCTGCTCGTCCACCACCGGTACGGCGGTGACGTCGTTCTCGGCCAGCAGCTTGACGATCTCCTTGAACGGTAGATCGCGCCGCGCCCGGACGACCTGCCGGGTCATGAGCTCCGCGACCGTTCGGTGGTGCATGACGCCCGTCCCTTCGAGGCCCGTGCCGGCGCACGCGGTCATGTCGAGCCGTCGGAACCGGCACTCCGACGGGGTGCGGCTCAGGCCCGCGTCGGCGCCGTCCCGGGAAGGGGACTGGTCGGCCCTGGATCGGGGCTTTCCGGCCCGTGCGGCGGCCCGACACGCGTGGCACGTTGGGTTACAGCAACATTCTGAGGAAAGGGCGGCGGTCATGCGAGCGCACCTCGGCGATCAACTCGTCATCGAAAGCCCGGCAACCGGCGGCACCAGGCGCGACGGCGAGATCGTCGGACTCCACCATGCGGATGGAACACCCCCCTACGACGTGCGCTGGTCGGACACGGACGAGGTCACGCTGGTGTTCCCCGGCCCCGACGCCCACGTCCGTCACCTGGAGCACCCGTCCGGGGCGACGCCCGCGCCTTCGAGGCCGGATGCGGGGCGGGCACCCAGCCCCGGCGACGTCGGCCGGCGGGTGGCAGCCGAGCGCGAGCGGCAGGGGCTCACCCGGGCCACCGTGGCCGGCCGCGCCGCAATGGCTCCGCAGTACCTCGCGTACCTGGAAGAACGCCCGGCCGACCCAGGTCTGGGCACCCTGACCCGTCTGGCCGGCGCGCTGGGAACGAGCGTGGAAGCCCTGCGCGGGGGCGGCACCGACCAGCCGCCCGGGCAGGGCCAGGCCCTCCTCCACCCCGAGCTGAGGGAACTCGGCGCGGACGACTGCCGCGCCCTGCTCTCCACCCATGGCGTGGGCCGCGTCGCCCTGACGACCCCGAACGGCCCGGCGGTCGTTCCGGTGAACTACGAAGTCGTCGACGACGAGATCGCCTTCCGCACCGCACCCGGCTCGGTGCCCGCGGCGGCGGTGGGGTCCGAGGTCGCCTTCGAAGTCGATCATCTGGACGAGACCGCCGGCCAGGGCTGGAGTGTCCTCGCCGTCGGCCCGGCGCGACACGTCACGGAACCCGATGCGGTGCGACGGCTGACAGACGGCGCCCACACCCACCCGTGGGCGGGCGGTGAGCGAGAGATGTGGGTGTCGATCCGGCCCCAGCGCCTCACCGGCCGCCGTATCGGTCCGGCCTCTCGGTGAGGTGGCCGGGCGGCTGACCGGGTACCGGGACCGCCGGGCGATTCCCGAGGCGGCGGGAGGCGGGAGGGGCCTTCCGGACACATGGCCCAGCCGGGGCGCCGGGGCCGGCGCCACCGGCGGCGGGAGGCACGGGAGCCGATCCCGCGCGTGTCGCGGCGGTGTCCGGGTGGTGCAACGGTATTCACAGGGGGTGCTTTACGAGGCCGGACAGGAAGGCGGTGGGGACGATGGAACTCCCGCTGGTCGTGGGCGTGGACGGATCGGACTCCAGCCTGCGGGCGGTCGACTGGGCCGTCGACCACGCGGCACGGCACGGGCTCCCCCTGCGCCTGGTCTACGCCTCCTTGTGGGAGCGCTACGAGGGCAGGCAGCCGTCCTTCAGCACCGAACGTCCGGCCGAGGAGGTCATGGGGGAGCACATCGTCGCGTCCGCCGCGGAGCGCGCCCGGCTGCGCGCCCCCGAGGTGAAGGTGTCAGGCGAGGTACTGCCCGACGATGCCGTGTCCGCGCTGCTGCGGGAGGGGCACGACGCCTCCGCCCTGGTCACGGGATCCCGGGGTCGCAGTGACCTCGGCGGGCTGCTGCTGGGATCGGTCGGCCTCACCGTGGCGGCCCGCGCGACGTGCCCGGTCGTCGTGGTGCGGGGTTCCGAGCGGAACCGGCAGGGGGCCTTCGGACGGGTGGCGGTCGGTGTGGGCGAAGCGGCCGAGGACTTGGGAGCCGTACGTTTCGCCCTCCGCGAGGCCGAGGTCCGCGGCTGCGTTCTGGAGGCTGTGAGGGCATGGCGGTGCCCCGCGCACGACCGCGCGGACCATCCCCTCCTCGCGGACGACGCCGGCCGCACGCACGAGGAGCGGGCTTCGGCCATCCTGGACGAAGCGCTGCGCGATCTCGTCCGGGGCCGGGTCGAGGTGGAGGCCCGAGCGGTCGAAGGGCCCGCCCACAAGGTCCTGCTGAGCGCTTCGGTCGGCGCCGACCTCCTGGTCGTCGGCGCCCTGAGACCGCACGGCCACTTCGGTCTGCAACTGGGCAGGGTCGCCCACGCCCTGCTCCACCACTCCGAGTGCCCGGTCGCCGTCGTCCCCGAGCGCACCTGACGTCCGCGTCGACCGCGCACCCGTACACCTCGCGGGAAGGAAGAGGGGTGAGGACGGCGTATGGCGGAGTGGACCTGGCAGTACGAGGGTTACGAGCCCGCGGCCGAACGGCTGCGCGAATCGCTCTGCACACTCGGCAACGGCTACTTCGCCACCCGTGGGGCCGTCCCCGAGAGCAGGGCGGGCCTGGTGCACTATCCGGGGACATACGTGGCCGGATGCTACAACCGCCTGGAGTCCACCGTGGCCGGGCGGTCGGTGGTGAACGAGGACCTGGTCAACCTCCCGAACTGGCTGCCGCTGAGGTTCCGCCTCCGCTCCGCCGGAGGGCAGCCGGGCCGGTGGTTCACCGCGGACACCCGTCCCTTCCTGCAGTACCGGCACACCCTCGACCTGCGACGTGCCACGCTCACCCGGACCTTCCGCTACCGGGACGAGCAGGCCGGCGTGCTGAGCGTGGAGCAGATCCGCGCGGTGCACATGGCAGACCCCCATCTGGCAGTGCTGCGCACCGTTTTCACCGCCGAGGGCTGGTCGGGAGAGATCGAAGTCGAGTCGGCGATCGACGGCGATGTGGTCAACGCCAATGTGCACCGGTACCGGTCCCTCAACCGGAGCCACCTGGCGCATGTGCAGACCGGTGTGGAGGAGTCGGCAACCGTGTGGCTGCGCTGCCGCACCAACAGCTCCGACGTCGGTGTCGCCATGGCGGCCCGGACGGTCGTCCACGGTCAGGAGCCGACTTCGTCGCGGCTCCGTCCCGCTCGGCACCGAGCCGTCCGCCGTCTCGTGATACCCATCGCTCCAGGCGTTCCCGTCGTCGTGGACAAGACCGTGGCGCTGCACACCTCACGCGACCCGGCGATCGGCGATCCGCTCGAGGCGGCGGTCGACCGGGCGTCCACGGCCGGGGACTTCCCCGCCCTGATGGAATCCCACGTCACCGCGTGGGCCCAGCTGTGGCGGCACGCCGACGTCCAGGTGCCCGGTCAGGCCGGTCGCGTCCTGCGCCTGCACCTCTTCCACGTGCTGCAGACAGTGTCACCGCACACCGCGGACCTCGACGTGGGCGTGCCGGCCCGAGGACTGCACGGTGAGGCGTACCGCGGACACGTCTTCTGGGACGAGCTGTTCGTGCTGCCGTACCTCAACCTGCACTTCCCGGAGGTGTCCCGGGCGCTGCTGAACTACCGGTACCGGCGCCTTCCGCAGGCGTGCCGCGCCGCCCGGGAGGCGGGGCGGGCCGGGGCGATGTACCCGTGGCAGAGCGGCAGCGACGGCCGTGAGGAGGCCCCACGGCTGCATCTCAATCCCCGCTCGGGCCGGTGGCTGCCGGACCGCACCCGGCTCCAGCACCACGTCGGCTCGGCGGTCGCGTACAACGTCTGGCGGTACTGCGAGGCCACGGGCGACACGGAGTTCCTGCACACCAAGGGAGCGGAGATGCTGTTGCACATCGCCCGCTTCTGGGCGGACACCGCCGTCTTCGACACCGAGTCGGGCCGCTACCGCATCCGCGGGGTCGTCGGCCCCGACGAGTACCACGACGGCTACCCGGGCGCCGACCGGCCCGGACTGGACGACAACGCGTACACCAACGTCACCGCGGCGTGGGTCCTCGGCCGCACCGTGGACCTCGTGCGGCGCCTTCCGGCATGGCGTCGCCGGGAACTCCTGGAACGCGTGAAGCTGGACGCCGACGAGCTTCCCAGGTGGGACGACGTGTCCCGGCTGCTGACGGTCCCTCACCACCGCGGCGTCATCAGCCAGTTCGACGGGTACGGCGACCTCGACGAGCTGGACTGGGACGTCTACCGGGAGCGGTACGACGACATCCGGCGCCTCGACCGGATACTCGAGGCCGAGGGGGACGACGTCAACCGCTACCAGGCATCCAAGCAGGCCGACGTCCTGATGCTCGGCTACCTCTTCTCGCCGGCGGAGCTGCGGCAGCTCTTCGGTCGTCTCGGTTACGACCTCGACGACGAGCTCTGGTGCAGGACGGTCGACTACTACCTCCGGCGCACCAGCCACGGGTCCACGCTCAGCGGCCTCGTCCACGGCTGGGTTCTCGCCCGGGTCAGACGGGCCGACGCGTGGCAGTACTGCCGCGAGGCCCTGGAGGCGGACGTCGCCGATATCCAGGGCGGCACCACCGGCGAAGGCATCCACCTCGGCGCCATGGCCGGAACCCTCGACCTGGTCCAGCGCGGCCTGACCGGACTGGAGACCCGCGAGGAGGCGCTGTGGCTGGACCCGGTGCCTCTTCCCGCGCTGTCCGAGTACGGATTCTCGCTGCGGTACCGCGGCCACTGGGGCGTCGGCGTACGGCTGCGACGGGGGCAGTTGCGGATCGTCGTACCGGACTCGGAGGAATCGCCGATCCGGGTGGTGCTGACCGACAGGGCCGTCACCGTCGCGCCGGGGGAGAGCTGCACGCTCGTGCTGCCGGCAGGTTGACCTGCACTCGCGTGCCGTCGGCACCACGACCCACCCGGGCCGTCCCACAGCTGCCGGGAACGGCGTGCGCCCTGGCATGCGCACGGGATGCGGACGACCCACACTGGCATGGGGGGCCGGTCGGGGCGGCGGCTCCCCTCGCAGGTCGCGAGGCTCGAAGGAGACGGCTATGACCACTGCACGGGACATCATGCACGTCGGCGCCACGTGTATCCAGGAGAGCGAGACCCTGGCGGACGCGGCACGCAGGATGAGTGAGCTGGGCATCGGAGCTCTGCCGGTCTGCGGGCCGGACGACCGGCTCCACGGGATCATCACCGACCGCGACATCGTGGTGAAGTGTCTTGCCAAGGGCAAGGACCCGAAGACCATGACCGCGGGCATGCTCGAGCAGGGCAAGCCGGTGACGATCGACGCCGGGGCCGACTCGGACGAGGTCCTGCAGGCCATGGAGCAGCACAGGATCCGACGGCTGCCGGTCGTCGAGAACCACCGCCTGGTCGGCATGATCAGTGAGGCGGACCTCGCCCGCCGCCTGCCGGAGGAGCGGGTGGGGCATTTCGTCGAGGTCGTCTGCGCCGGGAAGTGACCACCGGGGAGGTCCCTCGTCACCGCACCGGGAGAGGGAGAGGCACTGCGTCCGGATGCGGTTCTCTTCCCGCGCAGCCCGGGGCACGCCGACCGGGCGGCCCCGGCGGCACGCTCAGAAGCTCATCCCCGAGGAGGTCACCATGAGGTTCACGGCAACTCGTATGGCACAGGCCGCCATCGCCCCGGTGGTCGCCGTCCCGCTCGCGCTCGGCGCATTCGCCCCGCACACCCACGCACAGACGCCGACTCCCGGTCCGACGGGCACGTTCGGGCCCGACTGCTCGGAACTGCCCCGGAGCGGGGAAGGCAGTGTCGCGGCCATGGCAGAGCAGAAGGTGGCGGACGCCGCGGCCGGAAGCCGCCAGCTGGCTCAGCTGGCGGCGGCGTTGACGAAGGCCGGACTGGACGACACCCTCAACCAGTCGAAGGACATCACCCTCTTCGCGCCCACGAACCACGCCTTCAACAGCCTGACCCAGGCACAGCGCGACTCCCTGCTGAACGACCCGGAGCAGTTGAAGAAGGTACTGACCTACCACGTCGTGGACGCCGACGTCACCCCGAGTGAGCTGCCGAACGGCTCGTTCAAGACGCTGGAGGGCTCGCAGCTCACCACCTCCGGCTCGGGTACCTCGTTCAAGGTCAACAACACGGCGGACATCGTCTGCGGCAACATCACCACCGCCAACGCCACCGTCTACCTCATCGACGGGCTCCTCACCCCGCCCGACTGACCCGGGGATTCCCCCTGGACCGGTCGAGTCGCGAACGGAAGGCCGTGACCGACGAGGCCACCTGGGGCGGGTGGATCACGCCGAGGACGGTCTTCACCCCTGGGCGCCGAGGTTGGCGACCGTGACCGCGGGCGCCGAGACCCCGCGCAGCCGGCCCGCACGGCCGGGGCGACCAGATCCTGCGGACCGGCCGTCAGCTGCGGCAGGTCGAGGGTGGCGGCGTCGTGCGGGGGCGGGGCGACCCGCCCCCGCGCAGTGACACCGCCACACCGAGGTGCACACCGTCACCCGGCACGCATCCGCCGTCGGCCGGGAAACGGGTGTTCGCCCGGCGCATCGCGGCTGCGGACCCGCTTCGAGCAACCGTGTTCGCGGCAGGGTGCGGCGCCGGCACCCGGGCCGGCTCGGTTCCGGAGGACGGCGTCGCGCGATGCGGCTCCAGCCGGGGCGGCTGTTTCCGGAGCCGTCCGGCGATCCGGGGCCCCTGGCCCATGCCGTGCTGTCCGGTTCGCTCGCCAGGCGCCTCAGCTGTGAGCGACAACCGCCACGGGACCGGCGATGTGGTGCAGGGCGGAGTGGGTGACGTGGCCGATGTGAGCGCCCACGGAGCCGGTGCGGATGCGCCGGCCGACGACGACGAGGGACGCGTCACGGGATTCGTTGACGAGGACCTGCGCGGCGTTGCCGCAACGGCTCGCCTCGATCACCTCGACGTCCGGGAACTTCCGACGCCAGCGATGCAGCACCTGGCTCAGGAGCGAGGCCTGCTCGCGCTCGAGTCTGTCGTGGAGTTCCGCGCCCCCCGAGAAGCCGTAGAAGGAAGGCGGCGGTTCGGGCCAGGCGTGGACGGCCCGCAGGGGGGCCTTCCTGCGCGAGGCCGCGTCGAAGGCGAAGTCCAGCAGCGTGTCGTCCGGCTGATCGACGTCCAGGCCGAGCACGACGGGCCGGAACGGCGTCGCAGCGGACGGCACGCCCGCCGGATCCGGAGCGTGCTCGTCGGCTGCCTGCTCCGTGGCCCGTACCAGCACCACCGGTCGCTCGGCGCGGGCGACGACTCCCAGGCTCACCGAGCCGACCATGAACCCCGTGAGCCTGCCGAGTCCCCGCGAGCCCAGTACCAGCAGCTCGGCGAAGCCCGCCGCCTCACTCAGGACGTCAGCCGCGGTCCCCGTGGGCAGTTCGGTGATCACCTCGACGCCCGGATGGCGAAGCCGTATGCCGTCCGCCGCTTCCTGTGTCAGCCGCTCGGCCCAGCGCCGGTAGCCGTCGAGATCCAGCAGCGGAGTCCGGGTGACGTAGCGGGACGCGCGCTCCTGGACGTACACGACCTTCAGCGGCAGTCCGCGCAGTACCGCCTCACGTGCCGCCCACTCGGCCGCCCCCCGGCTCTCCGGTGAGTCGTCGAGACCGACGGTGACGGTTCGGGACATGGTCTCCACCTCCGGTGGTGAGGTCCGCCACACCCAGCGTGGCGCCCCGGCACCGGTGTGATCAGGGGCCACCCGGCCCCATCGGTGGGCCGGCCGGTCCTTCCCCTGCGCACGATCCGACGCGACGGGTTCCTGCAAGATCCGCTGGGCCAGGACCCGGATCGGATCGACTCCGTCCGCCGTACGCGGTGGCAGTGTCAGCCGGAGCGAGTCGTGCTGGGGCGAGGCCATCGCGTCACCTCCCCAAGGGCTTCTCTCCTCGGAGGATTGCGCGATGGCCGCCCCATGAGCAGGGCCGAGGCTCCTGCTGCACACTCGGCGGGACACCGTCCGGACCGCGATGCCCGGCTCCGCCGTCTCGACGAGCAGGCGAGCGAGCACCGGGATGCCGGCCGGTTCGCCCGCCGGGCAGTCCGGCCGATCGCCGTCTCCACCCTGCGGGGTTCGCCGTGCACGGCCCGTCGGCGATGCCGTGCACGAGATGGACCGTCAGGCGATGAAGTCCCGGACCTTGGCGTAGTTGTCGGAGTTCTCGTTCATGGCGTTGTGCGTCTTGCAGCCCACGGACGTGTTGGTCGCACCGTCCAGTTTCGCCGACTCGTCCGGATTGATCATGGCGTCGCAGGTCGACCAGAGGGTGGCGTAGTTGACGCTGCCGGGTGTCTCGTCGCCGGAGTTGAGGGTCTTGAGGAAGGTGCTGCCGGCGACCATCTCCCGGCAGGAGGTGTAGAAGGAGCAGAACAGCGACATGTCGGTGCCGTGGTTCACGCCGGCCACGGACACGAAGTCGTCCACGGTGGAGGTGCCGCCGCCGTACTTCACGTACCAGCGGGAGTTGAGGGCGCCCATGGAGTGGGCGACGATGTCGATCTTCGTGGCGCCGGTCGTGGCGCGTATCTCGTCCACCTTCCGGCTGAGCTGCGAGGCGGTCGTCAGATTGGACTGCTTCCAGTCGTAGGACCACGTGAACAGCTCGGAGTCCGAGTAGCCGTCGGCCTTGAACTTGCCGACCCAGGTGTTCCAGGTGCTGGCCGAACTGCTCAGACCGTGGACGAAGAGGACGGGGTTGCGGGTTGCGGCGTGCGCCTGCGGTGTGGTGACCAGCGGTGCCACCACCAGGGCGGCGACGAGGGCGGCGGTGCGGGCGGAGCGTCTCATGGGGGATCTCTCCGGGGACTGGGCCAGGCGGAAGCGTGGGAGCTCTGGCTCTGGCGGGGAAGAGGGGGGTGCACCGGCCGGTGATGGGCGTGAATGTGGCACGAACTGTTTTGTTACCGCTAGGTAGTAAAAGGTTTCAATCAGGTAACGCGCAGCCGCAAGTGATGTTGCGTCAGGGGTGGGCCGTGCCGCGGGAGGATGAATTGTCGGCCTATGTCACTGTTCGCGGGCTGGCTGCGAAGTGGCGGCGTCTCCACCGGTCGTGGGCTGAACCGGATTTGGTGGCGGCCCTGAAGCCAGGCAAGACCACCTCGGCAGACGGGAGAGCACGGCCGAAGGCAGATGGGAGAACACGGCCGAAAAGGGACGCTGCGGCGCACCGCGGTCTCCGTGCGGCTGCGGGTCTGTCAGGTGTCGAGCAGGGCGCGGCATTCGGTGGAGGCGAATTCGATGGACCGCCGCCGGGCCTGTCCGGTGATCGGTTCCGCAGCGGTGTCCGGCGTGCGTACACCCCTCCGGCCGCACACAACAGGAAGCCGGGGCCGAGTCGACGTTAGATCAGCTAGGGAACGTCTCCCTCACACCCCAGAATCGAGGACGCCCGATGAAAGCCTCACACGCACTGGCGCTGGGTGCGCTGACGCTGCTCCCCGCCATGCTCATAGCGTCCCCCGCCCAAGGGGACACCGACCGGGACAGGGACGGCGTGAAGCAGATCACGCTCACCACCGCCAACTCTCAGCTTGGCGTTTAACCGCGCGGGTCACCCGACCTGCTGATCTGCGGTTCTTTCCGGGACAGCGGAGGCGGCCGTTCTTCACGCTTCGAGGTGTCGAGCAACGAAGCATCGAGGAACGGCCGCTGTGTATGAGTGTCCCTGCCGGAGCGTCCGAGGGCGAGGCGTTGGGTGTCCTGTCCCGCTTTCGGGTCGAGTTCTACGAGTGCCTGTACAAGCGGGCGGATGCGCTCTTCGAGCTCACGGACGCGGTGTTGTGTGCGGACGGGCCGGTGAAGACGCTGGTCGAGCTGTCGCTGGCGGTCGAG
>NZ_JASHLT010000089.1:0-7923 GCF_030056615.1 Streptomyces sp. HNM0645 | reverse complement strand
GCAGCCCGCCCAGCGACCGCACCGAAACCAACCCGGCCCGGGCCTGGACGGCCTCCCGGCTCGAAGAACAAGCAACGTGCCAAGCGCCACGACGTCGGCAAAACCATCAAACGCGCCGAATCGATCAAGGAACACCAAACACAACGCGGTTAAACGCCAAGCTGAGTGGCGTCGCCGTCTTCGGCCTCTCCGTCAGCAGGGCCGTGCTCGAGCGCGCCCTGCCCGGCCTGGAACCCCATGTGGCTGCGCTGGAGTGCTCGCGATTCGTGCTGCTGGACGAGTGCCCGGCGAACGCCGAAAGCTGGTTCCTTGCCCGCACCTTCGACGCACTGCTCGCCTCGGACGTACGAGGCGTGGTGTCCTTCGCGGACCCCGTACCAAGACGCTCAAATACGGGCAAACTAGTATCAGTTGGTCACGCAGGAACGATCTATCAAGCGTCGAACGCGGCCTACACCGGCCGCGCCACGGCGCGGACGATCAAACTGCTGCCCGACGGCACTGTGCTCAACGACCGATCCGCCCAGAAGGTGAGAAAACAGGAGCAAGGTCATGAATATGTTGAAACCAGGCTTATTTCTCTCGGAGCCCCGGCGCCCAGGGCCGGCTGCGACCCGGCCCTGTGGCTACGCGACGCCCTGCATGCCGTGGGCGCCCGGAACCTGCGCCATCGCGGCGCGCACCGGTACGTGTTCCGGCTCGGAAAGAACCAGCGCGAGCGCGACCGGATCACCCTCGGATATCCGGACCTGAAGCCCTACCCCAAGGGCCCCGACCTCTGCGACTGACCGGGACCAGCAGATCAGTACCCAGCAACCACTGCGACTCGCACCCGGCCCCTACCGGCCCTACCGGGGCGAGCCGCCCAACATCGCCACGGCATCTGGTAGTTGCAGCCCTAACTGTGCCCTCGCCCAGTGTGCCGCTCGCCGGGGCCACGAGAGTCCCGGAACAACCGAGCCGGATGCGAGAGGCACACCACCATGACCAAACGCCGGAACTACACCCGCGAACTGATCACGAAGCGCGCCGCCGCCTACCAGGCCTTCCGCGACCACCAGGGCGACGAGCACGACCGCCCGCCCATGCTCCGCGTGATGGCCGGGTTCGGCCCCGGGCTCCCCGTCGCCTACGAGCCGCGCAGCAAGTCCGACCCCCTGCCGTGGGTCGAGTACAACGGCGACACCGGCATCGGCAACTGGCGCTACAGCGGGCGCGAATGCTGGACCGCACCCGTCGAGACGCGCAACGAGATCATCGCCCGGCAGACCGTCGCCCGGTCCGTGTACCGGCGCCTGGCCGCCGCGGGCATCGCCTGTGAAGGATGGGGCGACAGCGCCGGGACCTACGCCCGCTACACCTTCGCCGACAGCTCCGAGGTCACATGGTCGGGCACCGACCTCTACGGAGCGGAGGTCTCCAACCACCACCCGATCGGCGAGCACGGATCCCTCGGCGCCCACTGGATGCAGGAAGGGCAGCCCCCGTACCTGCAAGAGCTCCCCGACTTCGCCACGGGCAACTACGCCACCGACTCCGCCGCCCTGGTTGCCTGGATGATCGGCCTCGCCGACCGGCACGGCCGCCGCCACCAGGAGCACGCCACCAAGGAGGACACCGACGCAGCGCTCGCCTGGCAGCAGACCACCGGCGGATTCATCGCAACCGCTGCCGACTGCGACAGGTACCGCTTCTACCCGGTCGACGGCCGTGCGACGCTCGCAGGGAGCCCGGGGGAGAGCTGGCTCGCCGCCTACGAACTCCCCGCCCATCGCACCCGCCTCCTCCAACTGAGCGAACAGGAGGCCCGCGAGGTGGCCACTCCCGTCTTCTTCCAGCAGCCCACAGGCACCACGCACTAACGACCACACCACGCGCAGCCCCCTCGCCCCGCCGGGCCAGGGGGCCGCTGTGTGTCTTCGGCAGTTGCCCGGCTAACCCGCCGCCCCACCACGATCCGGCGCACCGGGCAACGGCACCCCCGCCGATTCCGCCCCGGCCACCACATGCCAGCATCGACCGAAGGACCACCCCTGTGACCACGATCAACCACGATTCCGGCCACGACCAGCCGACACAGCCACTCACCGAAGACCGCAGGCTGGAACTGAGCCGCGCCTCGGAGGAGCGCCACCGCCCCGTCACCGTCCGGGTCTACGTCTCTCCGATCACCTCACGCGCCGCCCTGCGCTGGGTGAACGCTGAAGGACACGACAGCCCGACCCTCTGGGAACCTGTTCCGCTGGACGGCAACCACGCGCACGCCCTGCGCGATGAGGTGCTGAACCTCGCCGGGGCCGTCCTGGCCAAGCGAGGATTCAACTACGCGCGAGGCGCGTACTGGAAGCCAGCATCCGGCGATCAGGACCCGGATGCCTGTTGGTCCGCCCGACACCCTGGGCTGCGGGAACCTGCCTGTAGGTCGCGCATCTATCTCTTCATTCGGTACCTGTCAGGTTCTGGGGTGCACTGTGAGGCCGAGCAAGTATCGCGGTCCAGGTCCTGCCGTAGGCGGACAAAACTGATGTCCGTCTACGGCATAAAGGCCCAGGCGATAGCGGCAGCAAAAGGCAGGATGAGGAGATCGAACCATCCGTAGCGGACCCTCCGGGACGACGTGAGCGTCGAGTCGGAATTCCCCTTCTGTGCTGCAAGGACAGCGTGCCGCAAGTCGCGACGCGCACCGTTCGCCCTCTTTCCATCAAAGACGGACCGTGTCATGGCCCAAGGTAGGACTGTGCCGATTCCTTCAATTTCAAAGGCGCCACCTCTGCCCTCCCTGGCCAGGAGTCGTACGCTATCTAGGCTTGCGCTGTAGGTGAAGAAAGGATTGCAAACCGTGATGCGCCCATTCCCCCACTCGACGTACGGTGTCAGGCCAACGCGTATTAGCGTCCATGCAACGACACCGGGTACCGCAATAGCCAGGCATACGTCCCATGCACTGCGGGGCGCCCCTGAATCCAGGAATAGAAAGTATACGGCGACCGCTAGCATAGCCAGCATCATGGCGTGTGATGCAACGTATACGGTCCTGTTCCTGTAGCGCATGACACCTCCGGATGTGAGGGCAGTCGCACTGGGATTTCGATACCTCAGTCGCGATTGCGTTCCAATTAGCCATCAAGTGCGAGATGTGGAATTGGCAGCTGATCGCGGCCCCTCCACCCAGCTGTCAACCAAAGTACACGGGGGGTGCCACGCAGACCGCGTGGCACCCCCCGTTATCGGAATCTGCCTAGCAGTAGCGCATCTTCCAGCTCATTCCACAGGTCAGCGTTCCTGTCCAGGCGTTGCCAGCGTAGTTCCACGCCGTACGCCGGTAGGAGACCCTCTTCGCGTGTCGACCGCGGCCTGCGGCGTGTCTGCCGCCTCTTGAGAATCCACGGCTCGACTTCCACCATGAACCAGCTGCGAATCGGCCTGCGCCAACTCCGACTGCGGCCCAGGCAGCCGACTTGGCCTGCGCCTTCCAGTACTTCTTCGTGCGCCACCGGCCGCCGCGGCCGTCCGCCACCGCCGTGGCGGCGAACACTGCGACGCTGGCGACGGCGCAGGTGCCTGCGGAGGCGATGATGCAGGCTGCTGTGGCGCCGTAGCCGGCGTAGGTACGCCAGTTCTTGCGGACGTGGCGGGCTGCGCGCTTGAATCCGCGCTTGACCTTCTTCCAGCTCCACCACTTGCCGTCGAGGTCGTAGCGGTTGAGGGGGTCGGCGTTGACGTACTCGTAGGCGTTGGCGCCGCCGCCGTAGACCGGGTCCATGGACAGGAAGCGTCCGGTTGTGGGGTTGTAGAGGCGGACGCCCATGAGGGTGAGGCCGGTGAGTGTCTCACTGGAGCGTTGCTTGGCACCGAGCCAGTTGTAGCGGGTGGCCGCCTGTCCGGTGCGTGGGTTGCCGTACTCGTCCGAGTCCAGGGCGACGGGTGCCTTGCTGGTGTCCAGCGGGAGCTGGAGAGCGACATCGCCGTGGATGGTGGTGAGTTGGAGGACGGTGTCGCCGGTCTCGCTGGTGATGGCGCCGAGGTCGCCGGAGGCGGCGTCGACGTTGCGGGTCAGCGCGCCGGTGGCGGTGTCCTCGATGATCCAGCGGGGGTTGTCGCCGTCGCTGTCGTAGTGGTTGAGCTTGGACTGCTCCTGCGTCCAGGTGGTGCCGCTGCCGGCTTCGACCTTCCAGGAGCGGAAGCGCAGGGCGGCGTCGAGCTGCCAGGTCTGGCGCTTGCCGTTCGCGGTCTGCTGGTGGGCGAGGTCGTTGGCGTAGTAGCCGATCGTGCCGTTTCCGGGGACCGCTGTGGTGCGGCCGAACACGTCGTAGGTGTAGCCGCTGTCGACGATGCGGTCGGCGCTGTCGTAGGTGTGGCTGGTGGTGGTGCCTCCTGTGGTGGGGCAGTCGGCGCCGGGGGTTCCGGTCGCGGAGGTGAGGGACTTGCGGTTGGTGCGCGCGTCGAAGGCGTAGCTCCGGCGGGTGCAGAGGGTTTCGGTGGTGTCTTCGACAGTGGTGAGCCGGCCCGTGGCGTCGTAGCGGTAGGTCTGGTCGGACCAGCCTGCGTGGCTGGTGACCTGGCCGTGGATGGACTCGGTCACGGTGTCGGAGTAGACGATCGTGCCGTCGCTGTCGCGGGTGTATGTGCGCTCGACGGCGCTGCCAGTGCTGTCCTCCGTCTGCTGGAGGGTGTAGCCGCCGGGCAGCTTCTCGCTGGTGACGGAGCCGTCTGCGTCGTAGGTGGCCTGGAAGCTACCGGCGATGGAGTCGGTGGTCTTCGTGGCCAGACCGCGCGGTTCGATGGTGGTGTCGTAGGTGTAGGTGACGGTGGATGGAACCGAGTCGGACACCTTGACCGGGCGGCCGAGGAGGTCGTACTCCGTGGTGGTGGTGCCACCGTCGGCATCGGTGTAGGAGATCTGGCGGCCGAGCTTGTCGTACGCCTTGGTGATCGTGCCGCCGGTCGGCGACGTGGTCTTCACTGCCTGGCCGGTGGCCGGGTCGTACTCGGTGGTGGACTCAGGTACGGCCTGGCCGATACCGCCGGTGATGGCGACCTTGGTCTGTCGGCCCGCGTTGTCGTAGGTGGTCGTCGTGGTCCGGGTGACGCCGTTGGCGGTCTCGGTGACCTTGGCCGGGCTGCCCCACCAGTCGTACTCGGTGGTGGTGGTCGGCAGCCCGGTGGGGTTGGATCCGCCGCCGGTGATCGCTCCGCCAGGGGAGATGGAGCACACCAGGTCGGCCCACTCGGCGCGCCCCGCGCAGTTGCCTGTGCCGCTCGCGGACCAGTACGTGGTCACCCTCGTGGCCGCGTCCGCACCTGTCGCACCCGGCAGCAACTGCTTGACGATGCGGCCCTGGGCGTCATATTCGGTCGTGGTGGTGATAGCCAGGCCGCCCGGGTCCTGGATCGTCTGGGTCGGCAGGCCTTTGACCCAGTCATAGACCGTCTGAGAGACACGGGTCTCGCCCTGGACGCCAGGGTGCTCGCGGACCTCGGCACCGGTGGTGATCTTGGATATCTGGTCCTTGACCTTGGCAGTGCCGTCGGTCGGTCGCCCGGCGTCGTACTCGTTGACCGTCCACGTGCGGGCGGTCACCGAGGTGCCGGCCGGGACCAGGGTGGTGCTGCCCGACTTCAGGTCGGCCGTGAGGTCGATCCGGCGCAGAGGGCCGAACTCCTCCAGCTCACGTGTACCGGTGTCGTTGTAGACGGACCGGGTGGCCAGCAGGTCGGCGCGCTCCGTGCTTGTCAGCTGCGCGATGCCCAGCTCGGCCTGGGCTGCCTCGTCTGCGGCGGTCAGTCCCAGGGCGACGGCGCGGTTGGCGGCGGACAGTTCACGGACGGTGTTGCCGAAGCGGTCGTACTCGGTGGTGGAGATGTGCCCGCCCGGAGTCGCGGAGTTGACCTCGCGACCGGAGACCCCGAGGTAGTGCACGTCTGCACGCTTGTAGTCGGCCGCGCCGAGTGAGCTGCCGGAGTGGGAGGCAGGCACCGTGTCGGCGGGGAAGACCGCGGTCGCGTCGGTGGGCGCGTCGAGCTGGCCCCATGCCCTCACGTCCGTCGCGCCCAGCTTGTAGGGGGCAGTGGTGCCGGTGAGCGGCACGTCGTAGACGACGCTGGTGGCCGCCTCTCCCTCGACGGTGTCCGTGGTTCCCTGCTTCAGGGCGGGGCGGGTTGCCTTCAGGAGCATGCCTTCACCCGCGGTGTCGGCGCTGCCGGCCTTGCCGTAGCTGAAGGTCCAGGGCAGCTCACCGGGCGGAGTGAACTTGGTGACCCGGCCTGCGCTGTCGTAGGCGTACTCGGACTTCAACGACGGGCTGATCTGAGGGTTCCACGCCTGACGCAGGCGGCCCGAGTCGTCGTACAGGTACATCTGCACGGACTTCGAGGTGGCCGCAGCCGCCCCCGGAGCGGTTGACCACAGGCGGATCTCCTTCACCTGCCCGCTGTAGTCACCGAACGTGGTGGCGGTGGCGGTGGTGGCGGTGGCGTACACGAACTCCACCACCCGGCAGCCCTTGGTTGCCGAATCGGCGGTACAAGCGGCAGTGGTCGCCGCGGAAGTGGCGCCGATGATCCGCTTGGGCCGTGCAAGCTTCTTGCTGTCCACGGTGACGGTCTCGGAGACCACCGTGGTGGTGGAGTTGGACAGTCCGTCCAGCAGGGTGCTGGAGACCTGCCAGGTCGTGGCGTCGGTGGCGGGCTTGGTGAACTCGGTCACCGTGCCTTCGGTGTCGGTGAGTGTGAACGAGCCCGTCACACTGCCCTTGAGGGTCAGGTCCTCGGAGCCGGGCTCGGCGACCCAGGCGCTCTTCGCCGCGTTCGCGGTGAAGTGAGTCTCCTCCCCCTCGGAGTCGACAACGGCCACGGCCGTGTCGGACACCTCCCGGACGTGGGAGAAGTCGGAGTCCGTCATTTCGGCAACCGTGCCGGTGACCCATTCCTTGCCGAAGATCGGCGCCTGCCCCTCCTGCTTTGCTCCCTTGTCCGGGGTGCGCGAGGAAGCCGTACGGGAAACCGACAGGTCGAATGCCGAAGCGTCGGTGGCCGAGAGGGTGTAGTCACCTGTCAGGAGGTTCACCGAGCCGGGGCCCACCTCGTCGGATGCCGCACCGCTGGCGTTGCGGTCGACGACCACGGTCAGCGGCTGGGTCGATCCGGTGGCGGAGTTCGGGCCGGTGAAGTCGGCCTTGATCTGGACAGTGCCGTCCGGGTCGACGGTGCTGGTGGTGTTCCACACCAGGGCGGCGTTCTTACCGCCGGTCACCGCAACCGGCCAGGCCGTGAGCGGGTCCCCGCCCGAGGTGACGTCACCGGCCGGGATCTGCACCCAGGGGTCGGCCTCAGAACGGCGCCAGGAGAACGACACATTGTCGTACTTGGAGCCGTCGGCCTCGGCAACCAGCGGCAGCCGGCGCGCGGTCCGCTCGCCCTCGGCGGGCTGGATGAAGCCACCGGGCCCGGCGTGGAAGGTGTAGTCGATCGCCTCGGACTTGTTGTCGGCCTTGTCGACCTGCCGCACCTGCAGGGTGTGGGTGCCGTCCTTGGGCGGGGTGATGCTGATGGCCTTGGCGGCAGTGGAGCCGCCGGTGGCGACCTTGGTCCAGGTCACGCCGTCCAGCGACCACTCCAGCCAGTTGTGGTCCGTGCCGTTCGGTGTGACGGTGAACGTGCCCGCCTGGCCCGCGCCCTTGACCCACGCGTTCGACGGGTAGTCCGTCGACGTGATGGCGGTCGGGGCGGACGGCGCGGTGGTGTCGACGCGGAAGGTCTTCCACGCCGACCAGCCCAAGTTGTAGTGCGTGCCGTCATACGGGGAGGTGCGGAACTTGTAGGTCTTGCCGTTGGTCAGCACACCGGCGGGTACGGTCACCGAGGCGACCTGGCCGGAGGGGACGTACGGGGAGACCAGGTAGTTGCCGACCTGGGTGTCGGTGG
>NZ_JASHLT010000088.1:0-10544 GCF_030056615.1 Streptomyces sp. HNM0645 | reverse complement strand
TCGGCCAGCAGACGGGACCCGGCATGGCTGACCACACCGTGGCCGTCGGCCGAGACGACGAGCTTGGGGCGCGAGGCGGTAGTGTGCACGCAGAAAGTGCCTTCCTGCTGGGATGACAGAGACCTTCGACAAGCCTCATCTTCCCAGCTCAGAGGGCACTTTCGCGTTTCGGATCAAGATCCGGACACCGCGGCAAGTGAAACAGGCAGGCTAGACGCTGTCGCCGTCGGCCAGCGTTCCGACCAGTCTCTGCAGCTCCGCTTCGATATCCACGCAGACCATCTTCCAGGGTGCCGTTGCTTTCCGGTGGCCGTGCCCGATCCGTGCCAATAGCGGTCGCAATCTCCCGACCTCCACTGTCGCAGTGCGTTCGTTCAGGCAGGTCATTGGAGCGATGCCGCCCTGCAGTGCTCAGACTCCCAAGCTGAGAGCTCGGTGCTCGATGTCCTCCGATGTGGGTCTCTAAGTCTCACGCTCGGCGCTCCGAGCTGCCTCGATGAACGATGCGACCGAGGCTTGGTAGGCGTCGACGGCACGACGGAAACCGTCAGCCTGGCGTATGTCTTCCTCGACAGCGATCAGGCGGCCGTAGGCGTCGCAGGAGGCCGCGTGCACTCCATTCGCCGCCGCTATGGGTCCAGGGCGGCATTCCAGGGAAACAACGGCCAGGGAACGCAGGAAGGGCCTGTAAGAGTCCCGGAGCTGGTCACGGAGCTCTGTGAGGGATGCCAATCGTGCCTCCTGATCCTCCACCTTCAAGTACTTGGGGATCCTGAGGTACAGGATCCCCATCTCATTTGCCTGCTCGATGAAGTCCAGCTGTGTGGCTCGGCGTGTCTCGCGCTCCCGAGCGGTGTGCGCGGCCTCGGCGGCTGCTTGGGCCTGGACGCGGGCGGCTTGTGCGTTGCCCCTGCTCGTCACCCAACTGGCGACCACCGCTGTAGCAGCGGTAAGTAGGGCCACCCACAAAGCACTGTTGTCCATGACGCACAGTGTCTGTGCCGTCGAGCATCTTGCACAGAGTGCCCCTGGTGCCAGGCTCGCACGGCTGTAGGGCGCGGCAGGCCAGAGCACGGGTACTCGCGCCATGCGCGGGCCCGTCTCAGTTTCCGTCTCATTCAGCACGGCTCACGGCCGTTCAGGGCGGAACGGAAGCCGATGGTGAGTGAGCATCCGGCCGCCCATGAACCCAGATGAACGCCCTCGCACACACCTCATCACCCCGCCACCACAGTTGGAAAGCGTGTTGGCGGCGCCGGAATGAGAGTGCGGCAGGCAGCAGCACGCCGAGTGCGGTCTAATCGCTGGTCGGCCTCGTCCGGTCAGATGTACGTCCACCGCCATGCGTTCGAGCTGTACGTGCACTTGATCTTCGTGCCGCCCGCGGTCGTGGTGCTGGCGCCGTGGTCGCTGTTCCGGCAGAACTGTCCCGCGGAGTAGCAGTTTCCCGCGTTGGAGACGATCGAGCACGTGCCGGTGCTGTCCCGGCCGCTGCTACTCCCGCTGCCGCTGTCGGCGGCTCTTGCCGTGGCGGTCTTGGTGACGGTGACCGTAGGGCCGGGCTTCGCCTTTGCCTTGACGGTTTCAGTGACGGTCGGGCCGGGCTCGGGCGTGGCGGTGACGGTCGCGGTGATGGTCGTCGCGGGCTTGACCTTGGTCTCGACGGGCTGTTGCCCGTCGTCCCCGGCGGAGCCGATGAGTGCGCCCGTGATCAACAGGGCCGTGCCGCCGACCCACACGAGCACGCGCTTGTGGAGCGGCCGGGTGTCCGGCGGGCGTGGTGACGGCGGTATGGGAGTGGCGTACGGGTTGGTCATCTCGTCCCCCAGGATGCTCTGGTGGAGCGACCGTAGTGCCCGTCAGCGCCACGTGTGCAGGGTGTGTAGGAGAGGTGGCCATTCTGTGACATGGGTCGGGTCGGTGATCCAGGGCAAGAGGATGAGGCCGCGCCGGACGGAGCTTGGCGAGGGGGTATGACCTTCAGCCGCACCACAAGCGCACCAGATCGAGCGGGGAACAGCGGGGAATCACGGTGAAAGCGGCCGACCCCCGTGAGGCCTCACCGTGACCGTTCGCGCAGGTCAGCACCCGAAAGAATCGCGAATGATCGCAGCTTCCCAAGCTGATGGCTCATGCGCTATCGGTACGTGCTGGCCTGTCGTGGCTTGCTCTGGTCGACAGCGCTGGCAGCGTGGTGGCGGCCGGTGGGGGTGCAGCGAGGCGCACACGCGCGTGGCCGGTCGGCGCACCCGCCGTCGTGGCTGACTTTCGTCGGCTGAGGTTCAGGCAGAGCATGGGCAGGCTGGCATAGCTCGGACGGGGAGGAGATCCAGGGCAGCAATCGGGATCTCCTCCCCCTCCGAGCGGGTTCAGGGGCGAGTAGTACTCGCCGCAGCGCTCATCAGGCGTCGTGCGGTTCGCTCACCCCCAGGAGGTCACCGCGGCTGGTTGCAATGCGGAGGACGTCCCGCAGGGACCAGACCAGTTCGCGCGTCAGCCGCCGCATGTCGTCCAGGCCCGCCTTCTTGTCGTCGAGCAGCTCAGAGGCGAGGTTCAACAGCTGGGCCGCCGAGCCGATCTGGATGGACTCGACGTTGTCAGGCAGGCGGGACATGTAGCCGCCCTGGTCGTCGGTGCTCAGGTAGCAAGGCTTGCCTTCCGGGCCCGACCACGGGAGGAGCCGGAGTTCCTTCGGTACCGTCATGCTGAAGTCTGCCTCTCGTGGTTCGCATGGTGGGTGGTGAAGACCGCGTCGACTCGGTCCCCTGGGAATGTCAGGAGCGCCGCTTCTACGACTCGGCCTGCGGAGTCGGTCGAGACGCGGGTGACCGTGAGGACGGGTGCGGCGGTGCCGATTCGGAGGGCCGAGGATTCATCCGGTGTCGGTGAGCGGGTGCACACCGTCTCCCGGGTGACGGCCGGCTGCGGGCCGAGGAGGGCGAAGCGGGTGAACGCCTGGCGGTCGGCGGAGTCGCCGTCGAGTACGGCAGCCGGAGCCACGTCCCGCGGCATGTAGATCTTGGCAAGGCCGTGGAGTGTCTCCCCTTCGATGCTGAGGCATGAGAACTCGGCCAGGGGGCTCCCCAAGGGCACCTTCAGCAGTGTCGCCAGATCGCCGTTAGCCGGGACGGTGCTGCTGCGGACGGAGACCCGCAACGCCGGCTCGGCGGCGGTCCACGGGTCGAGCGTGCCCCAGCCACCGACGTACATGATCTTGCGGTGGGGGCGGCGGACGAAGTTGCCCTTGCCGTGGATCTTCTCTACGAGGCCCTCGCCCTGGAGTGCCGAGAGGGCGCGGCGCAGGGTGACCGTGCTGACCGCGTACCGCTCGGCCAAGACGGTTTCGGACGGGAGGCGTTCGCCGGGTGGGATGCGATCGGTCGTGATCTGTTGCCGGAGGTCGTCGGCGATGTCGTGGTGGCGCGGCGGCACTGTTGCGCTCACCGTCCCCTCAGGGTGCGCATGACGGCGAGGCGGGTGCACGCGTGGATGGTCAGGAGTTCGCCCGACTCGAAGACGAGTTGCTTTGCACCCCGGGGGAGTTGGAACAGGTCCCGCACCCGGCAGGCACGGCCGCCGAGGTGGATGATGTCGCCGCGCTGCACTGTGGTCGAGGTGACTTCGATGTTGACGACCAAGGCGCCGCCAGGAAGTCGTTCCTTCACTGGGCCACCGCCTTGATGCCGGAACGGTCGCGCTCCGCGTGGCACGGGCAGCCGCACGCCTCGTAGATCACCGGCACGTCGGCCGGGGCCATGGCCGGGGAGGACTCCGCGCAGACGAGGTGTGTACCGATGCAGCAGGCAGCGGAACGGTAGGCGTAAGCAGGGTCGTCTACGGTGCGCGTCGGCATCAGTGGGTCCCTACGAAGGTCGACCAGGCGTCGCCCGAGAGATGGGGAGCCACGACCGCAGGCCGCCGCGACGCCCGCATCCGTGCCTCCCAAGCCAGGACGTAGGGGCGGACGAGGGCAACGTCCTCCCCCTTGAGCGGCTGTTGGTGGTCTGCCACCGCGGGGGCCCAGCCGAGCACGAGGGTTGAGGGGTCCGTAGCCCCAGGAGAGGCGACAGAGGGCGGTAAGGGGCGGCGGTGCCTGCCCTTGGGGAGGGGCCGCGCTCTGGTGAGGGCAAGGGCGCGGCGGATACGGTTGAGCACGCTGGTCAGCTCCTATCGCTGATGGCCCGGTCCCCCGACATCGCCCGT
This sequence comes from Streptomyces sp. HNM0645, assembly GCF_030056615.1. Taxonomy (NCBI): domain Bacteria; kingdom Bacillati; phylum Actinomycetota; class Actinomycetes; order Kitasatosporales; family Streptomycetaceae; genus Streptomyces; species Streptomyces sp. HNM0645. The sequence goes on along the minus strand of NZ_JASHLT010000088.1, from coordinate 6,341 downwards.
CGTGGGGACCGTTCTGCGTACGACCGCCCAGAGGGTGCGGCCGTTCAAGCTGGTGGCGAGAAGCCCGAACCGGTCGGCCTCAGCCACCACGTCCAGGACCTCCCGCCACAACTCGGCGGAGGGCGTGTCCGGGATCTCGGCCTCCACCGTCGTGTGCCGGGGGTGTTCCTCCACTCGCGTGGGAAGCCCGAGGGCGGACAGCCGGGCGGCGATGGCCGCTGCGCTAACTCCCGAAGCGGGCACAGGGCAGCCTCCGTCACCGGCGATCACTTTGAGTGAAGCTAGTTAACTAAATTAGAGCTAGTGGACTAGATTTTCCATATGCCTGAGCAGCCGCCCTATCTCCGCATCGCCGACGAGCTTCGGCAGCACATCGCGGAGCACGTATGGGAGCCGGGCGACCGACTGCCCTCCCGCGCCCAGATCGGCCAGGAGTACGGCGTGGGCGAGAACGTGGTCCGCAGGGCTCAGGAGTTGCTGATCTCTCAGGGCGTGCTGGAGGGGCGGGCCGGTTCAGGTACATACGTCGCCGAGCCGCGGCAGCGAGTGCGGGTCGTGCGGTCGTCGGCGCGGGAGCAGCCCAGCGGATCGCCGTTTCGGGCCGACATGAACGCCGTTGGCCGACAGGGCGATTGGGAGAGCCGTACGGACGCCAAGGTGCCGGCGCCTGCCGAGATCGCCACGCGGCTCGGGATCGCCGAGGGTGAGTTGTGCGTCCGGACAACGTACGAGTTCCTGGCGGACGGCAAGCCGGTTCAGCTGTCGACGAGTTGGGAGCCGTACGACCTCACCGCGGGCTCTCTCGTCGTCCTCCCCGAGGGAGGCCCGCATGCCGGGGCCGGAGTCGTGAACCGCATGGCCGCGATCGGTGTCACCGTCAGCCACGCCGTCGAGCAGCCCGAGCCGCGAACGGCGACCGCCGAGGAGGCGTCGCTACTCGGCATCCAGAAAGCCGCGTTGGTCACCCACATCCGGCGGACCTACTACAGCGACCAGGGCAGGCCGGTCGAGACGGCCGACATCGTCGTGCCCGCCTCCCACTGCGAGATCGTCTACGAGATCCCGATCAATCGCTGATCGGCCGCCCCCACGCGCGATGCGCAGTGCACCAGGCGCATGATGGCGGCCGTGGGGATCACTGTGGAGCTGCACTCGACTCGGCCGACTCGCCGTTGGGCGAAGTCGCGTGCCACGTTCCTGCGCGGGTGTTACGGGCGCGGAGAGGCACTGGCCGACGCGTTGGGGTCGCTTCACCATCTCGGCGTCCCCGGTCGGCTCACCACTGTCGACCTTTACGGGAACACGGTGATGAACGAGCAGGAGGCCGCGGCCGCGCTCACCGAAATACCCGGCCTGAAAGCCCAGTGCGCGGACGAGCAGCAGCGGGCAGCGCTCGATGATCTCGCAGAAGTCCTGAGCGAGTGCGTGTCCACTGCGGATAGTTGCATGTCGTTCTGGGGCGACTGAAGGGCATGACCCAAGCGTCGCTCGCCGTGCCCTCCGCGTGCCCCATCCGTGCCCGATAGGGCAGGAAACCACGGGGAACAGCGGTGTGCGGCAGGCACCCCGAACGGCAACGGCCCCCGACCAGACATGCTGGTCAGGGGCCGCCTACCTGCGGTGGGTGTGGGATTTGAACCCACGGTGACATCGCTGCCACGACGGTTTTCAAGACCGTTCCCTTAGGCCGCTCGGGCAACCCACCTCTGCCCCGTCCCACCTGGGGCGGAGCGACTACAGCCTACCGGCCTCCGGCCCCGGCATCACGGAGCAGGTCGACAAGCTGTACCGGCCGCTGTTCACCGCGCTGTCCGAGCGGCTGAAGGTGCCCTTCTCGGACGAGACGTACACGCAGCAGCAAACGGCCCGGCACTTCCGGCTCACCTGGCTGCAGGTGCTGCCCCCATCGACGCCGCCCGGCGGCTTCCTCGCCGCTCGCCGCCCGAGCTTCGAGCGGCGGGCGCCAACAACGAGATACCGGACCACTCCTCAGCCTGGACAGCGATCCGGGTGGTCCGGTCCTGGAGTCCCTGGTCAGGACCCCGGTGCCGATGGTACGGGGCGGTCAGCGTGCTCGAATGCGGGTGCGGTGGCAACCCCGCCTGCCTGTTGCCGAGTTGGAGAGGACCACTGTTTCGGTTCGGCCGGCGGATACCCAGTTCTGACCTAAGCCACCGAAAGTCAGCCACGACGGAGGGGTGCACCGAACGGGCGCCCGTCACGTGTGTCCAGCAACCCCTTACCGACCTCAGCCACGCTTCATCCATGCGTCACGGGCCTCATCTCAATCCGGCCTGGGCGTTGCCGACGCGCCATGGCAATTGGGCTCGGACTGCGGCTCTGTGAGCTTCGTGGCTCTGAACCGGTGGGCGGTTGGGCGGCGTGGCATCGCTTGGCGGATGTCGGCCTGGTCCTAGTGCTCGGAGCGGTCGGGTTGCTTCCCGCTCCAGCTGTCCGTCTGCGCGGCCTTGCGCGCTGAGCGGCGGAGACCGCCGGGAGCGGTGGCGAAGACATGAAGCGGCGGCGGCCCCTGGCCGCCAGCGCGCGGCCCGCCGTGGCGGGCCGCCTTGATGAGGCCCAGTTCTTCGCGCGGCAGGGCTCCCGGCACCAGAACCTGGCCGACGACGTCCGCGGCCAGGCGGAGCTCGCGGAGTGGGAGCGCTTGGCCCAGCTGCTCGCCGCCGCGCCGGCGGGCGCAGTCCACGCCCCGGACGCCGACGGCGTTCGCGTATTCGGGGCCGAACCGGCGCGTCCACTGGTGGACCGTCTCGTGGCTGACCTCGATGCCGCACTCGAGCATCAGTTCCTCGACGTCACGCAGGCTCAGGTTGAATCGGTGGTACGGCCACACGCAATGCGAGATGACCTACGGCGGGGAACGGAACCCCCGGTTCGACACCGTCTCGTCTCCACGAACAGCCCCTCCAGCAATCCGACCAGACAGACGATCATCACACCGCAGATGCTCCCACTCAACCTGACAATGCCCTCCCGAGTCGTTGTGGACACCGCACAATGAGGGTCCAAAAGGAGCGAACGTACAGGTGCGGGCCTTGCGGACCGGGCATGCCCGGTTCCACGATCCACGTCCTCGGACGCGAACGGACTGCCGCCGTCGTCGGTGCCTCCGAGCCCGAGTCCAGCGAACGGTGGGGCGGCGTCGCCGGGTCATCGAGCGCACCATGTCCTGGCGGACCGGACACCGCAGACTCGACCACCGCTACGAACGGCACCTTCGCGACCACCCGGCCTTCCCCGACCTCGCCTCGGCTCTTGTTCCGGGTCGCGGAGCGCGCCCCGGAGAGGCAGCGGCCTCTCACGCGCACGGCCGTGCCGTGAACAAACCGCGTCGCAGCAGCCGAGGATGCGAGAGGTCATCGCGATAGGCCGTACGACCATGGCCGACCCGGTCGTTTGCGAAGATCAAAGCTTGGCCCGAGCCGAGGGTGACCTCGGTCCGGAAGGCACTCCCCGGTCGCGCGGCAGCGTCCATGAAGGCGAGCGCACGCTCGAGGGCGGCTTGGTGGCCATGCAGAGCGCAATAACAATCCGTGACGGTCCTACTGTACCGAGTCATCAGGTGCCCCGGCTGTTGCTCGGCGAAGGCGGGCCCAGTCACAGAACGGCTGCCGGACGTGCGCTTGAGTGCATCGTCGTGGGCTAGCTGTTCTGCGGCTTCCGAGTCAGTCCGGCGCAGGGCTGCGTAGGCGTCGACAAGGTCGACCAGGTAGGTCACGCCGCCCTCCGCCGCAGGGGCGGCACACAGCAAGATGGTGGTCGGGACTTCCCCGAGGTGCTGCAAAGTACCGTCACAATGCAGGTTCTGTCCGAGAGAGCCGGAGAACGGATGGTCGCTGTCGGGGCGGGCGGATATTTTGCTGACGCCGCTGGATGTGTGGGGGCTGTTCTTGTAGACCGGCGGGGTGAACGGTGCGCCGAGATTCAGAGCCTCCGCCAGAGTGAAAAGATCGCTCGAGGTAGAGGCAGAGCCGCGAACCTGCACGGTGGCGTAGCCCTGTTGCTGATAGCCAGACACGACGCGTTGCCTTACGCCGGTACCGCATAGTGCCCAGCTCACATCCTCAATCGGCGCAGCGGGTTCCACTGTGAAATGCGACAGATGAGTATACGGAATACCCGTGACACTTGAATAAATCACAGACATGATGGCCCCTCCGTGTCGAGATAGCCCAAATGGGGTGAGGAGCTCCACAATAAGAGCACAGGAATGGCGAACCTCTCCATCGACCGGTCGAAAGTTCGGAGCAGGCATCCATCCATCAATCGGGCCAGATGCACATCATCCGATCGGCCGGTCGTACATCCACCCAGCGGATGAGACCCGCATCCACCGCTTGGACCGGCTCGTCCGAGTTCCCCGAGAGCCCGTGCACGTGCCTCGTCCATGGGGACAAAAACCGCTCTCTGGGGGTGTGTCGGTCGTGGCGCCACGGGCTACAGGCGACAATAATCAAATTGCGGAGCAGTCTGGTTCCGGCCGCGGCAAGGCGTGTCTGCGAACCTGGCAGTTCCTTGGATGGCTTCGTATGCAGTTGGGCGTCGCTGATCTCGTCATGGGCGGGGTACGTGGAGTTGAATTGTTCCGGATGGCTTGTGGGAGATCCCGGAGCCGCTGACCCCACAGTCGAAGGTGCGGTCGCAGGGTGGCGGGACGCGGGACACACCTCATGAGACCGTGTTCGCTGCGATCGTCCACGTGCCGTTCAACGGCTGCGCCTGGCGGAAGCTGCCGCCGTGTTTCGGCCTCTCGAAGTCCACCGCGTCTGATCGGTCCAGGGCAGGCGACCGGGGCGTCCGCTCGAAGCGATCATCGACGGGTACGGCTTTCTGGATTCGCCCCGAACCGTTCTGGGCTCTGCCCACGTATGTGCAAGCAGAGGGGCGAACACACCGGCTCGAGCCCCGTGGACCGGGGCATGCAGGTTCCACGATGCACGCCCTCGGACGCGAACGGACTGCCCCTCGTCGTCGAGGTCTCCGCCTCCGACACACACGACGGCCTCGGACTGAAGCCAAATGTCGTCAGTCGCCGGGGGCGTCGTGCGCACCGAAGCAGCTCCACTGCCAGTCGAAATCGTTTCCCCCTGCTCACGGCATCTTTTATTCCGCGCGAGTCTATCCTGAGGAAGAGGAGTCACCTTGTGACCGCCCACTGGAATCACCTCCCCCCTGTTCACACAGATTTCCGGCTGCCATTCCAGATCGGCGCTCTGCACCATATCGGCCTTGACTTCCTGGTCGACCCGGATCCGGTGCGTCGGCGACTTGAGTCGGAAAACTCTGACCTCGACGTGACCTTGTTCGACAGCAAGGCCTGCATTTCCATGAACTACCAACTGTACTTCGCGCAGTTTGCGGGCGGGGGTAGCCTGACACAGGAGATCGAGCTCAACATCATCGCGCACCCCAAGGCCTCTTCCACATTCCTTCCGGATCTCTGCTATCGACAGTTCGCAGAAGGCCAGGATCAGACCAAACTGAACGGCTGTTGGCGGATCCAGGTGGTCTGCGACAGCCCGCTCGCCATCAAGGCAGGGAAGGAATTGTTCGGCGAGCCTAAACGCCCGGCTTGGTTCGAGACGGTTATGCCGTCTCCCAACGCCGCCCCCTCGGGAACGTGGAGGGTCACGTGCAAACGGGCCGGGTTGGAGAACGGGCAGAAAATCGTCCCAAGTGACAAGACGATGTTCTCCTTCGAGATCGACCTGACAGAGGTCACGCCCATGCCCGTGAGTATGGCCCCGATCACCATGTACGGTCGCAGCCCGAGCAACGACAACGGAGGCAGAACGATCGCGGCCCCGTTCAACGTGTGTCAGCCCTACCTCTTGTACCCCTTGGCACCAGAGGACGAGGACAGATACCAGGTGTCGGTCATCGAACATGAGAGCGGGATCGGCGCTGACCTCGGTTCCCTCGTCGGCGACGCGAAACCGGTGAGTGCGTGGGCGTACCAATCACCACCGGTCGCTTCACAGCATCGCCCCTACTACGCCCGCACCACCGAATGAACCTCGTAGAGCCGGTAGCACATCGTGTCGGGGTCGGTCCGGCGCGGACAGTTCGAATTCTGCGACGGCGAGGACTACCTGTTCGGAGTGCGTGAAACGCGACAGAGCCGGACCGGGGTGAGACAGGACCTAGGCGGATTCAATCGGTCGTCGCAACACCTCATGATCAGCGAGGTGTGGGATGGTTCGTCGTCAGCAGGGAGCCGATCGGGCGATACGGCCAAAGTTGAGGTCTCCGGGGCATCCGAAATTTCAGCGTCATATCGAAGCAGCGTTCTGGGATGAAATCGCCAAAGGTCTGCTCGCGGA
>NZ_JASHLT010000087.1:0-10703 GCF_030056615.1 Streptomyces sp. HNM0645 | reverse complement strand
GGTGTGGCGCTCCCGCTCCGCGGGAGCGCCAGCGGGACGCTGCGCGTCCCGCGCAATCCGCATGCTGCGCATGCGGATTGATGCTCCGTCCGCTGCGCTCCCGGAGCTTGCTTGTGAGGGCTACGCCCTCACAAGAGTCTTCCGCTTTGCTCCAGACTCCGGGCAGGTCCGCTGCGCTCCCCCGCCCGGCGGTTCTTCCGGGCTTCGCCTTCGGAACCGGCTCCCTCCGCTTCGCTTCAGGAGCAAAAAGATAGCGCCAGCAAGAGGAGCGGGTGTGGGGTGGAGGCCGGCTCAGGAATGTGAGTGATGGTCTGTCAGGCGTGACACAGTGCCGGGCGGTGAAGTCGCCTCTCTAGTATGCTTCAAAGTGAAGCTGAGATCCAAACTTGCCTCAGCATCCCCCGCCGGATGACACCCGTGACGCGCCACCGGAACGTCACCACGATTGCGTCATCAACGACAGTAGAGCCCGCAAAGGAGCGGCAGCGTGCCGAAGACTCTCCGTCCCCACCAGCGCGAGGCCGTCGACGCGGTGCTGCGCGCGCTCGAACTGCCGGTGCGGTCGGCTGTGCCCGAGCGGGGGTTGCGGACGCAGGTGGTTATGGCGACCGGCTCGGGCAAGACTCTGGTGGCCGTGCGCAGCGCGGAGGAGCTGGGGGCGGGCCGGGTGCTGGTGCTGGTGCCCTCGCTGGACCTGCTCACGCAGACCCAGGCCGAGTGGCATGAGGGAGGCCGTAAGGGGCTGATGATCGGGGTGTCGTCGCTGCGCGGGGATCAGGCGGTCTTCCCGAACACCACGGCGGTGGAGGAGCTGGTCGACTGGGTTCGGCCGTTCGAGAAGGTGACGGTGTTCGCCACGTACGCCTCGCTCGGGCTCGGCACGCTGGAGCGGGCGCACGAGGACGGCCTTCCGGGCTGGGACCTGGTCGTCGTGGACGAGTCGCACCGGACCTCGGGGCGGATCGGCAAGCCCTGGGCGGTCGTGCACGACAACACTCGTATCCCCGCACTGCGGCGGCTGTACATGACGGCCACGCCGAGGCTGTGGCAGCTGGACGACGAGACCGAGCCGGGGGTAGCCGGTGAGCTGGTCGCGTCGATGGAGGATGATCCGGACGGGCCGTTCGGCAGCAGGTGCTACACCCTGACGTTGTCCGAGGCGATCAACTGGGGCATCTGTGCGCCGTACCAGGTGGTGTGCGTGGACATCACCGACACCCAGCTGCAGGCCACGCGGGTTCTGGGCGTCGAAGGCCGGTCGGATGAGGTGCGCGGGGCGCGGCTCGCGGCTCTTCAGACGGCGCTGGTGAAGGCGTCGGCCGAGGAGTCCTTCGGCAGGACGCTGGTCTTCCACCATCTGGTCAGGGAGGCCGAGGCGTTCGCGGCCGGCCTGCCCGACGTCGCCGCACAGCTGCATGCGGACGACCCGGAGCTGTACCCGAGCGCGGTCTGGGCCGACTGGCTCTGTGGCGATCACCCACCGGCCCACCGGCGCCGCGTGCTGGACGAGTTCGCTGGCGGCACGAACACGGCCAGGCGCTTCCTGGGATCGGCGAAGGTCCTGGGCGAAGGCGTCGATATCCAGAACTGCGACAGCGTGTACTTCGCCGACGTCCGCGGCTCCATGCCCGACCTGGTCCAGGCCGTCGGCCGCGCCCTGCGCATCCAGCCAGGTGAGGGCAAGGTCGCCTCACTGGTGGTACCGATCCTGCTCGGGCCCGGGGAAACGGCGGACAACATGCTCACCAGCCGGGCGTACGGCGGGCTCGCCAAGCTCCTGGAAGCCCTCAGGGCGCATGACACCCGCATCGTGGAGGCATTGGCCGTGCCACAGGCCCCCAGCCGCTCCAAGGGCGTCCAGAGCCGCACAGGAGGCCAGGACGCAGAGCACGCCGAGGGCGAAGACGGCATCCTTGTCTCGGTGCCGGCGCGGGCGCTGCTGAAGTTCAGCACCCCGCGCGATGCGGCCGCGCTCGCGGCATTCATCAGCCTGCGCGTCCTCAACCCCGAGAAGGAGCACTGGCGGCGGGGTGTGGAGGCGGCCGTCATCTACACCCGGCTCCACGGCGGCCTGAAGATCCCGTTCACGTACCGCGTACCCGACAGCCGGGAGCAGGAAGCCGATCACAAGGGCAAAGGCCAGGGCGGCGCGGGTGAGGGGGCGCGGGAGGTGTGGCCGGCCTCGCTCGCAGGCTTCCCGCTCGGCCAGTGGATCGCCGACGCCCGCCACCGACACGCCCGCGGCCGCCTGGACACCGAACGTGCCCGGCAGCTGGAGCAGCTGGGCATGGTCTGGTCGCACCGTGACGTCGCGTGGGAGGAAGGACTCACCGCGGCGCGCGGGTGGGCGAAGGAGAACGGGCACCTCCTGGCACCGCTCGACGCCGTCCACCGGGGCCACAAGGCCGGCATCTGGCTGAAGAACGCGCGAGCCGACGCCCGCGCCGGGACGCTGGCCCCGGAGCGGCGCGAGCAGCTGGAGGACATCGACCCGTCCTGGTGCCCCGCCTGGCCCGTTCAATGGCAGCGCGCCTTCCGTCTCGTCCGCCAGCACCTTCAGGTCCGCGGCGTGCTGCCGACCGCGCCGGGCGAGGTCGTGCATCAGGGCGAGGACCTCGGGCGATGGGTCCGGGCACAACGCCTTGGATGGGACAAGCTCACCGGCGGGCAGCAGTGGATGTGCGAGCAGATCCTCGGGATCGAACCGGCGGCCGAGGACGAGAAGCCGAAGCCACGCCGCACGCAGGGCGACAAGTGGGCGCTGAACTACGCCGCCGCCCGCCAGTTCTACGAACGAGAGGGCCACCTTCGGGTGCCCAGGGGACACGTCGAGCGGATCGCCACCGGCGACGACGGCCAGGGCCAGGAGGAACAAGACCTCAAACTGGGGTCATGGATCAGCAACCAGCGCAGCAGAGCCGCCACGCTCTCCCCCGAGCGGGTCGAGCAGCTGTCGGCGATCGGAATGCGCTGGCCGTAAGCGGCACCGGACGGGCAGCGGGACATGGAAGGGCAGGGGGCTCAAACCGACCCGCCGCGTCCAGCCGAAGGCCATCACCCTCGTACCCAAAATGGTTTAGACCCGCACCCTTCGCTCTTCTCGTCATCGCTGTCGGGGAGAAGAGGTACGGATGTGTCACCTCTCAACCGCGCGCCCGGGGCCATTTGTCCCGCAGCCACGCCAGGTCGGTCTCGGCGCGGGTGCGGGTCGCCTGTTCACGGGTGAAGACGGCGTCCGTCTTGGTCAAGACCAGTACGTAGGGACGTCCCTGGCGCCGGGTGGTGTGGGAGACGGGCAGGCCGGCCTGGTCGATGCGGCTGTGGAGGTGGCGGCGTCCCTCCTTCGCGAGCGGCCACTCCATGACGTGGCGGGTACGGGAGGTGAGGAAGGCGTCCAAGTCGGGGCAGAGTCCGCAGCCAGTCCGGCATGTCCCGGCCAGGGTGAGGGACCAGTCGTCGGCCGCACGTACGGGGCGGGTGAGGGCCGCGGCGAGCCGGTCCTCACAGTGGTCTGCGAGGGTCTGAAAAGCGCGGGCGGCGGGTGCGCCATCGCGTATGGTCGTCGGCTGGCGGGCCGCTGTGCGCAGGGCGGGGAGCAGGCATTCCAGGGCGGTGTCCGGCAGGCCGCGCAGCGTGGCGGCGATAGTGTCGGCGGTCTCGGGCCCTGCCGCCTGCAGGACGCGGGCCAGAGATACGCCGAGCCCCTCCATTCCTGTGCGGCGCTCCGTCTCGCGGCCGACGCCGAGCCAGCTAGTGAGCTGCTGCTCGACTGCTTGCCAGGCACCCTCGGCCAGCGGCGAGGCCATCGCGTCCCCATCGCCGTCGGCGGCCCGCAGCGCGGTGCACAGGCCGGGCAGCGATTCGAGCCACGCCGCGCGGCCGGCCCCGGTGTACGCGCCAACCGTGCCGAACCAGCTGCTGACGGCCCCGCGGGCCCACGTCCTTCCGTACCGCGCGGCCGCTGCCGCGAGACCCGAGGCGTGCCGCTCACCCACAGTCTCCACCCCAAAAGGCGCGAGGAGCATCGTGGCAGTGTCCGCTTCCCGCAGTCCCACCGCGACGGGCAGGGCGGCGGCAAAGAGCGCCGCGGCCGCCTTACTAGAACCGTGATGCTTCCAGAACGGGGCGAGCGACCGGGCAAGCGTGCGTGCCCGGTCGAGGTCCCCGGCATCCAGGTGGCCCTGAAGTTCCCGCAGTGCGCCCTCGGAGCCGGCCTCGGCACGGGCCGTGAACGAGCGCTGCCGGGGCCACAGGACCACGGCAGCCCGCCGGTACCAGCGGTCGAGGGTGTTGCCGTAGTTGCCCATGTAGCCCTCGTACTCGGACTGGTAGGGCGTCAGGTCCTTGTTCTCGGTGGTGGCGCACACCTCGGCGTACGCAACGGGCAGGTTGATCTGCTCGCCGCCGGTGCCGTCCGGGCGGGTCCACCAGCTCAGCGTGATCTCGTCGTCGATCAGCTCGTTCAGTTCGTAGTCGGAGAAGTCGCCGCTGCGGCGGCGCTCAGCACCGGGTTCCCCGTCGGGGTCCAGGAGGCATTCACCCTCGCACTCCTCGTCCTCGCAGTCGTCATAGTGCTCGACCTCGCCGTAGTAGTCGTAGCGGTCATACGGCGCATGCGCGTCCCAGGTCTCCTTCACCTCGGCCAACGCGAGGACCGCTTCGCAGTCCGCCTCCGCGGCGGCCTGGCGGAGCAGGGCAGTGCGGGTGGCGTCGGCTCCCTTGAGGCGGTCCCAGTCCAGGCCGCGCTGGGTGTACTCGTGGTCGAGGAGGTACACGAGACGGTTCGGGGGCGCGGCCTTCTGGCGGCCGTAGGCGTAGCGCTCTTCGGCCGGCTCGGTGAAGTGTTCGGTCAGGCAGTGGGCCAGATCGGCGACCGGGCCCCCGTCGTCTTCGCCAGCCGGGCGGATGCGTTCAGCGAGGAGGTTCATGGTGAGGGTGACGCGGTAGCCGGACTTGACGGGCTTGACCTCGTGCAGGCAGTCCGCGTAGAAGGCGGCGAAGGTCAGCTTATCCCGGGACGCCTGGTGGACGACGCTGCGGCCGGCGTGCGAGACGACGAGTTCGCCGCCGGTGTGGTGCGAGGGCAGCGAGACGACCAGGGTGCCCACCATGGAGTCGTCCTTCTCGGAGTCTTGGTGCGGCAGGAAGAACTGGCCCTTGCCGTAGACGAGCAGTGCGTGCGGCTCGGCACGTAGGACGACGGTGGGCGGCAGACCGAGCGCCGTGCGGACACCGTCGAGGACGCCGTCCAGGGTGCGGTCCCAGTCAGTGCCGCCGAGCGTGATGCGGTCCGGAGTGATCTCCCAGGTGTCGCGGACGCTGGTGTCGGACAGGGTCTGCTCGCCACGACCGAAGGATGCCTGCCGGGCTTGCGCGATCAGTTTCTTGGTGACCGGGGCACGCAGCGGCAGCGGCAGTTCCCCCACCCCGTCGACCTCGATGCGCAGCGCGCGGGCCGACATCTCGATACGGGTGCTGAAGTCCCCGCGCCGCTGCGCGTCATCGAGCAGCTCCGCCAGCTGCTTCCGCGCTCCGTGTCCCATACTGTTTCGTCCCCAGGGGTGCAGCGTGCCGTATGGCCTGTCCCGGAAACCCTAACGCCGCGGGCAGTCCTTGTTCCCGGGCTGTTGGTCATGCGGCGAGGGTGAGTATGTCGCGGTAGCGGATGGTGTGAACCGTAGGTGATCGCGTTGCTGGTGGTAGCGCCAGTAGGCGTCGAAGTCGCTGTCCACGGACAGTGGGACGTCCGGGTGAGCGGACAGTTGATCTCCTTGTATGCGGACAGCTCATTTCCTTGTCCGGTATGATTTTTCACCCCTCGGACGGCGGTCAGTTGGACGGGGTGAGAGGCTGGACGCCCTGACCGCGGCCACCACAGACATCAACAGCCTCACCACCCGGCGCCACCGCACCCGCCGCTCCCCCTCACGTACCCAACACATGACCACGTGCCCAGACGTGCCTGCACCCGGCCGAACTGTCCGAGCAGCACGCCCCGTACCTGGGTCAGTGACACCGGATACGCGCCCCGGCCACAAGACGCGGGCGTCGGCGCCCGTGCAGAGCACCAGATCAACCATGCTGGGCGGCACGTGGAGCACATCTGTATCGGATGACCATGGCTGCTGTCAGTCTTATGCCGATTCACGTCAGTAGGGTGCCGAAGGGCTGCGATACCTGGGACCTGGAGGGCAGTTCATGCCGTCCGGTTCTCGTGGGAAGGGCCATGATGCAGGGAAGGCGTGATGGTGATCGCGAAGGCGGTCCGGTGGCCCTGTTCCCGCCAACGTCGGGCCGGGCGGCGGCAATGCCCCGGCTGCTGGACCTCGACAGCCGCGGTGAGCTGAGCGCCGCGCATGTGCGCCTGGTGGCAAAGGCGTTGGGGAAGTCGGAGCGGACAGTGTGGCGGTGGCTGGCCGCTGCCCGCAAGGATCACCGCCTCGCACGGGTGGAGGCGCCCCATTTCACGGTCACCACCGAAGTCCGGCGGCTGCTGGCGCTGTGGGGCGGTAATGCCTCCCGAGTCCACGCCGAGCTGGTACAGCGGGCGGCCGACGATCCGAACGCTCCCGCGGTGCCCTAGCTCTCCACGTTGCACCGGGCGATCCGCCGGGACCTGACCCGCGGCGAGCGGGCCGGGCTGAAGAGTGGGGAAGCCGCCCGCCGTGCTCACGACGTGTTCGGGCAGCGCCCGCCGACGCATCGCAACGCGGCGTGGGAGGGCGACCACAAGCACGTGCCCGTCGAAGTCGATGTGGAAGGTGAGCTGGCCACACCGTGGGTGACCTGGTTCATCGACTGCGCCACCAAGGCGATCACCGGGGCCGCGGTCACCGCGCACGCTCCGAGCCGGGACGCAGTACTGGCGTCCCTGCGGATCGCGATCACCCGCAGCGAGCCGTTCGGACCGGTGGGCGGCCTGCCCGGTCAGATCCGGGTCGATCGCGGCAAGGAGTTCCTGTGCCAGACGGTCACCGCGGCGATGGGCGCGCTCGCCGTCCCCGTCACCGACCTGCCCGCCTACAGCCCGCATCTCAAGGGCACGATCGAGGCGCTGAACGACGCGGTGGAAGAGATGTTCCTCGTCTCACTCCCCCGCTACACCGGCCGCCAGAAACTCAACCGCGGCCGACTCGCCGACCCCGACGCCCCACCGCTCACCTACGAGGCGTTCGTGGGACTACTGCTGGACTGGGTGTGCTGGTGGAACACCCGCCACCATCCGTCCGCGCTGAACGGGAGGACCCCCATCCAGGCGTGGCAGGCCGGCGCGACCCCGCTCACGGACGTGTCCGCGGGGCAGCTGGCGACGTTCGCCCTGGAGGACGACGGCCGTACGTACACGATCAGTACCAGCGGGGTGCGGTGGCGCCGCCGCGACTACCTCGCCCCGTGGATGAACGGCCGTACCGGCACGAAGGTCTCGGTACGCCACCTGCCCCATCACGACGACACCATCGAGGTCTTCGACGCCGCGACCGGCCGCCATCTCGGGTCGGCGTTCCTGGCCGCTGCGGCGAGCCGGGAGCAGATCCGCTCCGTCCAGGCCGCACGGACCGCGGCCGCCCGGCGGCTCAAGGCCGATCTGAAGGCCGCGGAGAAGCTGCGCCGCCGGCGCTTCGAAGCCTCCACCACCGCCGCCCCGCCCAGGCCACTCACCTCTTCGACCTCCGCACAGGCCGAAGAGGAACTGGGCGCGGCGGCGCAGACGGACCGCCGTGCGCTAGCCCGCCCCGACTTGGTTCCGCACGGCCCCGCACCCGATACCTACTCCGGAGTGCGGGCCTTGGTGGTGGACGGCGGCGCGGCGGTAGACGAGATCACCCCCGGGGTGACCGTGCACGGCGCAGACGTCGGCCGATGGCTGGCCAGGCAGCGCGAGACATGGGCCGAACTATCGGCGGCGCAGCGCGAGCGACTGGCCGTACTGGGAGTCACCGCGCCCGAGCCCGCCGCGGCGGCCCCAAAGGCCGGCGGCCGTGCCGCGGCATGGGAACGCGGCCTCGCCGCAGCCCGCGCCTACCACGCCCGCGAAGGCACCCTGACGGGCGTCTCGCGAGGGCACGTCGAACACGTCGTCCACGACGGCCAGGACCGCGCGGTCAAACTCGGCGTCTGGCTCGCCAACCAACGCAACCGCCGCGCGAAACTCCCCACCGACCGCGCCCACGTGCTCACAGAGCTGGGAGCGATCTGACACGGCGGTGCCCCGGACCGATCGGGGGCATCGGTCCGGGGCACCGGCTGGGGACCGCCGACCCGCGACGGGGGGCGCGGGCCGGCGGGCTGCCCGCATCAGGCTCGGGGGCAGGTGCCGACGGTCCGGTTCCGCCCGGCACCGCTTCCCGCAGGCGCCTGGAACGGTCGGAGCGCGCAGGTAAGCACCAGCCCCGTTTCTGCTCCGGGGCTGCGTTAGCGTCGCTTGAGCCACCTGGTGGCGGCGACCGCGAGGGCGATCGCCGCTACGGTGACGGCCACCGCGGTGATCTTCATCCAGGTGTCCATCATTGCGATCATCGGTGACTTCCTTTTCGTATGCGGGTGGTTTGGTGCCGGTTCATGCGGGTTCGATAGTGCTGTCGTCGGCTTCGCGGTAGCTGAGGAGGTCTCCCGGCTGGCAGTCCAGCACGTGGCAGATGCTGGTCAGGGTGGTGAAGCGGATCGCTTTTGCGCGGCCGTTCTTGAGGATCGAAAGGTTGACGTTGGTGACCCCGACCGCGGCCGCGAGTTCTGTGAGCGTCATGCCTCGTTCTGCGAGGAGACGGTCGAGATGCACATCGATGGCGCGGTTCTCGTTCGCCTCTGCCGGCATCAGACAGTCCCTTCGAGGTCCTCACGCATGGCTACGCCGACGTTCATGATCCGCGCGAAGGTCAGCAGCCCTAGACCCGTCAGCATCGCCAGGTAGGGGGCTGTCATGGTGTTCACCACCGTGTCGAGGGAGAACGCGACGTCCTTGGTGAGTGTCGCCAGCAGAGCCGCCTGGGCGACCGCCTGGGCGAGCTCGGCGACCAGGCTGCCGACCAGCAGCAGCCACCCGAGCAGCCGCAGCCTGGCGGCGGTCTGCTGGGTGTAGACGCCGTCTTGCGCGGCCGATCGCAGGAGCCGGTTGAGTACCAGGAGCCCGCAGATCAGGAGAATCAGCGACGGGACGTCGGTGAAGAGTCCGAGGAACCGCTGGTAGCCGCTGGGGTTCTCGGCGCAGTATCGCGGGATCGCGGTGACCTGAGCTCCCGGACGGGTGCCGAAGAGGGTGTCGGCGGCACTCGAACTGCCTGCCATCCAGTGGGCGGTGACGCAGTTCTCTGCGGCACTCCAGAACGGGATGCCCTGGTTGAACAGGCTGAAGGCGAAGGCGATCAGAAGCAGGCCGACAAGCAGCCGCAGAAGGCCCGAGACCGTTTTGGAGAAGGGTTCGAGGAGCTTGCGGTCCTCAGCCATCACAACCCCCGTGTATCGTTTTTCGATGTTATCGAGAAACGATACACGGCGGCCGGGGGTGAGGGAAGCCCTGCCAGCGCCCCACACCACTCTCCCGGCTCACCCGCGGGGCCGGCGCGTCGCACACACTGGTGCGCACTTCGGCGGCCGTGGCCCTCGCTGTCCCCGCGCCGGCACTCATGCCGTGCGAGAGAACGCAGAGGGACCACGGCCGCCGGAGTTGCCGGCATCAGCCGGCGGGCTGTTGACAGGCGATCAGGCAGGCACGCCCCACGTCATGCCGGAGCGGGTCACACGCGCTTGAGGTATCCGCCCTTGAAGCCGTCCTGGTCGGCCCAGACACGGTGACGGCACGACCAGACGCCGTACACGGCGAACTCGCCCTTCCAGACGGTCTCCGAGTGCGCGTTGTTGCCCGGGTCGGCGGAGATCCAGTTCTTGATCGGTTGGTGCTCGAACTTCAGAGCCGGCACCCAGTTCGTGTGGCTCGCCCACCCTCCGTAGACCTTCGTGGTCCTGGTGGCGGTGGTGCGGTAGTTGACACCGAGCTTCACGGTCGTGACCTTGATGCCGAAGATCTTGTCGGAAACGCTGTGCCAGACGTTCTTGTCGCCCGCAGTCCCCCGCGTGGACATCTCCCCGCTCTGCTCTTCCTTGGCAATGACGATGTCGCCGTCGGCAAGCACACTTCGCTTGGCGGTCGGGCTCTCCACCGCGTCCATGAACGCCTTGAAGTGATCCGGCGCGTTCAGATAGCCGATGAACTTCTTCTGCTTCTCCTCGGGCAGCGCCTTGAACTGTGCGATCGTCTCAGCAGCGCCCGGATCCGACTTGGCCTCGAGCCACGCGACGTACGCCTGCGGCGTGGAGGGAATCTGACTCTCCGCCGCCACGGCCTGACCAGGCAGCCCTGCCAGGGTCATGGCCCCCATCGTCGCGGCAAGAATTCCGACAAATCCTCTGCGAGTGGTATTACGCATTCCACTTCCCCCAATGCATTCAAGCAATCAGTGAAACGCAAGGACGAGGAGCACCAAGCTCCTCCGCGCATGGCAAAAATCCGCCGACGCCCCCCGCGTACAGGGTCATTGCATGATCGAGATCTGTCTGGGTTCGTCACGTGAGTCCGAGGGCTCGTAGGGGCCGGTGGTAGTCGCGGCCGGTGTGGCGGAGGGCGGCGGCGATGTTGGTGTGGCCGTCCTGGCGGAAGACGCTGATGGCGAGGTTGCGCAGGGAGGCCATGGCGCGGGGCAGGGTGCCGG
>NZ_JASHLT010000086.1:0-13027 GCF_030056615.1 Streptomyces sp. HNM0645 | reverse complement strand
CTCCGCCAGCCGGTCCCGGCTCTCCGCCAGCCGGTCCCGGCTCTCCGCCCCCGGCCCCGTGAACAGCGAAGCCCGAACCCGAAGCCCGACTTCCGAAGGGGGCGCACATGCGCGCTGCCGTACTGCACGAGATCGGCCAGGACAAGCTCGACGTCCTCGACGACGTCGAGACGGTGGGCTTCGGCCCCGGCAAGGTGAGGATCCGGGTCAGGGCAACCGGGCTGTGCCATTCGGACGTCTCCGCGATGAGCGGGGTGCTGCCGCAACCGGCGCCGTTCATCCCGGGCCACGAGGGTGCCGGGGAGGTGCTCGACGTCGGCGACGGCGTGACCGCCGTCAAGCAGGGCGACCGGGTGCTGATGTGCTGGCTGCCCGCCTGCGGAAGCTGCCCGGCCTGCCGACGAGGTCAGACCCAGCTCTGCCTCGCCGGGTTCATGAACGCGGGCACGCCCAACTTCAGGCGTCCCGGCGGCGATGTCTTCGGCTTCGCCGGGACCGGCACCTTCGTGGAGGAGGTCGTCGTCGACGCCGGCTGCGCGGTGCCGATTCCCGACGACGTCCCGTACGAGATCGCGGCGCTCATCGGCTGCGGCGTCACCACGGGGCTCGGCGCGGCCATCAACACCGCCAGGGTGGAGGCCGGCTCGTCGGTCGCCGTCATCGGCTGCGGCGGCGTCGGCATCTCCACCATCCAGGGCGCCCGGGTGCAGGGCGCCGCGCAGATCGTCGCCGTCGATCCGGTGGCCTCACGGCGCGAGGCGGCGCTGGCCTTCGGCGCCACCGAGGCCGTCGCGCCGGACGCGCTCGGCGACGCCAGGCAGCGGATCACCGGCGGCGAGGGCTTCGACTACGTGTTCGAGGTCGTCGGCAAGTCCGCCACCGCGAGGTCGGCGTACGAGACGACCCGGCGAGGCGGGACCCTGTGCATCGTCGGGGCCGGGGCCATGGACGACTTCCTCCAGCTCAACATGTTCGAGCTGTTCTTCGACGAGAAGCGGATCCTGCCTTCGATGTACGGGGGCGGCGATGTGCTCCGCTCCTACGAACGGACCATCGCGCTCTGGCGAGCCGGCCGGATCGACCTGGAATCGCTCATCACCCACCGGGTACAGCTCGCGGAGATCAACGAGGCCCTGACCCAGATGCGTACGGGCGAGGCGCTGCGCACCTGTATCGAGATCTGAGGGGGGACCGCGATGTCACTCCCACTCCAGGGCCTGTCCGCGATCGTCACGGGCGCGGGCCGCGGCCTCGGCCGGGCCGAGGCGCTCGAACTCGCACGGCTGGGCGCGGCTGTCGTCGTCAACGACTACGGGCAGCCGGGCCGTGACGGCTCGGGCGAGGCGTCCACGGCGCCTGCCGAACAGGTCGCGGAGGAGATACGGGCGGCGGGCGGCCGGGCGGTCGCCCATACCGGCGACGTCTCGGACTTCGAGGCGGCCGGGGCCCTCGTCGCCCTTGCCGTCGGCATGTACGGCAAGCTCGACATCCTCGTGAACAACGCGGGCATCCTGCGGGACCGGATGGTCTTCTCGATGAGCGAGGACGAGTGGGACTCGGTGATCCGGGTCCACCTCAAGGGCCACTTCAACACCACCCACTTCGCCTCGGCACACTGGCGCGAACGGTCCAAGGCGTCGGGCGGCCCGGTCTACGGCCGGGTCGTCAACACCTCCTCCGAGGCGTTCCTCGCGGGCTCGGCGGGCCAGCCCAACTACGCGGCCGCCAAGGGCGGCATCGTCGGCCTGACCACCTCGACGGCGTCGGCACTGCGGAAGTACGGCGTCACGGCGAACGCGATCTGCCCCCGGGCCCGTACGCGCATGACCGAGGACGTCTTCGCGGGATTCGGCGAACCGGCCCCCGGCGAACTCGATCCGCTCGCCCCGGAACACGTCGCCCCGCTCGTCGGCTACCTCGCATCCCCGGCCGCGTCCCGCATCACAGGGCAACTCCTCGTCGTCCACGGGGGCATGGTCGCGGTCCTCGACCGCCCGAGGGTCGCGGCACAGTTCGACTCGGCCAAGGAGGCCTTCTCGTACGAGGAGCTGACGGGCCTCCTCGGCCCGTACTACGCGGACCGGGCGCCGGACGAGACCTTCGCGGCGACGGAGGTGCTGTCGCTGAAGCGGGCGTAGTCCCCGGGCTTCCGCCCCACCGGCACGGCCGGCGTACCGGGACGTCGGCCGGCCGATGCCACTCGGTGCGCCGGAACTGCCCGGCACCGCCCGGTTCCGCGCGCCGCCACCGGCTCCCGAGGCGAGGGCCGGGGCCGAGTCGTCGTCGTGGAGACGGCCGGGGGTGTGAGCGGGGCGCTCCGGTGGCGGCCCGGTGTGAGCGAGGGTCTCCACGGAGGCGGCCGCGGATCGGGCCGTCGTCGTGGAGACGTCCGGCGACGCGCGTGCACCCACGAGGCGGCCGTTGACGTGGGTGAGGGCCGCCGCGGGCTTCCGCGGCGGCCCTCACCCACCCATGCGCCTCGCGGCGCTGCTATGCCGCCTCGTCCTTCGTCGGGCGGCGGTGGCGGCCGTGCGCCGGAGACGTCGTGTCCTCCGAAGCAGCGGCACCGCCCCGGTGCTTGCCGGAGCCGACGGCCTCGGCCTGGTTCGCGCCCGCTCCCTGCGGACGCGCCTGGGTCGTGTCGGTTCGGGCCTCAGACATGTGGGAATTCACCCCGTTGTTCCATCGCCGATGTGGTGTCACCGGGGTAGCCGTCACCGTCGGCATCCGCACGGCGCGGCTGCGTGTCCCCGGCCGCAGAGTCTAACCAGGTGCCGCGCGCCCCGTGAGAGGCGCCTGCTGCAGCGGCACGGGTCTGCACGGGGCAGTTCCCGTACCTCCGTGCGGTTCCCCACCTGCGCGTTCCGGTTGTGCCGGTTCCATGGCGGGTGCGGGCGGAAGGAGGTCCTGGGGAGGCTCCAGCCGCGCCACCCCGCATGTCACCGCCTCCGTCGTGCAGGGCAGTTGCAGCACCCCCTCCCGGCTCCAAAGCCCGGAACCGGCCAACCATCCTTCCGGTGAAGGGAGTTGGTGCAGACGCCGCCCGGCCGGCCGCCAGACCCCCACCCATGTGCCCGCCGCCGCGTCGATCCTCAGCGCCACCGCGCAGCTCTCCGGTATCAGGACCCGCCCCGGCTGGATCGCGAACGGCGTCACCGCCGCGTCCGGCAGCCGCAGGCACTCCGGGAACCGAGCCGGCCGCAGGCTCCCGAGCACACCCCACCCCAGCCGGTCGTGGCCCGCCGCGTCCGAGCGGATCATCAGCAGCCCGCTCTCCGCGTCGGCGAGCAGCAACCGGTCGTTGCTGTCCTCCGTGATCTGCAGCAGCGGCGTCACCTCGCCGCCCCGCTCCAGGTCGACGACCACCGCCTTGGTGATCCCGTCCCGCTCGCGGTCCAGTGCCAGCATCCGGCCCGTGCGGTCCAGCCACACCCCGCCCGAGCAGCGGCCGGGCACCTCCGC
This sequence comes from Streptomyces sp. HNM0645, assembly GCF_030056615.1. Classification (NCBI taxonomy): domain Bacteria; kingdom Bacillati; phylum Actinomycetota; class Actinomycetes; order Kitasatosporales; family Streptomycetaceae; genus Streptomyces; species Streptomyces sp. HNM0645. The sequence goes on along the minus strand of NZ_JASHLT010000086.1, from coordinate 9,565 downwards.
GACCCGCTCGGGCCCGAACGCCCCGCCCGCCACCAGCCACACGGCCGTCGAGCTCTCGCCCGGCGCCAGCGCATAGGCACAGGTGCCGTCCGGGGACGGCGGGAGCAGCCGAAGCTCGGCCGACTCCACGGAGCCCAGCGGAAGTTCACCCGTGCCCGGCCCCGTCGGGTAGAGCAGGGAGAACGAACGGAGCCCCGCCACCCGCCGGTGGACCAGCACCCGTCCGTCGGCGAGCGGGGCCACCTCCGTGTCGGCCTCCTCGGGCTGGCCGAGCGGCAGCGGCACCGCGTACGGCTCCGGACCGTCGAGCGTCCAGCGCTCGGCGAACAGGGCGTCTCCGCGCCCCGCGAGGCGCGCCGCGTAACTGCCGCCCGCGCCGACCGTGAGCGCCGCCCGCGGTTCGGGCCGTACGGCCTCGTGCTCCGCGGCTTCCTCGATGGCACACGCTGTCATCGGATGGTCACCTCCGGCCATCGAAGCTAGTTTTCGCACTTCCAGCCGAACACCGTGAGCCGGTTCACTTCACACATAAGGATGGCCGAATCCGGATTTGCCTGAGGGAGGGGCGGCTGTTGTGCTCCAGGGGGCGAGGACCGAGGCGAGGCGCCTGAGCCGGGCCGCCGGGGGCCGTTCGTGCGCCACCGCCGCGGAGGAGTCCTCTCGCACGTCGGGGCCGCCCGGTCGGGTGGACCGGGGGCCGCCCGGCCGTGCGGGTCCCCGGGGCACCCGGCGACGGACGGCCGGACACGGCGGGCAGGTAGCCTTGCCTCCGTGCCCCGTCTGTCTGAAGTCATCGCCGAGCTCGACGCCCTCTGGCCTCCCGAGCGGGCAGAGGAATGGGACGCCGTCGGCACGGTCTGCGGTGAGCCCGACGCCGAGATCACCCGCGTCCTCTTCGCCGTCGATCCCGTCATGGAGATCGCCGAGGAGGCCGTCGCACTCGGCGCGGACCTGGTCGTCACCCATCACCCGCTCTATCTGCGCGGCACCACGACCGTCGCGGCCTCCCACTTCAAGGGGCGGGTCGTCCACACCCTCATCAAGCACGACATCGCCCTGCACGTCGCGCACACCAACGCCGACACCGCCGACCCCGGCGTCTCCGACGCCCTCGCCGGCGCTCTCGACCTCCGCGTCACCGGTCCCCTCGTGCCCGAGAACGGCCTGGGGCGGATCTGCGAACTCGACCACCCCGAGACGCTGCGCGAGTTCGCGGCCCGCGCCGCCGCGCGGCTGCCCGCCACCGCCCAGGGCATCCGCGTCGCGGGAGACCCGAACGCGACCGTCCGCCGCGTCGCCGTCAGCGGCGGCTCCGGCGACAGCCTCTTCGGGGCCGCCCGGGCCGCCGGCGTCGACGCGTTCCTCACCGCCGACCTGCGGCACCACCCCGTGTCCGAGGCCGTTCAGCAGGCGCCGCTCGGGCTGGTCGACGCCGCCCACTGGGCCACCGAGTGGCCCTGGTGCGAACAGGCCGCCGCCCAGCTCGACGAGATCTCCGACCGCCACGGCTGGAACCTGCGGGTCCATGTCTCCAAGACGGTCACCGACCCCTGGTCCTCCCACCACACCTCTGGAGCCCCCAACTGAACGCCGCGCCCGCCGACCAGATCCGACTCCTCGACGTCCAGGCCCTGGACGTGCGTTTGTCGCAGATCGCGCACAAGCGCAGGTCCCTGCCCGAGCACGTCGAACTGGAGTCGCTGAACAAGGACCTCTCGCAGCTGCGCGACCTGCTCGTCGCCGCGCAGACGGAGGAGAGCGACTGCGCCCGCGAGCAGACCAAGGCCGAGCAGGACGTCGACCAGGTCCGCCAGCGCTCCGTGCGGGACCAGCAGCGTCTCGACTCCGGCGCGATCACCTCTCCCAAGGACCTCGAGAACCTCCAGAAGGAGATCGCCTCGCTCGCCAAGCGCCAGGGCGACCTGGAGGACGTCGTCCTCGAGGTCATGGAGCGCCGTGAGTCCGCGCAGGAGCGCGTCGCCGAACTGACCGAGCGCGTCTCCTCCGTCCAGGCGAAGGTCGACGACGCCACGGCCCGCCGGGACGCTGCGTTCGAGCAACTCGACGGCGAGTCCGCGTCGGTCGGCAAGGAGCGCGAGGTCGTCGCCGGCTCGGTGCCCGCCGACCTGATGAAGCTCTACGAGAAGCTCCGCGAGCAGCAGGGCGGGGTGGGCGCGGCCCGGCTGTACCAGCGCCGCTGCGAGGGCTGCCACATCGAGCTCAACATCACCGAGCTGAACGAGGTCCGCGCCGCCGCTCCCGACACGGTCGTGCGCTGCGAGAACTGCCGCCGCATCCTCGTCCGCACGTCGGAGTCCGGTCTCTGATGCGCGGGCTGGTCGTCGAGGCCGACGGGGGTTCCCGGGGCAACCCGGGACCGGCGGGGTACGGGGCCGTCGTCCGCGACGCGGCGAGCGGGGAACCGCTGGTGGAGCGGGCCGAGTACATCGGTGTCGCCACGAACAACGTCGCCGAGTACCGGGGCCTCATCGCCGGTCTGAGGGCGGCGAGGGAACTCGATCCCGACGCCCGGGTGCACGCCCGCATGGACTCCAAGCTCGTCGTGGAGCAGATGTCGGGCCGCTGGAAGATCAAGCATCCGGACATGAAGCCGCTCGCGGCCGAGGCCGCGGGGATCTTCCCGTCGGGACGGGTCACGTACGAGTGGATCCCGCGCGAGCGCAACAAGCACGCGGACCGGCTGGCCAACGAGGCCATGGACGCGGGACGCCGCGGCGAGCAGTGGGAGCCGTCGGCGTCCTCGGCGGCGCTGTCGTCCTCCGCCGAGGACGTGCGGGCGGCCCGGGTCGTCGGTGACGCGGCGGCGGGCGCGGCGAAGGCACGGGCGGCACTGGCCTCCCGTACGGGGAACGCGGGTGTGTCCGAGACGGGCGGGTCCGGTGCCCCGGCGCGCGCGGTGGCCGCGCAGGCGACGCTGCCCAAGAGCACCGAGGTGGAGGGCGCCGGCTGGGGCCCGGACCTCGGGCCGCCGGCGACGTTCGTCCTGCTGAGGCACGGAGAGACCGCGCTGACCCCGGAGAAGCGGTTCTCCGGCAGCGGCGACCACGAGCTGTCCGCGGTCGGCCGTCGCCAGGCCGAGGCCGTGGCGGCGGCGCTGGCCGAGCGCGGCACGATCCAGGCGATCGTCTCCTCGCCGCTCAAGCGCTGCCGGCAGACCGCGGAGGCCGTCGCGACCCGCCTCGGGCTCGACGTGCGGATCGACGACGGGCTGCGCGAGACGGACTTCGGCGCGTGGGAGGGCCTGACCTTCGCCGAGGTCCGGGAGCGGTACGGCGACGACCTCGACGCCTGGCTCGCGTCCCCGAAGGCGGAGCCCACGGGCGGCGGCGAGAGCTTCGCGACGGTGGCGCGGCGGGTCGCGGCGACGCGGGACCGGCTGGTGCGGGAGTACCGGGGGCGCACGGTCCTCGTGGTCACCCACGTGACCCCGATCAAGACCCTGGTCCGCCTGGCCATCGGCGCGCCCCCGGAGTCCCTGTTCCGCATGGAGCTCTCGGCTGCGTCGGTGTCGGCGGTGGCGTACTACGCGGACGGCAACGCCTCGCTGCGGCTGCTGAACGACACGAGCCACTTGCGCTGACCACGGCGCTGCGCGGCCGCGCGCGGGGCCCCGGGCCTTCGGCACCGGGACGGGCCGGGGCCGGGGAACGTGCCGGGGTGCGGGGGCGTGATCGGGGCACGGGCGTGATTCATGGCGCCCGGGCCCGCCACGCTCACGGTCGCGTCGGGGCGCGGCAGCTCATGCGCGCGCGGCCACGAGCCCCGGCGCCGACCCGACCGCCACGCCCGCCGCTCGGGCAGGGCGCGACGGCCCAGCCCGTCCGGCGATCGCGGACGGCCGCGCCGGCCACACGGACGACACCTGCCACGCCGGCGGCACGGCCGAAAACCACCGCGAGCGCCCGCGCAGCGCGAACTGCCGCACGCCCGCCACGAGCGCAAGGGCGAGCGGGACGACCTCGGCGGCGTCGTCCAGCACGACGACCGGGACGACGGGGCCAGGCCGAGCACGGAGGTCAGCCGGCGCCCTCCCCTGCCAAACGCTCCGTGCGACGCATGGTGCACCCCGCGCACAGCAAGGGGGTCGGCGGGCACAAGGCCCCCGGCGGGCGCACGCCGGCCGACGGCGGACGCGTGACGGTCGGCGAGCGCCGTGGCGGTCTGCGCCTCCGCGTTTCTCCGGCAGCAGCGGCTCCACCGCGGCCAGGATGCTCGCGTCGTCCGCGCCGGGGGCGGCGTCACCGGCGGACGGTCAGTGGATCTCCGTCACCACCACGTCGAGCGCCCACGCCTTCCCCGGCCGGTCCGGCGCCTCCGCCTCGACCGTGTATCCGAGGTCGCGCAGCGCCCCGACCAGTCCGGCCGGGTCCTTCGGCGCGGCGCCGGACTCCAGCAGACCGCGCACGATGCGGCCCTTGGTCGCCTTGTTGAAGTGCGAGACCACGGAGCGCTTCTCGACGCCGTCGACGATCTGCGAGTGCAGCACCCGCACGGTGGCCGTACGGCCCGCGATCTCGCCCTTCGGCCGCCACGCCGCCGCGTACGCCGACGAGCGGAGGTCCAGGACCAGCCCGTCCCCGGCGGCCTCGGGCAGCGCGGTCGCCATCGGTGCCCGCCAGTGCGCGGCCAGCGCCCCGAGACCGGGCAGCTTCACGCCCATCGAGCAGCGGTAGGAGGGGATCCGGTCGTCGACGCGGACCGCGCCCCAGAGCCCGGAGAACACCAGCAGCGACTTCCGGGCCCGCCGGCGCGCGGCGGCGTCGAGCGTGGCCAGTCCGAGCGCGTCGTACAGCACGCCCGTGTAGATCTCGCCGGCCGGGCGCGCTCCGGCCGTGCGCAGCCCGGCGTTCTTCGCGACCTCGTCCCGCAGCCCCTCGCTCAGCCCGAGTACGTCGCGGGCCTTCTCCTCGTCCGCCAGGCACAGTTCCACGAGCTCGTCGAGCACCTGTGTGCGCGCCGCGGCCAGGGCGGGCAGCGACAGGGCCTCCGGCTTGAGCGGCGCCCCCCGCCCCGAAGCGGCTTTGCCCTCGGACGGCGGCAACAGCACGAGCACGGCGTTTCTCCTCTGCGACGTACGGACAGCGGGGGTGCGGCCCCTCGCCAGCGTAGTCGGCCGCATCGGCACACCGCGCCGGCCGTCCGCAGCCCGCCTCGCGGGCCGTCCGCAGCAGCGGACTCCGCCGCCACGCACGCCGCCGTCGCGGAACCCCTTCCCTCACCGGCGGTCGTGCGCGGAGCGCCTGCGTCCACCGGTGGTCCTGCGCGGAGCCCCTTCCCCCCACCGGTGGTCGTCGCGGACCCCCTGCGTTCACGGGTGGTCCTGCGCGGAGCGCCGTCGTCCAGCGCGCCCGGGCACGGCGGGCGGGGACCGTGCCCGGGGCCGGTCCCCTGGCCGGGCACGGTCCCGGGGCCGAACTGCGGGCGGGGCCGCGCGGGTGCGACCGGGGCACGCCCACGCCCCGGTCGCACCCCCGTCGCCCCCGCCATACGCTCGGCACATGCCACGCCGTCGTATGCACGTGACCTGCGCGGCCGGCGACCTGCTGCTGGCCTGCCTGTGCGCGCTGCGGGCACGGCTCGGCGTACCCGCGGGGTTCCCGGTCGAGGTGCTCGTCGAGGCGGAGCGGACGGCGCGGGACCCGCGGCCGCCGGAACGGGACGCGACGGACGTCCCGTTCTTCACCGTCGACCCGCCGGCGTCCGCCGACCTGGACCAGGCGATGTATCTGGAACGGCGGCCGCGCGGCGGCTACCGGGTGCGGTACGCCATCGCCGACATGGCCGCGTTCGTGCCGCCGGGCGGCGCGCTCGACGCCGAGGCGCACCGGCGGACGCAGACGCTGTACTTCCCCGACGAGAAGGTCCCGTTGCACCCCCCGGTGCTCTCCGAGGGCGCGGCCAGTCTGCTGCCCGGCCGGACCGCGCCCGCGCTGCTGTGGACCCTCGACCTGGACGCGGACGGCCGGACCGTCGCCACCGACGTACGGCGGGCCCTGGTCCGCAGCCGGGCCAGACTGGACTACGCGGGGGTGCAGCGGCAGATCGACTCGGGCGCGGCGGAGGAGCCGGTGGCCCTGCTCAAGGAGATCGGGCTGCTGCGCGAGCGGCTGGAAGTGGAGCGGGGTGGCATCTCGCTCAACCTGCCCGAGCAGGAGATCGTCACCCAGGACCACTCCTACGCACTGGAGTTCCGCGCCCCGTACCCCGTGGAGCGCTGGAACGCCCAGATCTCGCTGCTGACCGGCATGGCCGCGGCCGGGCTGATGGTCACCGCCGGGACCGGCATCCTGCGGACCCTCCCGACCGCGCCGGGCGGAGCCGTCGCCCGGCTGCGCAGGACCGCGCGGGCGTTGCGCGTCCCCTGGCCGCACCATGTCCCGTACGCGCAGGTCGTCCGGTCGCTCGATCCGTCGAACCGCCGGCACGCCGCGTTCCTCCAGGAGTGCACGGCGCTGCTGCGCGGCGCCGGCTACAGCGCGTTCAGCGGCGGACGGCTGCCCGACCCCTCGGTGCACGCGGCCGTCGCGGACGTGTACACGCACTGCACCGCCCCGCTGCGCAGGCTCGTCGACCGGTACACGGGCGAGCTGTGCCTGGCCGCGTCCGAGGGCCGGGAGCCCCCGGAGTGGGTACGGGAGTCACTGGACGTCGTCCCGCGGGAGATGGTGGAGGGGAACCGGCGTGCGAACACCGTCGAGCGCCAGAGCGTCGACACCGTCGAGGCGGCCCTGCTGACGGGCCGGATCGGCGATGTCTTCGACGGGTTCGTGGTGGACGTGCGGGAGGGTGAACCGGACCTCGGCACCGTCCAGTTGGACGATCCGGCGGTCGTCGCCCCGGTCGACGGCGACGGGGCTGAGCTCCCGCTGGGCGAGGCGCTGCGGGTGCGGCTCACGCTGGCCGATCCGGGGGCGGCGCAAGTGCGGTTCGCGCCCGCGTGACCGCCCGCAGCAGGTCACGGGCGTCGTCGGCGTGGCAGCGAACGGTGTGCACCCGGCGCGTCCTGCCCAGCAGCCCCACCGACTCGACGGGTTCCGACAGCGTGAGGGTGAGCGACGTCTGCGCACCGACGGGCAGGTTGAGCACGCCGTCCTCCTTCTTGTCGTGCGTGAACACCAGCTCGTGGGAGGCAGAGGCGATCCGCTCCAGCGGGATCCGCAGATCGACGTGGGCGGCCTGGCGCAGCCGCAACACGTCCTCGGACAGCGTGTGCGGCCGGGTCACGGACGCCGCGTGCAGACCGACGACGAAGAGGACGGTGTAGACGTCGAGGACGAGCACCACGGCGTGCAGCACCGGCCAGGGGCTGAGCAGGTACGACATCCCGACGGTCTCGACGACGCAGACGAAGCCCAAGCCGAAGAGGAGCGCGGCCTGGTTCCGGGCGTGCCCGAAGACCTGGTCTCCCGGGCCGACACCGGTGCGCCGCCGGGCCGCCCAGAGCAGCAGGCTCCACATGAGCCGCAGTTCGTGCCCGGCCAGCCGGAGCACCGGCTCCGGCACCAGCTCCCGCACGGCCTCGCGCGGTGTCATCCCCTGCCCGCGCCACAGACGGAGGAACACGGCGGCCTCGGCCAGCAGCAGGAGCAGGACGGCCGCCTCGGCGGCGGCCATCACCTGCGCGGGCGGCCGGAGCCCCGCCATCAGGCAGACCAGGAGCGCCAGTTCAGCGGGCAGGACGAGATAGGCGACACCTCTGAGCAGGCGCTTCACCCGCGTCACCGGGCCCGCTCCGCGACGAGGCGCAGCGCGCGGCGCACGGCCTCGGCCTGGGCCGGGGGGAACTCGGCGAAGAAGGCGTCCATTAACGTGCTCCCGCCCTCTCCCGCCGGTGCGCCTTTCTCCCCGAGCTCCTCAGCGACCTCGTCGGGCATGCAGTCGGCCAGCGCCCGGGCCGCCGCCTCGACCCGGGGATCGCCGGTGTCGGCGTCGGCGAGCGCGTCGAGCAGCCCGTACACCTGGTACGCGCGCTCCACCGCGCCCGGAGCCTCGGTCATCCGTCGCATCGCGCCGAGCAGCCGGTCGCGCTCCCCGGCCGGGACGACCGTGTCCAGCAGGGCGAGCACCTCGCGGTCCTTCGCCGCCGTCGCGGACTCGGGCCGCCCGGCGGTCTCCGCGGCGAGACTGCCGAACAGCGCCGCCAGCTCCGGCGACACCGGACCCTCGGCGGGCAGCCGCCCGGAGCGCGCCTGCTCCAGCACCGCACCCAGCCGTTCGCGCCGTTCGGAGAGCAGTCCCTGCTGCCGGGCGAGATCGTCGTCCAGCTCCTCCAAGACCCCCACGAGCTCCCGTCCCGCGTCGTCGGCGAGCACGTCCCTGACCTCGTCGAGCCCGAGCCCGAGCTCCGTCAGCCGCCGGATACGGGCGAGCAGCACGGCGTCGCGCACCGAGTAGTCCCGGTAGCCGTTGGCCCGGCGGGTGGGCTCGGGCAGCAGGCCCTGATGGTGGTAGTGCCGCACGGCACGCGGGGTGACCCCGACGAGTGCGGCGATCTCTCCGATCCGCATGGCCTCAGTAGAAACCCTGACGCTGCGGCAAGGTCAAGCGGGAACGAGCAGGTCAAGCGGGAACGAGCAGGTCAAGCGGGAACGAGCAGGCTGGCGGAACCGGTGGGACCGGCGGGACCGGCGGGTCGGCGGGGCCGGGAGCGGGCCGGGAGGGTCGGCGGGAGTGCGGGCTCCGGCGGGGCCCGGGAGGGGCGGCGGGAGAGCACGGTCCGGCGGGAGCCGGTACGGCGGTGCCCGGACCCGGATGCGCCGGGTAGCATGGTCGACACGGCAGACGAGCCGGGCGGACGGCCGCGTGAGGACCCTCAGGGGCCTCCCGAGGAACGTCCGGGCTCCACAGGGCAGGGTGGTGGGTAACGCCCACCCGGGGTGACCCGCGGGACAGTGCCACAGAGAACAGACCGCCGGGGACCTCGGTCCCCGGTAAGGGTGAAACGGTGGTGTAAGAGACCACCAGCGCCTGAGGTGACTCAGGCGGCTCGGTAAACCCCACCCGGAGCAAGGTCAAGAGGGGCCGCCGCCCGAAAGGGACGGTGGCCCTGCGCGGACGACCGAGGGCTGCCCGCCCGAGTCCGCGGGTAGACCGCAGGAGGCCGGTGGCAACACCGGTCCTAGATGGATGGCCGTCTCCCCGGCGACCGCGAGGTCACNCACCCGGAGCAAGGTCAAGAGGGGCCGCCGCCCGAAAGGGACGGTGGCCCTGCGCGGACGACCGAGGGCTGCCCGCCCGAGTCCGCGGGTAGACCGCAGGAGGCCGGTGGCAACACCGGTCCTAGATGGATGGCCGTCTCCCCGGCGACCGCGAGGTCACCGGGCGACAGAACCCGGCGTACAGCCCGACTCGTCTGCCGCCACCTGCGGCTTTGCCTGGGAAAGGGTCTCTGACGCGTAAATAGCAGCAGGTCAGGGTCGGTGTGGGCAGCATTGGACGCCCGGTGGCCGTGGGGTCGCCGGGTGTCCGGGGTCGTCGGTCAGGCTGGCTGCTCCCTCGGGTTGAGGGTGACGGTGTAGCCGAGCTGGTTGAGCTGGTTGATCGC
>NZ_JASHLT010000085.1:0-13292 GCF_030056615.1 Streptomyces sp. HNM0645 | reverse complement strand
GCCTGCCGCCCCCGCGCGGCCCGCCGCCGCGGCACCGGCACCGGCGAAGCCCGCCGCCGCGCCCGCGAAGCCCGCCGCCGCTCCGGCCAAGCCCACCGCCAAGGCCGCTCCGGCCGCAGGGTCGCCCGACGGTCCGGAGATGCTGCCGCTGCGCGGCCCCTCCGCCGCGGTCGCGAAGAACATGAACGCCTCGCTGGAGCTGCCGACGGCCACGTCCGTCCGCGCCGTCCCGGTGAAGCTGCTCTTCGACAACCGGATCGTCATCAACAACCACCTGAAGCGCGCCCGCGGGGGGAAGATCTCCTTCACGCACATCATCGGGTACGCGATGGTGCAGGCGATCAAGGCCATGCCGTCGATGAACTGGTCGTACGGCGAGAAGGACGGCAAGCCCGTCCTGGTCAAGCCGCCGCACGTGAACCTCGGCCTCGCCATCGACCTGGTGAAGCCGAACGGCGACCGGCAGCTCGTCGTCGCGGCCATCAAGAAGGCCGAGACCATGAACTTCTTCGAGTTCTGGCAGGCCTACGAGGACATCGTCCGCCGCGCCCGCAGCAACAAGCTGACGATGGACGACTTCAGCGGCGTCACCGTCTCGCTCACCAACCCCGGTGGCCTCGGCACCGTCCACTCCGTGCCGCGGCTGATGCCCGGACAGTCGGTGATCATGGGCGTCGGCTCGATGGACTACCCGGCCGAGTTCCAGGGCACCTCCCAGGACACCCTGAACAAGCTGGGCGTCTCCAAGGTCATGACCCTGACCTCGACGTACGACCACCGGGTCATCCAGGGCGCCGCGTCCGGCGAGTTCCTGCGGATCGTCGCCAACCTCCTCCTCGGCGAGGACGGCTTCTACGACGACGTCTTCGAGGCGCTGCGCATCCCCTACGAGCCGGTCCGCTGGCTCAAGGACATCGACGCCTCGCACGACGACGACGTCACCAAGGCCGCCCGGGTCTTCGAGCTGATCCACTCCTACCGGGTCCGCGGCCACGTCATGGCCGACACCGACCCGCTGGAGTACCGCCAGCGCAAGCACCCCGACCTGGACATCACCGAGCACGGGCTCACCCTGTGGGACCTGGAGCGCGAGTTCGCGGTCGGCGGCTTCGGCGGCAAGTCGATGATGAAGCTGCGCGACATCCTCGGCGTCCTGCGCGACTCGTACTGCCGCACCACCGGCATCGAGTTCATGCACATCCAGGACCCGAAGCAGCGCAAGTGGATCCAGGACCGCGTGGAGCGCCCGCACGCCAAGCCGGAGCGCGAGGAGCAGCTGCGCATCCTGCGCCGGCTGAACGCGGCGGAGGCCTTCGAGACCTTCCTGCAGACCAAGTACGTCGGCCAGAAGCGCTTCTCGCTGGAGGGCGGCGAGTCCGTCATCCCGCTGCTCGACGCGGTCATCGACTCGGCGGCCGAGTCCCGCCTGGACGAGGTCGTCATCGGCATGGCCCACCGCGGCCGGCTGAACGTCCTGGCGAACATCGTCGGCAAGTCGTACGCCCAGATCTTCCGCGAGTTCGAGGGCAACCTCGACCCGAAGTCGATGCACGGCTCCGGCGACGTGAAGTACCACCTGGGCGCCGAGGGCACCTTCACGGGCCTCGACGGCGAGCAGATCAAGGTGTCGCTGGTCGCCAACCCGTCGCACCTGGAGGCCGTCGACCCGGTCCTCGAGGGCGTCGTCCGCGCCAAGCAGGACATCATCAACAAGGGCGGCACGGACTTCACCGTCCTGCCGGTCGCCCTGCACGGCGACGCGGCCTTCGCCGGACAGGGCGTCGTCGCCGAGACCCTGAACATGTCGCAGCTGCGCGGGTACCGCACCGGCGGCACGGTCCACATCGTCATCAACAACCAGGTCGGCTTCACCGCCGCCCCGGAGTCGTCGCGTTCGTCGATGTACGCGACCGACGTGGCCCGCATGATCGAGGCACCGATCTTCCACGTGAACGGCGACGACCCGGAGGCGTGCGTCCGTGTGGCGCGGCTCGCCTTCGAGTTCCGCCAGACGTTCAACAAGGACGTCGTGATCGACCTCATCTGCTACCGCCGCCGCGGTCACAACGAGGGCGACAACCCGCAGTTCACCAACCCTCAGATGGTGAACCTGATCGACAAGAAGCGCTCGGTGCGCAAGCTCTACACCGAGTCGCTCATCGGCCGCGGCGACATCACGCTGGAAGAGGCCGAGCAGGCGCTGCAGGACTTCCAGGGCCAGCTGGAGAAGGTCTTCGCGGAGGTCCGCGAGGCCACCAGCCACCCGGCCCCGGCCCATGTCCCGGACGCCCAGGCCGAGTTCCCGGTGTCCGTCACCACCGGGATCTCCCAGGAGGTCGTCAAGCGGATCGCCGAGTCCCAGGTCAACGTCCCCGACAACATCACCGTCCACCCGCGACTTCTGCCGCAGCTGCAGCGCCGTGCGGCCTCGGTCGAGGACGGCACGATCGACTGGGGCATGGGCGAGACCCTCGCCATCGGCTCGCTGCTGATGGAGGGCACCCCGGTCCGGCTCGCCGGCCAGGACACCCGCCGGGGCACCTTCGGCCAGCGCCACGCGGTGCTGGTGCACCAGGAGTCCAACGAGGACTACACCCCGCTGCTCTACCTGTCCGACGACCAGGCCCGCTACAACGTCTACGACTCGCTGCTCAGCGAGTACGCGGCGATGGGCTTCGAGTACGGCTACTCGCTGGCCCGCCCGGAGTCGCTGGTCATGTGGGAGGCCCAGTTCGGTGACTTCGTCAACGGCGCCCAGACCGTCGTCGACGAGTTCATCTCCTCCGCCGAGCAGAAGTGGGGCCAGACCTCCGGCGTCACGCTGCTCCTGCCGCACGGCTACGAGGGCCAGGGCCCGGACCACTCGTCCGCCCGCCCGGAGCGCTTCCTCCAGCTGTGCGCGCAGAACAACATGACGGTCGCCATGCCGACTCTGCCGTCGAACTACTTCCACCTGCTGCGCTGGCAGGTCCACAACCCGCACCACAAGCCGCTCATCGTCTTCACCCCGAAGTCGATGCTGCGTCTGAAGGCCGCGGCGTCCAAGGTGGAGGAGTTCACCACCGGCGGCTTCCGCCCGGTCATCGGCGACACCGCGGTCGATTCGGGAGTGGTGAACGCGGCCGACGTCCGCAAGGTCGTCTTCTGCTCCGGCAAGGTCTACTACGACCTCGAGGCCGAGCGGCAGAAGCGCGGAGCCATGGACACGGCGATCATCCGTCTGGAGCGCCTGTACCCGCTGCCGGGTGCGGAACTGCAGGCCGAGATCGCCAAGTTCCCGAACACCGAGAAGTACCTGTGGGTCCAGGAGGAGCCGGCGAACCAGGGTGCCTGGCCGTTCATCGCCCTCAACCTGATCGACCACCTGGACCTGGCGGTCGGCGCGGACATCCCCCACGGCGAGCGCCTGCGCCGCATCTCCCGCCCCCACTCGTCGTCCCCGGCGGTGGGCTCGGCGAAGCGGCACCAGGCGGAGCAGCAGCAGCTGGTCACCGAGGTCTTCGAGGCCTGACGCCGCCGAGGCGGTACGCACGAGACGGAGGGCCCGGCACCCGTGGGGGTGCCGGGCCCTCCGGCGTGTGGGCGACGGGCGGCTGCGGCGAGTGCGCCCGCCGCGAGCAGTTCTGTCTACTCAGCGCCCTCGGCGGCCCGGGCCGCTTCGGCGGCCTTGCCGTCCTGGGCGTTCTTGCCACCCTCTGCAGCCTTGGTGTCCTCAGCGCCCTCGGCGTTTTTGTCGCCGTCCTCCGGCTCCCCCTCGGCGGAACTCGCCTCGTCCCGTGCCGCTGGGACCCGGATGAGCACGACCCCGCTCCCGAGGTCTATCGGCCCCCGCCCGGGATCGGCGTCACCGGCCTCCTCGAGCGTGAGCTCCTGACGCCGCCGCTCCTCCTCGGTGTGCCGCCGCCCAGGAGCGAACAGCTCGTTCAACGCACCGCCGAACATGGTTGCTCCTGTCTGTTTGGGTTTGCCCCTCATCGTACGAACGGTTGCGGGGCTGTGGAGGGGACGGAGGCGTGCGGTGCCCCACAGCTTGGCGACTGCGGCTCAGCTCTCCCTCAGCCGCAGCGCGATCTGCGCGCACAGCTCGACGTACACCTGGCGCCCGGTGAGCTCCAGGTTCGCCACATCGTCCGCCCCACCGAGGCTCAGCGGCACCTTGTACCCGACGACCTGGTCGAACCCGACGGGCCCCGCCCCGGGGTTGGCCTTCCGCCACTCGTCGAAGTACGCGAAGGCGAGCGCGTCCTCGTCGGTCACCGCGACGAAGAAGTCGTCGAGGCCGAGATCCGTGGTGTAGTGCTCGCCCTCCTCCGGATCCACCATGATCATGTACCGGGGCCGCACCTCGGGATCACGGATGTCGAAGAGCAGCTCACGCCCGTTCCAGTCGAAGGCGAAGGGGAAGAAGCGCCCCTCCAGCCCTACGATGAGCCGGGCGCACAGCGCGTACGACTCGTGGGCGGAGGCGGGCGTGTGGAACCGCAGAAAGCCTTCGGCGAGCGTCCGGCCGGCCATCCGCCCGAACACCGCGGCGAGCGGCGCGGGCACATGGTGCTCGCGCTCACCGGGCTCGACGGCTCCCGTCTCCGGGAAGCGACGCACGAGGATGTCCAGCGACATGTTCACTCCAGGCGAGCCGGTCTCCACCACCATGTGGGGGCCGGCCCCTTCGCCGTATGACGCGACTACGCGTCCCAAGAATCGTCAGGAAGCAGACCGCTGAACGCATCGACCGGCTTCTCGGCAGTGTGCCCTGTTGCGTCGGGCTCGTCGAAACCGTCGCCGTAGCCGATCCGGACGAGCTCGTCGGACAGGGAACAACGGGGTCTCGGCGATCGCCTGCCCGGGTTGATGTTCATGTGGCAGGGCCCGGCCTCACGCGTGAGGCCGGGCCCTTCATCCACTGGTCGCGCTCACGCGTACGCGGCCGTCAGTCCTCTTCCTCGTCGAGGAGACCGAGAACGTCGGGAAGATCCGCCATCGCCCGACGACGCTCGGGGTTCTCCTCCAGCTCGGCCAGCTCGACCAGCATGTCCGCAAAGGCCCGGCGGTCCTGCTCGCTCAGGTCGTCGAGCAACGCGCTGGCAGGCTCCAGAATGTCCGTCGCGACGTCAGGGTCGATGGCATCGTCATCAGAGAGGTCGATCGAGACGACGATACTCGCGAATGCCCTGGCCAGGACTCTGTTGAGTTCCATCACTTGGGAACCACCCTTACCTTGATGTCCGATCAGCCGGTTCAACAGTCCCTGTCACCGGAAACCGGCTGAGGAGGACCTCAAGCGACATCCCCACTTCTCCGTGACCTCTTTCCTGGAGACGGTGCGTCTCAGACGACGTCCAGTTCTCCTGCCGCCTCGGGCCGTCGGGAGGGACCGCAGCGCGGTGCCGCTGACGGAGGTGGCGTTCGCGGCGTCAGTTCCTGCTATGCCGGACACACAAGGACGTCACTGCCAGTCTGGATTGCGACTCGGCGGAAAGGGTCCGAACAGGCTCTCGTACTCTCCGGTCTCATCCAAGAACACATCGCCCGGATCGGCGCTCCGCACGGCCTCGTGAAGGCGGTCCACCAGGGTCGGCACCGGTTCAATCGTCAGACCCAGCGCGCCAGCCACTCGGGACTGCGCTGGAACGACTTCCGGATCATTTGCGAGCATATCGCGCTGCAGAAATGACGCGGCCGCTTGCATCGAAGCCACGTCGCCGTCTTCGGAGTATTTGAGACAGTCCCGCCAGTACGGCAGGCCAACCACGAGACCAAGGGCCCCGGAGAAATCCGAAGCAATGAGTCCGGCCTCACCCTCACTGCTTGCGTACAGCATCGGGCGGTCAGGCCCCTCGCCGCACAGGTAGAACTTTCCACCCGTGAAATCTCCCGCGACCACCTCAAGGGAAATTCCTGACATGAGACGCGGCGCGTCGACGTAATCAGCGCGTCGGATATCAAATTCAAACGGATACGAAAGAAGCTCCACGAGCGCCGGGTCGTCACGCAGACGCCGAAGCAGATCAGCAGACCGAGACATGCAGCAACGATAGCAGAAGGCAAAACCACCTGAATGCTCCATCGAAGAACGCCTGCGGAGAGGATCGACTCCTACACCGCAGGCGTCCATCCGAACTAGATCTTGCCTATCCTGCGGTAATACGTAAGCAGCCTTCGGATTCCCGTGTTGTAGTAGCCGGGATCGCCGTACTGCAACTGCCCGATTCTGCGCATGTCCCAAATGTCACGTGCAAGAACGGTGCGGAACGAAAGGCCGGCCTCAAGCCGCTTCGTCCTGCGGCCCCGGCTCTTGTAGGTCCTCGTCAGAGCGTGGTCGGCAGCCTTCATAACGATCGCTCCGCCCTCGTTCCTGGGGAGGTGTCCAAGGCCGTCCTGGGGCATGTGGTGGGCTTCCAGGCCATCACCGGGCTGACCGGGATTGAGGTCCCCGAAGCGTCCTGCGTCGTTCTCTGCGACGGTCTTGCACTTGGCGTTGTGCACCAGAACCGGCGTGGCCCCCGCCAGCACGTAGTACGTGTGGACATCGGTAACCGTGAGGTTGTGGACCGTCGCCTTGTGCGCCGTCCACGCCTCCACCGTGCTGATCTGGATCCAGGCTCCCGAAGACGCCTGGACCCACTGGCCCGGATTCAGCGCACCCGCGTCGACCCACACCCGCAGGGACGGCACCCAGAAGGGGTGTCCGGCCGTGGCTGTGACCGTGGTGGTCCTGGGTTCGGTGGAGGTTGAGCCGTCATGGACCTTCAGTGTGATGCGGACCAGGTCCTTGCTGCCCTTGCCCACGATCGTCGCCGCGGCCGTCTGGACGGAGGTTTTCCCCGTCTTCGGGTCGGTGGCGACGACTTGGTCGCCGGCCTTGACCTTCTCGATCGGCTTGGTGGAGCCGTCGGCCATCAGCACCAGCGTTCCGGGCCCGAAGCTGTTGAACTCGCATGTCCCGCTCTCGACCTGAGTCTGGACCTCCTCTTTTGCGCCTTCCTTGGCCTCCGACTTGGCTTCCTCCGCCGCCCGCCGAGTGGCCTTCTGCGCCGGCCGCTTGGCCTGAGAAGGCTTCGGCTTGGCCTTGGGCTGACTCCTCGGTTTCGGTCTGGGCTTCGGCCGGGCCGCCGCCTTTCGAGCGGCTGCACGCTTGGCCGCCGCCCGCTTGGCCGCCGCGCGCTGTGCCTTGGCGCGCGCCTGCGCAGCTGCCCTGCGTTGCGCCGCGCGCTTCGCAGCCGCCCGCTGTGCGGCGCGCTTGGCTGCGGCGCGCTTGGCTGCGGCTGCCTTGCGTGCAGCTTCGCGCTTCGCTCTGGCGGCCGCACGACGCTTGGCCGCCTCGATGGCGCGCTTGCGGGCCAGGGCCGCGGCACGACGCGCCGCCGCCTGGGCCGCCTTACGGGCCGCGATGATCGCCGCACGGCGGGCCGCGGCGCGGATGGCCGCCTGGATGGCGATGCGGGCCGCGATGCCGATCAGGATCGGGAAGAACAGCCCGTCCGGGTCGGAGAACGTCGCCGGTGCGTTGTTGCTGTAGGCGTACGGGTTCATCGTCGCCGGCTGGGTGTAGTCGACCATCGGGTCGACGGAGATGAACCTGCCGGTCGCCGGGTCGTAGTCCCGGGCACCGAGCCTGGTGAGGCCGGTCTCCTTGTCGACCGTGCCACCGACGAAGCCTCGCTGTCCGGGCCAGGTGGAGGGCTGTGCCCCCCGCTCTTCTCCGAACGGCAGGAGTTTGCGCCGAGTGACACCCATGCCCGTGTCGATCATGTCGACAACGGTGTTGGACGAGCCGTGGTGGTCGGACAGCATGAGCTGCCGGACCCCGCCGGTGGCCCTGACGGTGACCGCGCCGTCAGGATGCGCGTAGAAGCGCTCCGCCTTCTTGGTCGTCAGATCGGCAGTGACGGTCAGCTCCGCCTCACCCAAGTACAGCGTCTTGCTGCCGTCGGCGCCGGTGCGGATGAGTCGTTCGCCGTCCGCGCCGTGGAGGTAGGAAGTGGTCTTGGTACCGCCGCCCTCCACGGGCTCCGACACCGACTCCAACTCTCCCTCAACGTTCCATTTGAGCGTTTGGGTGGTGCCGTTGTCCTGCCGCGTCGTGGTGTTGCCTGCCTTGTCGTACGCGAACGTGTTGATGTTCTGGCCCGCAGGTCCTGTGGACTTGACCTCCGCGAGTGCGTTCTGACCGCCTACACCCGTCTTGCCATAGGTGTAGGTACGGGTGACGTCTTTGGTGGTGTCACCGGTGGTGTCGTGCTCCACGAGCTTGGTGCGGTTGCCCGCATCGTCGAACTCGTAGCTCTGCCAGTACGCGTCCGGACCGCCGACCGCCTCCTTGGAGGGACCGGCCGCGCAGTCGTCGGTCTTCGCCGACCAGGCAGAGGTCATCTGCCGCAGTTGGTCGTAGACGAAGCACTGGGTGTCTGTCTTGCCGGAGTCCGGGGCGGCGGCTCCAGGGGTGTCCGTGATCTTGGTGACGTTGCCGGCCTGGTCGTACGAGTAGGCGGTGTCACTGACTCGGCCGGGTGCGATCGAGCGGTCGACGGTCGACTGCATGAGCCGACGGGTGAACTCGTCGTAGAAGTACGAGCCGTAGACCTTCTTGCCGGCGGGGCCGGCTTCGGTGCGCAGGATCTCGCCGAATGCTGAGTACTGGACGTCTCCGAGGTAGGTGGAAGCACCGCTGATCGAGAGCGGCAGGTCGTCGGAGTTGTAGCGGAACACGACCCTTTCGGTGGTGAGGCCGCCGAGGCCGGGGACCTGCACCCAGGCGATATTGCCAGTCGGCGTATAGGAATAGTCGTATTGGTAGGTACCGCCCAGGCCGGTCTCCTCGGCCGGGATCACCGTCTTGGTCGACTTCACCCTGTAGGCGTTGTCGTACGCGGTGACCTCGTCGCGGTACTCGCGGCCGTTCTCATATCGGATCGCGGCGGTCGGCAGGCCCTTGGCAAGGGTGTCGTACGTCCACTCGATCCGCTTCGGTCCGGCGTCGCTGCCCTCGCGGAGGGAGGTGGGGCGGCCACCCGCGTCGTACGTCGTGACCAGGGTGTTGCCGAGCGGGTCCGTGGAAGCGGTCACATTGTCCGTGTCGTCGTACGTGAGCTTCGTCCGGCCCCCGTCCGGGTCCGTCACCGCGGTCTGCCGACCCCGCCCGTCGTACTCGAAGGTGGTCACTGCACCACCGGGCGCCGTGACCTTCACGACGTTGTCGAGATGGTCGTACTCATAGACCGTGTCTCGCCACGTCGTACGGGCGTCGTTGGTGTACTCCCGCAGCCTGGAGGTGCGTCCCTCCGCGTCGTCGAAAACCGCAGTGACGGTGTCGCCCTTCGGCGGGACGGTCGTGGTGACATCCCCGTCCACCTCTGTGGTCGTCCGGAGCTTCTCCACCCCCCGGTGGTACGTCACCTCGGCGGTGGGCTCGCCCATGCCGTTGAACGTCGTCCGGTTCTGCGACGGGACCTCGTTGTCGCCGACCTGGAGGAGCTTCGCTTCGGGCTCCTGTTCGTTGTAGTAGCCGTCGTTCTCCTTCCACTTGCGGCCGGCGGTGTCGTAGAAGGTGTCGTTGACGATGCGGCCGGCGCCGACTGCCTCGTCCTGGGTCTGCCGCTCACGCAGCAGGCCGTCGAGGATCTCGTAGGAGACGGCGTACTGGCCGTTGTCCTTGAGGGTCTTGGACGTGACGATCGTCGGGCCGTCGCGGCGCACGGTGTAGCCGTACTCCGCGGTCGGCGTCTGAGTCGCCGGGTCGCGGTCGATCTCCCAGACCTTCAGCAGCCGGCCCAGCGGGTCGTACTGCATCGTCGCCTTCTTGCCGTTGGCGTCCGTCTCCACGAGCGGCATGCCGCGCACGGCGTCGAAGTCGGTCGTCTCCGTGTGACCCAGCGGGTCGGTGGAGACCTGCTTCGTCGGGCGGGCGACCGTCGTCGGCGTATAGGTCACCGAGGTCTTGCGGTTCTCGGCGTCCCACGTCGCGGTCTCGCGGCCGTGGATGTCGTACGCGGTCTTGTCGATCGTGATGTAGCCGGTGCCCTCGGCGTTCAGCTCCTGGACCTCGGTGGCGAGACCCTTCGTGGGTGCGGCGCCGAAGGCCAGGTTGTCGTAGAGGGTGCGGGTGTCCTCGACGACCTCTCCGCCCGTGGTACCGCAGGCGCCGAGGGTGGTGAGTTCACGGGACTCCGACTCCAGCAGGTACGCCGCGGTGTTGCGGGCGTACGTGGTCGTGGAGCACATGCGCTTGCCGCCGGGCGTCGTCTCGTCCACCTGGTACGGCAGGCCGTAGCTGTCGTACTTGGTGGTCTCGGTCGACGTGCGCCAGGTCTCGCCCTTGACCCGCTCGCGGGTCTGGACGGTCTCCGGGCGGGTCATCCACGCCTCCAGCGGCGTGGTGCCGGTGCGGGCGCGGGTGGCCGTCTTCTCCGACCAGGCGGTGGTGAGCGTCGAGGAGTCGACGGCGCCGCCGTCCGACTCGTAGGTGATCTGCTCGCGCAGCTGACCCTGGTACTGCGGCAGGTCGTTGACACTGCCGCCCTGGGAGTCCTCGACGACCGAGGTACGGGTGCCGGCGGGCAGCTTGTCGCCGTGCATACCACGGAAGTAGCGGTGCTCGGAGAGCTGCTTGACGTCGTCGCCGGCGCCGAGGCGGGTGCGGACCCGCTCGTAGCCGCGGTACTGGGACCAGGTGCGGTGCTTGTTCTCGGTGAACTCGCTCTCGTCGTACGCCCAGGCGGCGCCGCCGATGAACTCGTAGGAGGTGACCTTGGCCGGGCTGTCGGTGACCAGGTCCTCCTCGCGCACCTCGGTGACGAGGTACTTGTGGAACCAGTCCTGGACGGGCTTCAGCGCGCCCTTGGGGGTCCAGTACTGCGGGAAGCAGCGCATGGTGTTGGTCTCGGGCGAGGCCGGCATGCGACGCGGGGCCAGAACCTGGCAGTCGCGCGGCGAGTAGGAGACGCCGATGCGACCGCCGGTCTCGGTGTCGATCGCGTTGATGCGCAGTCGTGAGAAGGGCGGCAGGCCCTCGACGCCGTCGACACGGTTGTCGAGCTGAACACCCGAGAAGCTGACCTTCGGCATCGACGCCGTCGATCCCGAGCCGTGACCGGTGCGGGTGATGGAGTCCAGCCAGAGGGCCGGCGAGGTGCCGTCACCGGTGTCCGGGTAGGAGCTCTCCAGCGCCCAGGAGTCGACGTTGGTCAGCGCGGACCCGGCCAGCACCTGCGTGCTGATCTTGGTGAGGCGCTTGGTGGACCAGAAGGTCGGGGAGTACTTGTCGGTGCACTTGGCGCCGGACAGACACTCCTGGTCGAGCGGGGTGTCCGGCCAGCGTGAGGCGTTGGCGGTGGTCCGCTTGGATTCCGCGCAGTCGAACGTGATGTTCGGGACGCAGCGTTCGGAGACGGTGAAGGTGACCCGGCCGGCGGGCTGCGCCGTGAACAGGCTGTCCGAGCGCTGGCCGTAGTCGATGCGGGCCAGGTCGGCGGAGCGCACGTACGAGATCTGCTGGTCGGCCTTCATGTTCTGGCCGTAGAAGTTCGTGTGCTTGTTCCACCACAGGGTCATGGCGTCGCCGAGCGGGTCGACGACATAGTCCAGGTTCCAGCGGTAGGCCTGGGTGCAGTCGGAGTCCATGAACGCCGTGGCGTGGCAGGGCTCACCGGGGTGGTTGCCGAAGACCGGGACGGTCAGGGCCGAGTTGGTGGTCTGCGTCGTGGCGTTCGGCAGCTTGTTCAGACCGAAGTGGTACTTGACGCCGTCGGTGCCGGTGACGATCCAGTACTCACCGCTCTTGGTGCCGTTGGTGGCGCCGGTCTTCTGCTCGACCTTGGTGCCGTCGTCGTCCGCGGGGCGCCACTTGCCGGTGGTGTCGTCCTTGACGAGCTCGGTGGTGTTGCCGCCCAGCGACATCACCACGTGGTCGGAGCCCCAGCACAGGTCGCCGTTGTCGGTGGTGTTGTTCGGCGCCTTGCCGTCGACCTTGCCCTTGTCGTCCGAACACGAGCGGTACTTGCGCTCGATGAAACCGGGCTCGTAATCCCAGCCCTCGGCGAGCCACGACGACTGGGCGTTCGTGGACGCGGTGCGGCCGTCGACGGACTGCGAGGAGTACGAGAGCTCGATCTCCGGCTGTGGTCCGCCCGGGACCTCGGGCGCCTCGACGGGGTACGTCCACGAGAAGCCACCGGAGGAAGTGCCCGCCATCCAGGAGCCGGACGGCGACAGCGAAGTCGCCTCGTGGCTTCCGCCGGGACCGGACGCCGCCGCGGTGGCCGCGAGGACCATCGGGGCGGCCGCGGCGCTACGGACCGCGAAACCCTGCGCGGGCGCCTTGCCCAGGTCCACGGTGGCGTCGACGGTGCGGGCCGCCGGGTCGTTGGAGCCGTGCAGCTCGGTGCGGGTGCGGCACTCCGCCTTCTGAGGACTCGTCAGCGCACAGGCGGGCAGCTGGACCAGGCGGAGCCTGGAACCCCAGTCACCACCGAAGGTGTCCTTGATGGCCGCGTAGTCGAGCTCGACCTCCACGGCGCCGGACGCGGCGGCGGCGGTGCCGTCCTCCGCGGCCGCCGGGGTGGCGGTGAAGAGGACACCTTCGACACCTGCCCTGCGGGCGGTGGCGGCATCCTTGACCTGAACCCGGGCCGCCGAACCGGCCGCGGCCTTGGGCGCGTTGGCACGAGCGCCCTCGGACCGGGGGGCGTCCTGTGCCCGGCGGAGAGTCACGGGAAGCTTGGCGAGGGCCTCCGGGGCCTTGCCGAGCGCGGGGCCGGAGGCGGCTCCCAGGCGCTGCTTGGCGGCCTTCTTCGAAGTGGTCGTGCCCTGTGGATCCGTGACCTGGACCAGGTAGTCGCCGGCCGGGACCTTGCCCGTCGACGGCTGCCAGTCCTTCGCGGCGGCGTTCCTGGCCTCGCGACGCTCCTTGGAGAACGCCCGGCCGGCGACCGAGCGGTCGCGCCCCAGTTCTTCGAGATCCGTGCCACGGCCTGCGGCGGCCGCCGGATCGTCCGGTATCAGAGTGATCATCATCGCCATGAAGGCGACGAACGAAACGGATCTATGCCAGTGCCCCAAGTAGCGCAACTGGCGTAGGAGTTGTTGCACGAGCTATCCCCACCCTACGCAACTGAACAATTGATCGAAGTGACCCTAACCTCCCCGTTTCGCTTCGAGTGGTTGAGCTGGGGTGATGGCGGAGGATTGGTGCGGTCGGCCCCTGGTCGTTGAGTGGGCATGGCTTGGGCCCGACGCTCGGGTCGGGGTCTCCAACGGGTTCCTCGGTGGTGGGCGGGCAGGGACAGCGCCGCAGG